>DASSLA010000089.1:0-18735 GCA_035689885.1 Marmoricola sp. | reverse complement strand
GGCGGCGGACCGCGGGCGACGCCGGCTGAGTGGGGCGGATGTTGGTCCACCCGGTCCACCCGTGCTTCTCGAGTCGGCGCAGGATCCGGCGGGCGCCCGGGACCGAGTCGAGGAAGACTGCGTCGAGCAGATCGGCCAGGTCGTCGGGGAGCGCTCCGGAGTCCCAGGCGTCCTCGGGGACGGTCTCGAACTCGGCGGCCAGGCGGTCCGCCACGTCGTCCAGGCGCGGGTCGTCGGCCTCCCACCGCACCACCTGGGTGAGGTCGCGGTAGAGCTCGCGCACGCGGGGGTCGTCGAGCTGCTGGCTCTTCATCTCCATGTAGAACAGCATCCGCTCCGGCAGCTGGGCGGCGACCAGGATCCACGCGTCCCGCTCGGCGTCGACCATCTCGTCCGAGACCCCGGCCTCGCGCAGAGCCTCGAGGTAGGTGACGGCCTCCGGTGGCAGCGCGAGACTGTCGCCGGCCGCGAGCATCGCGATCCGCTTGCGGTGGCGCTCCCGCTCGCGGATCTCGGCCCGCAGGCGCTGGTCGATCTCGGCGATGGCGGCGGCGAACGCGGTGTCGTCCGCGTCGAGCAGCTCCTGCACCCGCGAGAGCGGGACACCGGCCTCGGCGAGGGTACGGATCCTGATCAGACGGACCACCGCCGCGGCGTCGTAGCGCCGGTAGCCGGAGTGGTCGCGCTCCGGCTCGGGCAGCAGTCCCTTCGCGTGGTAGTGCCGGACCGCACGCACCGTCACTCCGGCGTACGCCGCGAGCTGGCTGATGGTCAGCATGTTCCTCCTTCGCCCAGCCCGATCCTGCCGTGCGACCGCCAGCCTGCCTACGCGAGCTTGCGCCGGTAGGCCGCCATGGCGAGGGCGTAGGCACCGACGAGGAGGGCGACACACCACGTGAGCGCGAGCCACCCGGCGTCGCCGAGCGGCTGCTCGGCGTACAGGTTGCGCAGGGTGTCCACGATGGAGGTGACCGGCTGGTGCTCGGCGAAGGCGCGCACCGGGCCGGGCATCCCCTCGGTCGGCACGAACGCCGAGCTCAGGAACGGCAGGAACAGCAGCGGGTAGGCGAACCCGCCCGCGCCGTCGGTGGACTTCGCAGCGAGGCCCGCGACCACCGCCAGCCAGGTCAGCGCGAGCGTGAACAGCACGAGGATGCCGACCACGGCGAGCCAGGCGAGCACGCCCGCGCCGGAGCGGAAGCCCATCGCCAGCGCGACGAGCACCACCAGCGCGAGGGAGACCAGGTTGGCCACGAGTGACGTCAGCACGTGGCTCCACAAGGTGGCCGATCGGGCGATCGGCATCGACTGGAAACGCTCGAAGATCCCGGTCTGCATGTCGAGGAACAGCCGGTACGACGTGTAGGCGACGCCAGAGGCGACGGTGATCAGCAGGATGCCGGGCAGGAGGTAGTTCACGTAGTTGCCGTCCTGCCCGGTCTCGATCGCACCGCCGAAGACGTAGACGAACAGCAGCATCATCGCGACAGGGGTGACGGCCGTCGTGACGATCGTGTCGGGACTGCGCAGGACGTGTCGCAGGGAACGCCCGGTCAGGGTGGCGGTGTCGGTGATGAGGTACTTGTTCATCGTGTCCTCACTGGTGGGTGCGGGCCGCGGAGGCGGCCCCGGGGTCGGGGAGGGCGTTGACGGGTGACTCGTCGACGAGGGCCAGGAAGACGTCCTCGAGGCTCGGTTGCTTCTCGACGTACTCGATCTCGGCAGGCGGGAGCAGCGCCTTGAGCTCGGCGAGGGTGCCGTCCACGATGATGCGGCCGCGGTGGAGGATCGCGATCCGGTCGGCCAGCTGTTCGGCCTCGTCGAGGTACTGGGTGGTGAGCAGCACCGTGGTGCCGCCTCGCGCCAGCTCCCGGACGGCGTCCCACACCTCGTTGCGTGCCCGCGGGTCGAGACCCGTGGTCGGCTCGTCGAGGAACACGACGGAAGGGGTGCCGACCAGGCTCATCGCGATGTCGAGGCGGCGCCGCATGCCGCCGGAGTACGTCGCCACGCGTCGTCCGCCAGCCTCGGTCAGGGAGAACCGGGCGAGCAGGTCGTCGGCGACACGACCCGGGTCGCCGACGTGGCGCAACTTGGCGACGAGGACCAGGTTCTCGCGGCCGGTCAGGATCTCGTCGACGGCAGCGAACTGCCCGGTGAGGCTGATCGACCCCCGCACCCGCGCCGCCTGGGTGGCGACGTCGAAGCCGTCGACCGTGGCGTTGCCTCCGTCGGCCCGCGACAGGGTGGCGAGGATCCTGACCAGGGTGGTCTTGCCGGCCCCGTTGGAGCCGAGCATGGCAGTGATGGTGCCCGGTGCGACGTCGAGGTCGAGGCCCCGGAGCACCGAGTTCTCGCCGTACGACTTGGTGATCCCGGCGATCTCGATGGCTGGTGTCGGTGACATGCCACGACTGTGCAACCTTGACGCAGCGTCAAGGTCAAGCGGCGGGGGCGACCACCCGCGGAGTGCTCGGATACCTTCGCAGCGTGAGCTCATTCGTCTACGCCGCCGCACGTACGCCCTTCGGGAAGTTCAACGGCGCCCTCGCGCGCGTCCGTCCCGACGACCTCGCCGCGCACGTGGTCTCCGCCGTCCTGGCTCGGACCCCGGGCCTCGACCACGCCGAGATCGACGACGTGGTGTGGGGCAACGCCAACGGCGCGGGAGAGGAGAACCGCAACGTGGGGCGGATGGCGGTCCTGCTGGCCGGGCTGCCGACCAGCGTGCCCGCCACGACGGTCAACCGGCTCTGCGGCTCGAGCCTCGACGCGCTGATGATCGGCTCCCGTGCCATCGAGACCGGCGACGCGGACGTCGTGCTCACCGGTGGTGTGGAGTCGATGACCCGCGCCCCCTGGGTGCTGCCCAAGCCCGCGAAGGGCTTCCCCGCCGGCGACGCCACGGCTGTGTCGACGACGCTCGGCTGGCGCCTGGTCAACCCGAGGATGCCGAAGGAGTGGACGGTCTCGCTCGGCGAGGCCAACGAGCAGCTGCAGGAGAAGTTCGGCATCTCCCGCGAACGCCAGGACGAGTTCGCTGCCCGGTCGCACCAGCTCGCCCACCAGGCGTGGGAGAACGGCTTCTACGACGACCTCGTGGTCCCCGTCGAGGGCACCGACCTGGAGCGCGACGAGGGCATCCGCGCCGGCAGCACCCCGGACAAGCTGGCCGGGCTGAGGCCCGTGTTCCGCAGGGACGGCACGATCACCGCCGGCAACGCCTCCCCGCTGAGCGACGGCGCGTCGTCCGTGCTGCTGGGCTCCGAGGGCGCCGCCGAGACGATCGGTACGGCGCCGCTGGCACGTGTGGCCGGTAGGGCGGCGTTCGCCCTCGACCCGCACGAGTTCGGCTACGCCCCCGTGGAGGCGGCCAACCGGGCCCTCGCGAGGGCCGGCGTCACCTGGGACCAGGTCGGCGCGGTCGAGCTGAACGAGGCCTTCGCCGTGCAGTCGCTCGCGTGCGTCGACGCCTGGAAGGTCGACCCGGAGATCGTGAACCCCCGCGGCGGCGCGATTGCGCTCGGCCACCCGCTCGGCGCCTCCGGCGGTCGGATCGCCGGCACGCTCGCGAAGGTGCTCCGCGAGCGCAACCAGCGCTGGGGAGTCGCGGCGATCTGCATCGGCGTCGGCCAGGGCCTCGCCGTGGTCCTCGAGAACGTCGAGGCTGGTTCCTGATGGGCCGCACCGCACTCCTCGAGACCGCCGACGAGGCGGTCGCCGGGATCGAGGACGGCTCGACCGTGCTGGTCGGCGGGTTCGGCCTCGCCGGGATGCCGTTCGACCTGATCGACGCACTGATCCGTCAGGGCGCGACGGACCTGACGATCGTCGCCAACAACGCCGGCAACGGGGAGGTCGGTCTCGCCGCGCTGCTCAAGGCCGGCCGCGTCCGCAAGGTGCTGTGCTCGTTCCCGCGGCAGAGCGACTCCCACGTCTTCGACGAGCTCTACCGGTCCGGCCGGGTGGAGCTCGAGGTGGTGCCGCAGGGCAACCTCGCCGAACGGATGCGCGCCGCCGGCGCCGGCATCGGCGCCTTCTTCTGCCCGACCGCGGTCGGCACGCCGCTGGCGGAGGGCAAGGAGAGCCGGGTGATCGACGGTCGCGAGTACGTGCTGGAGTACCCCATCAAGGGTGACTACGCGCTGGTCTCCGCGCACACGGCGGACCGGCTGGGCAACCTCGTCTACCGCAGGACCGCCCGCAACTTCGGACCCGTCATGGCGACCGCCGCCGCCATGACCATCGCCCAGGTCACGCACGTGGTCGACACGGGGGCGCTCGACCCCGAGGCCGTCGTCACGCCGTCCATCTACGTCGACCGGGTCGTCCAGGTCGAGGCCCGTCACTACACGGTCCAGGGGGTGCGATGACCACCGCGAGCACGGCGAACGCCGCTGGAGGCCCAACAGTCGAGCACGTCGACCGCGGACCGCTCTCGACGGACGAGCTCGCGGCCCTCATCGCCACCCACATCCCGGCCGGCTCCTTCGTCAACCTCGGCATCGGCCAGCCGACCAGGGTCGCCGACCACCTCTCGCCCGAGCAGGGCGTGGTCCTGCACACCGAGAACGGCATGCTCGGCATGGGCCCGGCAGCACAGGGGGACGAGGTAGACCCCGACCTCACCAACGCCGGCAAGGTGCCGGTGACCGAGCTGCCCGGGGCGTCGTACTTCCACCACGCCGACTCGTTCGCGATGATGCGCGGCGGCCATCTCGACGTCTGCGTGCTCGGCGCCTACCAGGTCGCCGCCAACGGCGACCTCGCCAACTGGCACACCGGCCGTCCCGACGACATCCCCGCCGTCGGCGGCGCGATGGATCTCGCCATCGGCGCCAAGGACGTCCTCGTGATGATGAAGCTGTTCGGCAAGGACGGCTCGCCCAAGCTGGTCCCGTCGTGCACCTATCCGCTCACCGGCGCCGGCTGCGTCAGCCGGGTCTACACCGACCACGGCGTCTTCGAGCTCGGTGGCGACCGGGTGGTCGTCCGAGAGACGTGGGGGATCACCGTCGACGAGCTGCAGCGGCGGGTCGACGTGCCGTTGCAGGCCAGGTCCTGAACCGACGAACCGCCCCCACGCTGGGGACCCCCGTGTCGTGACGGGTCGGGGCTATTTCTCGCCGCTGTCCGTCTTGCCGGGTCCGGTGCCAAGGACCACGGCGACGGGGTCGATCGGCTCTGGTACGGACGGCCTCGGGCAAGGATGGTTTGGGAGAAGGGCAGTTCGACTCGTCGCGGGGCGGGGGAGGCCGGGGGCTCCGGCAGCGGTGCGGAACCTTCGAACCGTGTCGCCACGCCTGACGGTAGGGGGTGAGGGTCGTGGAACTCTTGACGACGAGGCGCACGCTCAAGGTCGACACGGTGAACCGACGCCTGGTCACAGGTCTGCTCTGCTCGACACTTCTCTGGTGGGTGCCGGGTTCGCTCGCGCTCGGTCAGGTCGCGGCGGGACCCGCGGCACCGATGTCGGGCGGCGCTGCGTCTCCGACGTCGGCATCGACGGCGACCGCGGTCGCGCTCGCATCGGCTGAGACGGACGACCCGGTCGTCGTACGCCGCACCGCGACTGCCACCGTCGGGCGCTCGCACATGGCGTACCCGCACCGCACCAACGGCCCGACAACTGTCGGAGACGTCGTGCTGACCGCCTACCAGGTGGCAGCATCCGTGGCCCCGAGGTCCTGCAATCTCGACGTGTCCCTGCTGGCGGCGATCGGGCAGGTCGAGTCCGGCAACCTCGCCGGTCGACGGTTGGACTCCGACCACCGACCTGTCCCGCCGGTCCTCGGGCCGGTCCTGAACGGCGCCGGCGGCTCCTCCGCCATCCCTGACACCGACGGCGGCGCCTGGGACGGCGACAAGACCTGGGACCGTGCCGTCGGTCCGCTTCAGCTCATCCCGAGCACCTGGCGACTGGCCGGCGTCGACCTCGACGGTGACGGCGAACGGCACCCTCAGGACATCGAGGACGCAGCTGGCGCTGCGATGGTCTACCTCTGCTCCGTTGGTGCCGATCTGGCGAGCGACATGGGGCTCCGCAGCGCGATCTACGCCTACAACCACTCCGACTCGTACGTCGAGCTGGTGCTGGCGTGGAAGAACACCTTCGACAATCAACTGCTCGACCCGGCTCAGGGCGAAACACCGCTCCTCCACCTCGCCTCCGCCTACCAGCAGGCCATCAGTCGCGTCCACATGACCAGCGCACGCACGGCGCACGCCCTGCGGTCGAGCGGGACCGTCAGTGCCGACATGCCCGCAGCCGGACAGGTTCTTGCCAAGCGGCACGGCACGCAACCGGGCGACAGGACCGGGCCGCACGGCGAGATGAAGGAGTCCGGCAAGAAGCCCGGCGCCGCTGCCGCGGGACCGTCGCCGTCAGCGTCGCCGTCAGCGTCGCCGTCAGCGTCGCCGTCCTCGTCCGCCGGCTCCGGGCCCGTCCGCGCTGCACCGTCAGCATCGGCCTCACAGACGCCGGTCAACCGGCCGGACGCCGGCGCACCGGTCTCGCAGAACCCCGTGCCGCCTTCGAGCACTGGCGCGGACGCGCCGACTGCTGCGGACCCGACGCCAACCAATCAGGCGCCGCCCCCCAACGAGCCGACGCCGGCACAGCAGCCCGCCCCTCCACAGGAGGATTGCCTGACCTTGGTCGAGTCGACGCCCGTGGACCCGGCGGCTTCCGCGGACCCGACCTCCCCGGGGACCGCTCCCGTATGCCCGGCAACCGGCGACACCCCGACGGAGGCTCCGGCGAGCGCCCAGCCTGACGCGGCGGCCACAAAGCCGACGTCCTAGCGGGCTGCCCAGCGCGCACGCGAAGTCGTCGCAAGGGCCGCCGTCGCACGAGTCGCGGCGCGCAGGGACGCCAGGACGCAGCGGCAGGACTGGGGAGGGGGTCTAGGCCGGGACGTGCAAGGGCGCGCATTCTCGGGCCTGCTGCCCAGTCGAAACGGGTCATCCGACTCGAGCATCGGTCCGATTCATGGTGGCTCGGGACCATGGACCGGAGCGGCGGGGCCGCCTGTCTCTGCTGAGGACCGAGCTCCGAGGACAGCCTTTCGGAAAGGCCGCGCACTCCAGCCGTAGCCGAAGTCGTTGGCAGCATCCCGCCGATCGGGGGGTCGGTTGCAGCAGCGTCGCAGTGGGGGATTGACCCATTCTACGAGGGTGGTGTCCGAGATGGACGTCAAGCTGTTTCAGGTAGTGGCCAACACACGTCTCCCTGGGTGGGGCGGAGGCGAGCGGCGGAGTGCCGTCCATCGGGCGCTGGTCGCGGCCGCGCTGGGTCTGGCGTGGCTGTCGGTCTTCCACCACGCGATCGGGTGGCAGCAGGTGGCACCGATCACCGGTGCTGTGAAGCTGGCCGGCCAGCTCAGCATCGTCGTCCCGCTGGTCGTCGTGCTCGCGCTTGTGTGCGACCGGCTCCGGGACCCCGTGTGCGCATCCATGGCGACGGCGTTCGCCACAGCGGTGTCGCTCGGGGTTGCGGAGCCCGCGCTGGCGTTGCTGGGCAGCCGTCCCAGCTCGTCTGCACTCGTGGCGGCGGGAATCCGCGACGCGACCGTCGCTCTCCCGATCTGTCTGGTGGCCGCCGGGCTGCTGAGGCACGTCCACCTGCCGGTCGTGCGACGACCCGCTCGGATCCCGGCCCTGCGCCCGTGGACACCGCGTCGCCTGCGCCGCGCCGTGGTCGCGGCCGGCTCGGTGATCGCGGTCGTGATGTCGTCCTTCGTCCAGCTGGCGGCGACCACCCCGGCCGAGGCGGCTCCCGTCGCCGGCGTCTGCCCGGCGACGGCACGAGTCATCCAGTACGACGTCCGCGCGATCCAGCTTGACCTGCCGCTGAACGGTTGGGGGGACCACATCCCCGACGGCATGATGTACGCCCTCGGCAACGGCGACGCGTCCCCGAGTCTCCAGCAGCTGAGGGCGGAGCCCGGCCGAGCCACGCCCTTGGTGATGCGCGCCGCGGTCGGTGACTGCATCAAGGTGACGTTCACCAACGCGATCCCAGGACGCCGAGTCGGCATGCACGTCGACGGAGTCGCCAAGGCCGTGACCGGCGCGGAGGCGAGCGACGGCGCTCGGATCGGCAACAACGACGACTCGACCGTCGCGACGGGTGCCGAGCGCACGTACACCTGGTACGCCGAGCGCGAGGGGCAGTTCCCGATCAACGACTACGGGTCGGGCACCGACTTCCAGCGCACTCCGACCACCGAGGACACCACCAGCCACGGCCTCTACGGCGGGCTCGTCGTGCTGCCCAAGCGCTTCAGCTGGCACGACCCGAGAACTGGTGACAACCTCCTCGCGCCCGACGGACACGCCATCGGCGCGCCGGTCTACGCCGACGCCCGCGGTCCCGGCGTCGCCGACGACTTCCGCGACGTCGGGCTGGTCTTCCTCGACGAGCCCGAGGGCGTCCTCGACCCCGAGGGCAAACCGCCGACCTTCCCGACCACCGGGCTGCCGGACCCGTCGTTCGGCTTCAACTACCGCACCGAGCCGCTGCGCAACCGGCTGCGGGCCGTGCTCGACCACCGCGCAGGGAAGACGGTCACGTTGCCCAACGGCACGGTGATCCTTCCCCAGGACCACTTCTGCGACGGCTACACCAACGACCAGACCGAGGCCGAGAACGCCGACCGGCTGGGCCGTGACCACGAGCTGTCCTCCTGCCTCGGGGAGGAGTCGCACCTGCAGTCCTGGGCGTTCGGTGACCAAGGCAAGATCACCAAGGCCCACGACGAGACCGACATGTTGTCACTGGGTGGCGCCAACGGGGGCACCTTCAGTCTCACCTTGAAGGACCCCACGCTGGTCGGACCGCTGACGGCCGACCAGAAGTCGGTGGACACCACCAAGGTGCGGTTCCGCGGCGAGCGGACCACCACCGACCCGTTGCCCTGGAACGCCACAGCCGCGGACGTCCAGGAGGCCTTGATGGGTCTCAAGGTGCTGCCCTGGGCCGACCTCGCGACCGGAGACATCGAGGTGACTGGCAGTGCCGGTTCGTTCAAGATCGCATTCGGACAGCACTTCGCCGGGCGTGACGTCGACCTCCGCGTCGACGGCAGTGCCCTGACCGTGGACGGAACGGCCGGATCGCCCGCGACGGTGGACGACCAAGGCACCCGCGGGCACATCGAGGTGCTCAGCGACGCGCTGCTCCCGAAGGCCTACCGCGGAGACCCGACGCACGTGCGGCTGATCCATGCGGGCGTGATGGAGACCCACCCGTTCCACCAGCACACCAACCGGTGGCGGCAGGAGCCCAAGGACCCGCTGTCGACGCGACTCGACGTCCAGTCGATCGGCCCGGGCCAGACATTCGACCTCGACTACGAGGGCGGCGCCGGAGAGGCGATCACCAACGACCCGGCCACGCCCGGCTCGCCGGCCATGGGCATGGCCGAGTGGGTCGCCGCTGGGCGGCCAGACCTGGCGGCACTCGCCATCACCAAGGCCAGCAACGGCGACCAGGTCTTCCACTGCCACCTCTACCCGCACTTCGCCCAGGGCTTCTGGGCGGCGCTGCGCGTCTACGACCGGCAGCGACCGCTGGACGCCACGCTGTGGCCCGACGCGGTTCCGAGGACGTACCCCGACGCGACGCCGATCGAGCCGCTGCTCCTGCTGCCCGACTTCGACCTGCACGGGACCAACCCGAGCACGAACGCCTCGGTCAGCCTCACGGGCATGCCGGACGCCGCACACCCCGGCTACCCACTGTTCGTCAAGGGCGAGTACCTCCAGCGCGCCTACCGCGCCCCCGGCGCCGTGGTCGCAGACCGATTCGCCGGAGCAGGCATGAACTGGCGCCGACCCGGTGACACCGTGCGCGACTACGCCTCCCCGGTCACCACGGACCTCGAACGCACCAACATGGTCACGCGCGCCGACGCCGACGGACCCAGCGCGGTCCCCGGTGCGTTCTTCCTCGATCCCTGCCCGACCGGTGCGCCGGTGCGGGAGTACCACCCCACCGCCATCGACGCCAAGATCGTCTACAACAAGGCCGGCTGGCACGACCCCGACGGGAAGATGTACGTCGAGGCGCCGCCGAGCGACCCGAAGAACCCGGGCAGCTCGATCGAGGTGGCGGACGAGATCCGGAAGCGGATCAACAACGGGTCCGTCCAACCGGAGCCGTACAACCTGCGTGCCCGGCTGGGTGAGTGCGTGAACATGCGAACGACGAACGCCACGCACCTCAACGACGACAAGGCTGTGCCGGTCGACGTGCACGACCCAGGTGGTAACGCGTTCCACCCGCCCACGTTGATGACCGAGATCAGCACGCACGTGCACCTGGTGCGGTTCGACGAGCTCGCCACCGACGGCACCTCGATCGGCTGGAACTACGTCCAGGCACCGATGGTGGGGCAGACCTACAACTACCGCTGGTTCGTGGACGTCGCGCTGCGCACCATCTACTTCCACGATCACCAGAACCCGAACACGCACCAGCAGCACGGGCTCTGGGCCGCCCTGAACGGTGAGCCGGTCACCTCGGTGTGGACCGATCCCCGCGACGGCACCAAGCTGGTCCCGCCGTACTGCAAGGGCCTCGGGCTCGCAGCGGCGCCACAGGCCGGAGCCAGCGAGCCTGCCTGCTACGGCGTCGGATCGGTCGCCGACGTGAGGGTCCCGAACGGTCCGAGCTTCCGTGAGTTCACCGTGAACTACTCCGACTTCGTGCCGATGTACGACGCAGCGGGCCAGGCGATCAACCCGCCGGCGCACCCGGACCAGTACGGCGCCGACCAGGGCGGCATGGCGATCAACTACCGCAACGAGCCCTTCCCGGTGCGGGTCAACTCCGAGAGCACGGGACAGAAGCGGGAGCCGGCGTACGTGTTCAGCTCAGCGGTGCACGGTGATCCGTCGACCCCGATCTTCCGCGCCTACCAGGGTGACCCGGTCATCTTCCGGTTCATGGGCGGCGCCCACGAGGAAGGGCACAACTTCAACCTCGCCGGCCACCGGTGGCTGCACGAGCCCGATGACCCGAACTCGAACCTCTACGACTCGCAGTTCGTCATGATCGCGGAGTTCTTCAACTTCGAGGTCAGCGGCACCCAGGTCGTCAAGCGTGGCACGAAGAACCAGGCGATCGAGAAGGCACGAGAGGCGGGCCAGACCGACAACGGCTCGACGTTCGTGCTGCCGGGCGGTGCCGGTGCGCCGGGCGACTACCTGTACAGCTCCCAGCCGCTCAACGACCTCTGGATGGGCATGTGGGGCATCTTCCGGATCCCGGCGAAGCGGGTGCCCGACCTGCAGCCCCTGCCCACCAACGCGGCACCGCCCACCGGTACCGCCGGTCAGGAGTGGCCGGCCGTCAGGCCCAATGGCGCACTGACGGCGGCGCCCGACACGCCGAAGCCGTGCCCGACGGGCGCGCCGACGAAGGCCTACAACATCAGCCTGATCAAGACGAAGATCACCTACAACAAGGCCGGTGACAACGACCCCAACGGCGTGATGTACGTGCTGAACAACCAGCTGGACGCCACGGGCAAGCCCAAGCCGGGGGTCGAGCTCAAGCCGTTGTTCATCAGGGCCAACGAGGGCGACTGCCTGAACATCGTCCTGACCAACCGGCTGCCCGCCACCGGCACCGTCCTGGAGCCGGGCGATCCGATCAACCCGGTGGAGAACATCGCCGGGACCGGCCTCTCGACCGTCGCGGTCCGCGGCGCCGACGGCACGGTGCGGAACGTGGTGCCCTCGTGGCCGGTCGGCAACCGGGCCTCGATCCACGCCTCCGGACTCGTGAGGTACTACGAGACCAGCAGCTCGGGCAGCGCGGTGGGGTACAACTGGGACACCACGCTGGCGCCGGTTCGGACCTACACGTACAAGTACTACGTCGACACCAAGAACATCGGCGTGGCCAACCTGGCCGACTACGGCAACCTGCGCACCAACCGGCACCACGGTGCCTGGGGCGGTCTGGTCGTCGAGCCGAAGGGTGCGTCGTACCTGAACCCGAAGGACCTGACCGCGCTCCCCTCCGGAGAGCAGGCCGTGGTCAAGTACGTCGACTCGACGGGAGCCGTCAGGTCCTACCGCGAGTTCGTCGTCGACGTGCAGGACGGGCTCAACCTGTACGACCGGAACGGTGTCCAGGTCCCGGACAGCGTGCGAGGTGACGCGCCCGGTGGCCTGCCCGACAACGAGGACATGGGCGAGGTCGGCGTCAACTACCGCAACGAGCCGTTCGACAACCGGCTCGGCGCCGCAGGCGACGTGGCCGACGTGTTCAGCTCCCCGGTGCACGGCGACCCAGCCACGCCAGTCTTCCGGGCCTACCCCAACGACCCGACCATGGTGCGCGTGCTGAACAGCTCGGACCTGCCTCGGGTGCACACGTGGGGAATCTTCGGCCACAACTGGCGGTACGAGCTGAACGACAGCAACACCAACATCATCAACGGGCAGGGTGGTGTGAACACCGGTCGAGCCTTCAACGAAGGCATCTGTGCCGGCAGCAACACCCCGCTCTTCGCGACGAGCATGACGCCGACCTGCCTGCAGGACGGGCGGGCCGGTGACTACCTGTACGGCGACCGGAACTTCATGCACATGCTGCAAGGCGGTATCTGGGGCCTGATCAGGGTCCACGGTGCCTCGCAGCCCGACCTCAAGCCCCTCCCGGCACGATGACCAGCGCAGTGAAGCAGCGCAGCAGCGGCCGAGCTCACCTGCTCGGGCAGGTGGGCCGCCTGCTGGTGGTCATCACGGTGGTCACCCTCGCCGTGGTGGGTGTCGTCGTGGCTACCTGGCAGATCCGCGAAGGAGCGGCAGGCGGCTCGGGGTCCGCCGCGGTCGGTGAAGCCGTCGAGACGAGCTACGGCAGCTTCACCGTTACGCGCGCACGCAAGACGTTCGTCCCGGACACCCAGGGACCGCCCACCGTCGCCCAGCACGCGGGCACCAACGGGGCCGACCAGCTCCAGGTCTGGGTTCGCTTCGTCAACACCCAGGCGCAGGGCGGCGTTCGCTACGACCCGCGACGCCTCCGTCTGGTCCACGCCGGAAGCCCCGGCCACATCCAGCCCGTCGCAGGATCGACGCTCGCCGCCGACCGGCTGCGCGGAGGCAGCAGCATCGACGGGCAGGTCTGGTTCGACCTGGCCGACCTGCCGGCGGGCCGCTACTTCGTGGAGTACGCGGCCCCTGGTGACCAGGTGATCCGGGTCGCTCTCGGCCGACTGGAGCCGCGCGCAGTAACGGAGGAGCTCGGCCACCAGGAGCACCAGTCGGGTGGCTCCGAGGACGAGCGCGGCCACCGGCACTGACCTGCACGCGCCACACGCCGAACCAGGCTGCGAGCCGTGCTTGCGGCGCAGATGCTCGTGGCTCGGGCCGTGATGGGAATCTCGCCGGACGGCGCGACGAAACGGCGCGACGGCCGTGCACGCTTGACCGCGGCGGCAGGGTCTGCACGCCTTGGGGGCATCACAACCGCAGATTCCGCCTGGTTGGTCGGAGTTGTTGCGGAAAAGATCGTGTGTGGGGCGTAGCTGAATCGATTGAGGCACAGACAGCGGCGCGGTCGGACGCTCCGCACCGGCAGCGGCAGCGGCAGCGCACGCTATTTGCGCAGATGGGCGGACCGTATGGCTGCCTCCCGACATAATCGTGGTCGTGTTTGTGGTCGAGAGCGAGGCCGGCTGGCGGGGGCGCCGGTGGCGCCTCTTGTTGGAGCTCGTTGTGCCGTTCGCGCTGCTCTGTGCCGGCGTCGTCGGGGACGCCCTGCTGCCGCCGACGGTCGTCATCACCTCCGCTTTCGCGATCGCCCCGTTTGCCGCCAGTGCGCTGACGACGCCGGCCCGCACCGGTGTGATCGCAGCGTTGTCGGTGGTCGCGGTTGGGTTAGCGGGGACCTGGAACCAGGACGTCGCGACGGCTGAGTGGTGGGTCCGGGTGGTCGTCATGGGTGTGTTCGGCGGGATTGCGGTGCTGCTGGCGGATCTGCGGGTGCGCCGCGAACGCGCCCTCACGTCAGCGCTGCAGCGGGAACAAGCTTCGTTGAGGAAGCTTCAGGAGGCCGATCGGGTCAAGGACGAGGTCGTCTCCACGATCAGCCACGAACTGCGCACACCCATCGCATCGATCCGCGGCTACAGCGAACTGCTGGCCGAGGGCGACCTCGGCGAGCTCAGCAGCGCCCAGGCCGACGCCCTGAAGAAGGTGATGCGCAACAGTGACCGGCTGGTCTCGCTCGTCGACAAACTCCTGCGGCTGGACCAGGCACGGTCCGGTCTCACCACGACCCTCGTCCCCACCGACCTCGCCCAGGTCGCCCGTCACGCGTGGGACGCTCTCGAGCAGGTCCCCAAGGACCGCTACCTCACTCTTCGCCTGCACACCCCGGACCAGGCAGTGCCGGTGATGGGCGACCCGGACGCCCTGGAAGGCGTCGTGGCCAATCTGGGCAGCAACGCCATCAAGTTCACCCCCGACGGCGGCACGATCGACATCACTGTCTCCGTCGAGGGCGACGAGGCGGTACTCCGCGTACGCGACACCGGCATCGGCATTGGCGAAGCTGACCATGAGCACCTCGGGAAGCGGTTCTTCCGCACCTCGGAGGCAAACGAGCGTGCCGTTCCCGGAAGCGGTCTGGGCCTGGCGATCGTCCGCGCCATCCTCACCGCCCACCAGGCGACCTTGGACATCGACTCGACCCCCGGACGAGGCACCACGATGACCGTACGTATGCCGAGCACCGAGGGACCTGACGCAGGAGCGATTCCCCGCCCCGCCCCCTCGGCACGCCCCCCGTAGAGGTGCCCTTGGGGCACCCAGATAGGTCTCCGGTGGAAACGCCGAGGGGTCACGGGCCTCGCTCCTCGCGAGCTCCCGCCTTGCGGAGGCGCCCACGCATCCGTTCCGGTGCCCAGTGGCACTCGGCTCAAGCACGCGCACATCGGCATGACCGAGCTCGTCGCGGCAGGGTCGGGCAGCAAGTTCGTAGTAGGCGCGCGGACCGAACCTCTCGGGTCAACGACGAGCCGAGCGTGCTGGCGGCTGCCAAGAGCGGGTTTGGTACGTCCGTCTACGACCGACGCAACAGCCCGACCCTCGGCATGAGCGGACACCTCGGCTGCCGGCACGGGGGAGTGGCAGGGCCCTGATGTGCGGCGTCGAAATGCGAACGCAACGAGGGCCCCGGCAAAGCCGAGGCCCTCGTGCTCGAACGGTGAGTTCGAGCTTTACGTGCACAGGTGACTATATGTCGTAATACAGCTCGAACTCGTGCGGGTGCGGTCGCTGCTGCACCGGCATGATCTCGTTCTCGCGCTTGTACTCGATCCACGTCTCGATCAGGTCGGGCGTGAAGACGTTGCCCACGGTGAGGAAGTCGTGGTCGGCCTCGAGGGAGTCGAGCACCGCGTTGAGGGAGGTCGGCACCTGGTCGATGTCGGCCATCTCGTCCGGCGGCAGCTCGTAGATGTCCTTGTCGATGGGCTCCGGCGGCTCCAGCTTGTTCTGGATCCCGTCGAGGCCGGCCAGCAGCAGCGCCGAGAACGCCAGGTAGGGGTTGGCCGACGGGTCGGGGCAGCGGAACTCGATGCGCTTGGCCTTCGGGTTCGAGCCGGTGATCGGGATCCGCACGCAGGCCGAGCGGTTGCGCTGGCTGTAGACCAGGCTGACCGGAGCCTCGAAGCCGGGCACGAGCCGGTGGTAGGAGTTCACCGTGGGGTTGGTGAAGGCCAGCAGCGACGGCGCGTGCTTGAGGATGCCGCCGATGTAGTGGCGCGCGGTGTCGGAGAGCCCGGCGTACCCGGTCTCGTCGTAGAACAGCGGCTCGCCCTCGTTCCAGATCGACTGGTGGCAGTGCATGCCGGAGCCGTTGTCGCCGAAGATCGGCTTGGGCATGAAGGTGGCCGACTTGCCGTTGCGCCAGGCGACGTTCTTGATGATGTACTTGAACTTCATCACGTCGTCGGCGGCCTTGAGCAACTCGTCGAACTTGTAGTTGATCTCGGCCTGGCCGGCGGTGCCGACCTCGTGGTGGGCCCGCTCGACGATGAGGCCGGAGGCCTCCAGCTCCTTGACCATCTCGTCGCGCAGCTCACCGAAGTGGTCGTACGGCGCCACCGGGAAGTAGCCGCCCTTGTACTTCACCTTGTAGCCGCGGTTGGGCCGACCCTCGGTCGACTCGGCGCCGGAGTTCCAGGCACCCGCCTCGGAGTCGATGTGGTAGAAGCCCTCGTTGGCCGAGGTCGCGAAGCGCACCTGGTCGAAGACGTAGAACTCGGCCTCCGGCGCGAAGTAGGCGGTGTCGCCGATGCCGGTGCTGCCGAGATAGGCCATCGCCTTGCGCGCGATGTTGCGCGGGTCGCGGGAGTAGGCCTCGCCGGTGATCGGGTCGTGGATGAAGAAGTTCACCACCAGGGTCTTCGACACCCGGAACGGGTCGACGTACGCCGTGGTGGGGTCCGGGAACAGCGACATGTCGGACTCGTGGATGGCCTGGAACCCGCGGATCGACGAGCCGTCGAAGCTGAGACCGTCCTCGAAGACCGACTCGTCGAACGAGGAGACCGGCACCGTGAAGTGCTGCATGACGCCCGGCAGGTCGCAGAACCGGACGTCGACCATCTCGATGCCCTCGTCCTTGATGAAGCTCAGCAGCTCGTCGCTGTTCTGGAACATTCGTCCTCCTTGGCCGCCGGCGCGACCGCATGAAAATGGTGAGCAGTCGCGCTGGCGGAGCTGCCTGCGCGACGACGCGAACCTATGTTTCGGCCGTTGCACGACCGTATCGACATTGTTTCACCGATGTAACAGGCGACCGCCCGGTGACCTGCGAAGCACCCTCGATAGGGTCGCGCCCGTGACCGCCGCGCCCGCCGACTACGCATCCTGGCCGCGCCGGATCGCCGCGCTGTTCATCGACTGGGCCGTCGCGACGCTGATCACGATCGGGTTCGTCGGGCTGGGGGAGTACCTCGACCCCGAGTCCGGCTCGAGCCGCTGGGTGCTGCTCGTGTTCGCCGGGGTGACCACGGTCCTCACCGGGCTCGCCGGTGGCTCGTTCGGCCAGCTGCTGCTCGGGATCCGGGTGCTGCGCCTGGATGGGCAGCCCCTCGGCCTGCTCCGGGCGTTGCTGCGCACCGTGCTGATCTGTCTGGTGATCCCGCCGCTGGTGTTCAAGCCTGACAGTGGTCGCGGACTGCACGACATCTGGACCGGGAGCGCGGCCTTCCGGCCGCAGGCCGGCTGAGGGCCCCCCAAGAGGACCGGACTCTCTCAGCGACCGCGGAGGTTGCCGCGCATCCCCTTCATGCTGGTCGGCACCGGGCCCTTGGGCATCGGGATGTTGGAGCGGTTGGCGTCCAGCGCCTTGATGCGCGCGAGCACGTCGGTCATCTCGGCGGGCTTGAGGTTGCGGCCCAGCTTGGTGACGTGCTTGGTGAGCTTGGGCAGCGGCACCTGGCCCTCGTCGCGTCCGACCAGCACCTCGTGGATCGGGGTCTCCCGCGCGACCCGCTCGTGCTTGCGGCGCTCGGCGGTGAGCATCGGCCGCAGCCGGTTGGGGTTGCCCTCGCCGATCAGCACGATGCCGGGAGGCCCGACCACGCGGGTCACGACGTCCTGCTGCCGGTTGACCGCGATCGCGGGCTCGGTCTTCCAGCCGCGGCGCAGCATGCCGAGGGCGGCCGCAGCGGCGCCCGGCTTGCCCTCGATCTGGCTGAGCGCGGACTTCTGCGCGCGCCGGCCGAACACGATCAGCGCCGCCAGGATGCCAGTGAGGACGCCGAAGAGGATCGGGAAGTAGAGCGAGTTGAAGACGAGCAGCATCACCGCGAAGGCCGCCAGCCCGGCCAGCAGGAAGACCCCGAGGAGGATCAGCCCGATCTTGGGGTCGGTCTGCTTGGTCATGGTGTAGCTCTGCCGGATCTGCTTGATCCGACCGGGCTTGTTCGGGTCCTTGACCTTCTTGGTCTTCCGGGCCTTCTTCGGGTCCTGCTTCGCCATCTGAGTCGTTGCCTTCGTGGGTCGGTGGGGGAGCTCTTCAGTCTCTCAGAAGCTCAGGCGCGGGCGGTGACCTCGCCGCGCAGGTCGCGGGCCTCCATCGCCTGCTTGTACAGCCGGCCGGCACGGTACGACGAGCGCACGAGCGGGCCGCTCATCACGCCGGCGAAGCCGATCTCCTCGGCCTCCTCGGCCAGCTCGACGAACTCCTGCGGCTTGACCCAGCGCTCCACCGGGTGGTGGCGCACCGAGGGGCGGAGGTACTGCGTGATGGTGATCAGCTCGCAGCCGGCGTCGTGCAGGTCGGTCAGCGCCTGGCTGACCTCCTCGCGGGTCTCGCCCATCCCGAGGATCAGGTTGGACTTGGTGACCAGCCCGAAGTCGCGCGCCTGGGTGAGCACGTCGAGGGACCGGTCGTAGCGGAACGCCGGCCGGATCCGCTTGAAGATCCGCGGCACGGTCTCGACGTTGTGGGCCAACACCTCGGGACGCGACTCGAAGACCTCGGTCAGCAGGTCCGGCTTGCCGTTGAAGTCCGGGACGAGGTTCTCGACCCCGGTGCCCGGGTTGAGTGCGTGGATCGCCCGCACCGTCTCGGCGTAGAGCCACGCGCCGCCGTCGGGGAGGTCGTCGCGCGCGACGCCGGTGATCGTGGCGTAGCGCAGGCCCATCGCCTGCACCGACTCGGCCACCCGGCGCGGCTCGTCCCGGTCCAGCGGCTGCGGC
>DASSLA010000088.1:0-3343 GCA_035689885.1 Marmoricola sp. | reverse complement strand
GCATGCTGCGCAGCGCGACGTGGGCGGCGGCGACGCTGC
This sequence comes from Marmoricola sp., assembly GCA_035689885.1. Taxonomy (GTDB): domain Bacteria; phylum Actinomycetota; class Actinomycetes; order Propionibacteriales; family Nocardioidaceae; genus Marmoricola. Next base: position 3,304 of record DASSLA010000088.1, on the reverse strand, counting down.
TCGCCGCGCTCTCCCTGACCTCCCACCCGACGTCCGAGTACGTCGCCGCAGCCCAGGTCACCGCAGGAGCCGGCGGTTCCGGGCCCACGGTGCACAGCTCGGACGGGTTGCGTGGCCCGACGCTGGACCAGCTCCGAGGCGCACGGCTCGACGCCGCCCCCACGCCGCCGCCGCCGCCCAGGTCATGGACGGTCGCCCCCGGGCTGGAGTACTCGAGCTGGACGCGTACCGAGGCGCAGGGCCCGGTGCGGGTGCACGTCCTGACCGCGCAGATGGACCAGCCCGGCCTCGTGCTCGACCTGGCCGGAGGACCTCGGGTGACGTCACGCGGCCCGCTGTCGTCGTTGCTGCGCAGCGACCGCGCCGTTGCCGGCGTGAACGGCGACTTCTTCGACATCGCCGACACCGGGGCCCCGCTCGGCGTCGGGGTCGACCGCGCTCGGCGACTGCTCCATGCGCCGCGATCGGGCTGGAACTCCACCTTCGTCGTCGACGCCCGGGGCGCCGCCCGGATCGTCCAGGACCGGCTGGTGGCTCAACTCCTCCCGCGCGGCGGTCGACCGATCGCGGTGAGCAACTACAACTCCCCATCGGTCGCGGCCCGCGGCATCGGCATCTACGACGCCCGGTGGGGACGGTCACCGGGCCCACGCGTCGTGCACGGCAAGGGACGGGTGCACCAGGTGGTCATCAGGGCAGGCATCGTGCGCTCGAGCCGCCGCGTCCTCTCGCGTGGGGCCACGATCAACGGTCACCTGCTGATCGGGCGACGCAACGGCGCTCTCGCCCTGCGAGCGCTGAGGGTCGGACAGCGTGTGCGAGTCGTCATGAGCGACACGCTCACTGCCCGGGTCGCGGTCAGTGGCAGCGCGCAGCTGCTGCGCAACGGGGTCCGGACCACCTCCGACAACGGGCAGCTGCACCCGCGCACCGCCATCGGGGTCGACCGGGAGCTACGGCGCATCCACCTCGTCGTGGTGGACGGCCGCACCGCGAGCAGCCGCGGCATGACCCTGGTCCAGCTGGCCCGGCTGATGCGCTCGCTCGGGGACGAGGACGCCCTCAACCTCGACGGAGGCGGGTCGTCGACCATGGTGGCGCGGAGTCCCGCTGGTGCGCTCGGCGTGCTCAACCAGCCGTCGGACGGCCGTCAGCGTCCGGTGGCCAACGGCCTGGGCTTCCGCTACACGGCCACCGGCAGCTGACGGCGCGCTCAGAACAGCAGCGCGCTGGCGGGGTCCTCCATGATCGCGGCGACATCGGCAAGGAAGCGCGAGCCCTTCTCGCCATCGACGTGACGGTGGTCGAAGGACAGCGCCAGCTGGGTCACCTGACGGATCGCGATCTCGTCGCCCGCGTCTGTGCTGACCACCCACGGCTGCTTGCGGACCGCACCGAAGCAGAGGATCGCCGACTCCCCCGGGTTGATGATCGGCGTGCCGGAGTCAACCCCGAAGACCCCCACGTTGGTGATCGTGAAGGTGCCGCCCGACATCTCGGCCGGCTGGGTCTTCCCGTCGCGCGCGGTCGCGGTGAGCGCACCGAGCGCGACAGCCAGCTCGCGCAGCGACAGCCGCTCGGCGTCCTTGATGTTGGGCACGACCAGGCCGCGCGGCGTGGCCGCCGCGATGCCGAGGTTGACGTAGCTCTTGTAGACGATCTCCTGGGCCTTGTCGTCCCAGAACGAGTTGACCTCCGGAGTACGCCGCATCGCGAGCATGCACGCGCGCGCCAGCACCAGCAGCGGGGAGACCTTGACGTCGCGGAACTCGCGGTGCTGCCGCAGCCGCTCGACGAACTCCATCGTGCGCGTCACGTCGACGGTCACCCACTCGGTGACGTGCGGGGCGGTGAAGGCCGAGTCGACCATCGCCTGGCCCATCATCTTGCGCACGCCCTTGATCGGCTCGCGCCGCTCGCGCTCCGCAGCGTCGTACGACGGGGTCGCCACTGCGGCCGGAGCGGATGACGTCCCGGAGGCCGCGGCCTGCACGTCCTCGCGGCTGACCGTGCCGTTGGGGCCGGTCGGGGTGACCGCGGTCAGGTCGACGCCGAGGTCCTTGGCCAGCTTGCGAACCGGCGGCTTGGCCAGGACATGCACCGAGGCCGGCGCGGGCTCGGTCACCGGGGTCGCGGGGACGGCAGGCTCGTCGGCCTCGGCGACGTCCTGCGACTGGGCACCTCCGGGGGCGAACGCCCCCTGGAGCTGCATCTGGCTCGCGGCACCGGCGTCGCTGGACGGTGACGCTGCGCCCTTGCGCGGCCGGCGGACCGGTCCGCGGTCGGCCTTGTTGCGACCGACCAGGCTCTCGCCCTCGCCGCCACCGCTGGCCGCCGGGTTGGACAGGTCGATCTCACCGAGGTCGGCCGGCGCGGGGGCCGCGTGCTTGGGCGGCGGCGTCTCGGCCGGGGCCTCCCCTGCCGCGCCGATCGAGATGATCGGCGTGCCGACGGGCACGGTCTCGCCCTCGGGCACCAGCAGGGCGGTCACCACGCCGGCGAACGGGGACGGCAGCTCGACGAGCGACTTCGCGGTCTCGATCTCCACAACGATGTCGTTGATCTCGACGGTGTCGCCCTCCTTGACCCGCCAGGCCACGATCTCGGCCTCGGTCAGGCCCTCGCCCACGTCGGGCAGCAGGTAGTCGGCCATGTCATTCCTTTCCGCGTTGGTGGTCCCGCGACAGCTGCTCGACCACCGGGTGAGAGCCCAGTTGTCAGTACGCCAGCGTCCGGTCGACCGCGTCGAGGACGCGGTCCAGGTCGGGCAGGAAGTCCTCCTCGATGCGCGAGGCGGGGTACGGCGTGTCGAACCCGCCGACCCGCAGCACCGGCGCCTCCAGGGAGTAGAAGCACTCCTCCTGGATGCGCGAGGCCAGCTCCGAGCCCATGCCGAGGTTGACGTGGGCCTCGTGGCAGACCACCGCGTGCCCCGTGCGTCGTACGGACTCGAAGACCGGGCCCATGTCGAGCGGACTCAGCGTGCGCAGGTCGATGACCTCGAGCGAGGTGCCGTCGGTCGCCGCCGCCTCGGCCGCCGCCATGGCGGTCTTCACGGTCGGGCCGTAGGCGAGCACGGTCGCGTCGGTGCCGCGGCGGACCACCCGGCTGGTGAACAGCGGCTGCGGGGTGGCCGACTCGTCGAGCTCGGCCTTGTCGGCGTGGTACTGCCGCTTCGGCTCGAGGAAGATGACCGGGTCGTCGGAGGCGATCGCCTGCTGGATCATCCAGTAGCCGTCGACCGGGTTGGAGCAGGCGACCACCTTGAGACCCGGGGTGTGCGCGAACTGGGCCTCGGGGCTCT
>DASSLA010000087.1:0-2318 GCA_035689885.1 Marmoricola sp. | reverse complement strand
CGTCGGCGAGGTGCTCCACCGCCGCGAGCACGAGGGCGCTCTTGCTCGGGAAGTGGTGCAGCTGCGCTCCGCGGCTCACGCCCGCCCGCTCGGACACCAGCGTGGTGGACGTACCGCTCCAGCCGCGCTCGACCAGGCACTCCACGGTCGCGTCGAGCAGGCGCTGCCGCATCGCGCGGGTGCGCTCCTCCTGCGGCACCCGGGTGCGGGAGGCCGGCTCGGACTGCTGGACGCTCACCCGGTCATCGTCGCCGCGCGACCAACAAACAGTCAAGACTGACTTTTTCTCGTCAGACGGGTGGTCTCGACAAGCGGGACCACCCGTGGGCGAGGATGAGCGGGTGCCCACGGTGTTCCGAAAGGCCACCCCCGACGACGTCACGGCCCTGCGCGACCTCGAGCGCGCGGCGAACCTCGCCGCGCTCGGGCACGTGTTCCCGCCGGAGCGGTTCCCGTTCCCCGATGACTCCGTGCTGGCCCGGTGGGTCCTCGTCCTCGACGACCCCGACGTGTCCGTGCTCGTGGCCGAGCACGACACGGTCGACAAGGACATCGTGATGTTCGCGGCGTACGACTCGACCACGCTGCGGCACCTCGCTGTGCACCCGGACCGCTGGGGGGAGGGTCTGGCCTCCGACGCGATCGACACCGTGCTGCACGCGATGGACCGGCGCGGCAGCACCATCGCCTCGCTGTGGTGCCTGGAGGAGAACCACCGCGCCCGCCGGCTGTACGAGTACCTCGGCTGGCGCGCCGAGCCGGACCGGCGGGAGGCACCGTGGCCGCCGCACCCGACGGAGATGCGCTACTCGCGGCTGATCGTGCAGTCGGACCGCTGATGGTGCAGACCGTCTGCCAGGGCACGGGCGACTCCTTCGTCCGCGCCGGTACGGCGGCCGGCCGGTGGGTGCTGCTCGCTGCCGTGCTCGCCTCGGGCATGGCGTTCCTCGACGGGTCGGTCGTCAACGTCGCGCTGCCCCGGATCGGCGAGGACCTCGACGCCGACGTCGCCGAGCTGCAGTGGGTGGTCAACGCCTACCTGCTGACGCTGGCCTCGCTGATCCTGGTCGGCGGCGGGCTGGGCGACCGCTTCGGCCGGCGCCGGGTCTTCCTCGTGGGCATCGCCTGGTTCGGGGTCGCGTCGCTGCTCTGCGCGCTCGCCCAGACCGCCGACCAGCTGGTGCTCGCGCGGCTCGTCCAGGGCGTCGGCGGCGCCCTGCTCACCCCGGGCAGCCTGGCGATCATCCAGGGCTCGTTCCGGCCCCAGGATCGCGGCAAGGTGATCGGCCAGTGGGCCGGCCTCGGCGGGGTGGCGGCGGCGATCGGCCCGCCGGTCGGCGGCTGGGTGATCGAGGTGGCGAGCTGGCGCTGGATGTTCCTGGTCAACGTGCCGATCGCGCTCGTGATCCTCGTGATCGGCGTCCGCCACGTCCCGGAGAGCCTCGACCCCGAGGCTCCGCGCGGGTACGACGTCGCCGGCTCGGTGCTCGGCGTGCTGGCCCTGGGCGGCATCACCTACGCGCTGATCGAGGTCGACTCTCCGTACGCCCTGCCCTTCGGGGTCGCCGGGGTCCTCGCGCTGGTGGCGTTCCTCGTCGTCGAGGCGCGCAGCCGGCACCCGTTGATGCCGCTGCACCTGTTCCGCTCGCGCACCTTCAGCGTCGCCAACGCGATGACGCTGCTGGTGTACGGCGCGCTCGGCGCGATGTCGTTCTTCCTGGTGCTGCAGCTGCAGGTCGTGGTCGGGTACGCGCCGTGGCAGGCCGGCCTCGCCACCCTGCCGATGACGCTGGTGATGCTGGTCGGCTCCTCACGCTCGGGGGCGCTCGCGGCGCGGATCGGGCCGCGGCTGCAGCTCTCGGCCGGGCCGGCGCTGTGCGGCGTCGGGGTGCTGCTGCTGGTGCCCGTCGACGTCGGCAGCTCCTACTGGGTCGACGTGCTGCCCGGCCTGACGATCTTCTCCGTCGGCCTGACCGCTCTGGTGGCTCCGCTGACCACGAGCGTGATGGCCGCGGCGCCGGACCGGTTCACCGGCGTCGCCAGCGGCATCAACAACGCGGTCGCCCGCACCGGCTCGCTGCTCGCCGTCGCGGCCCTGCCCGCCCTGGTCGGCCTGGCGGGGGCGGACTACGCGCAGCCGGAGGTGTTCGACGCCGGCTACGAGCAGGCCCTGACGGTGTGCGCGGTCCTGCTCCTCGCGGGCGGGCTGGTCAGCCTCGTCGGGCTGTCACGAACTCAACATCGCCGGACACAGCTAGCGCGCTCGCCAGCTCCGTCCGGATGAACAGTCGAGACCATCGGAAGCTTTCCTCGTGATC
>DASSLA010000086.1:0-11390 GCA_035689885.1 Marmoricola sp. | reverse complement strand
AAGCCACCGCTCCCCTGGCCGGGCGCGACGACGAGTTCCTGTTCCTGCCCGAGCTGGTCGAGCTGGCCCGCACCAGCGGCTTCGGGGTGGTCGATGTCGACGAGGCCACCCTGGAGGAGTGGGATGCGTTCGAGGAGGGCTTCACCGCCACCCTGCCGCCGGACCGTGCCGCCACCCAGCGCGCGTCGTACCACCAGGGCTATCGCGGCGTCCTCGGCTTCGCCTACCTGCAGCTGTTGGCGGTGTGAGGCGCTGCGGTGCCACTGGCTACCATCACCGCCGTGACTCTGCGCAAGCGCCTGGCCCTGTTGGTGATTCCCCTGCTCCTGGCCACCACGGCCGCGTGCGGCGAGGACGACTCCGAAAGCTCGTCCGGAGCCGAGTCCCAGGGTGCCTGCGACTACGGCACCGAGGGCGCCGGAGAGGCCGCCCGGGACGTGGACCCGCCGCCCGGCGACCCCGTGACGGAGGAGGCCGTGCGCGCGACCATCGCCACCGACCGCGGCGACATCGGCGTCAGCCTCGACGGCGACAAGACCCCGTGCTCGGTGAACAGCTTCCTGTCACTGGCCGAGCAGGACTACTTCGACGACAGCTCCTGCCACCGGCTGGTCACGCAGGGGATCTTCGTGCTGCAGTGCGGCGACCCGAGCGGCACCGGAAACGCCGGGCCCGGCTACACGGTCCCCGACGAGCTCCCCTCCCCCGACCCCAGGCTGACCGGCTGTCAGGACCAGGGCGGTGCCAACGTCTGCACCTATCCCGCGGGCACGATCGCGATGGCCAAGGGCGGTGACCCCAGCACGGGTCTGCCACTCCCCGACAGCGCCGGCTCGCAGTTCTTCCTCGTCTACCAGGACACCCTGCTGCCCGAGGGCTACCAGGTGATCGGCCGGATGACGGCCGCCGGCCTGAAGGTGGTCCGCGAGGTCGCCGCGAAGGGCGCCGAGGCCCCGGACGAGACGGGGAACACCGCGCCCAAGCTGCCCACGACGATCACAGACGTGAAGGTGCCGGACCTGTCCCAGTGACCGGTGGCTAGGGTCGGGAGCATGGAATTCCGATACCTCGGCAACTCGGGTCTCAAGATCTCCGAGATCACCTACGGCAACTGGCTCACCCACGGCTCCCAGGTCGAGAACGACACGGCCACGCAGTGCGTTCGCGCGGCGCTCGACGAGGGCATCAGCACCTTCGACACCGCTGACGCCTACGCGAACACCAAGGCCGAGGTCGTCCTCGGCGAGGCCCTCAAGGGCGAGCGGCGCGAGTCGCTGGAGATCTTCACCAAGGTCTACTGGCCGACCGGGCCGCGTGGCAAGAACGACACCGGACTCTCCCGCAAGCACATCATGGAGTCGATCAACGGATCGCTGCAGCGGCTGCAGACCGACTACGTCGACCTCTACCAGGCCCACCGGTACGACACGGAGACCCCGCTCGAGGAGACGATGCAGGCCTTCGCCGACATCGTCCGCCAGGGCAAGGCGCTCTACATCGGGGTCAGCGAGTGGACCGCCGACCAGATCCGCCAGGGCCACCGCCTGGCCCAGGAGCTCGGCTTCCAGCTGATCTCCTCCCAGCCGCAGTACTCCATGCTGTGGCGGGTCATCGAGGACGAGGTCGTGCCGACCTGCCGCGAGCTGGGCATCTCCCAGATCGTCTGGTCGCCCATCGCCCAGGGCGTGCTCAGCGGGAAGTACCGCCCGGGCCAGGCCCCGCCGGAGGGCTCGCGCGCGACGGACGACAAGGGCGGCGCCAGGATGATCGAGCAGTTCATGCGCGATGACGTCCTCACCCGCGTGCAGGAGCTGTCCCCGGTCGCCGACGAGCTCGGCCTCAGCACGGCGCAGCTCGCCATCGCCTGGGTGCTCCAGAACGACAACGTGGCCGCCGCACTGGTCGGGGCGTCCCGGCCGGAGCAGGTCAAGGAGAACGTGAAGGCCGCCGGCGTACACATCCCCGACGAGCTGATGAAGCGCATCGACGAGGCGCTCGGCGACGTCGTGGAGCGCGACCCCGGCAAGACCGCCGAGGGTGCGCCGAAGGGCCGTGTCGCCTAGCGCTTCCCGCAGCTCGCGAACATCCGGTGGCCGCCCAGCTCGGGGTGCAACGTCTCGAGCTGGGCGTCACCCACGTTCTCGGCGAGCTCGACGGTGCGCCGCGCCCTCGCCTCGCCGTCGACCACCTCGTAGGCCGTGAGCCGGACGTCCCACGCCGCCCGCACGCCCGCGGGGTCGTGGGCGACCGCCTCGGTCACGACCAGCGCGCCCCGGTCGCAGTCGATGCTCACCGGGTGCTCCAGCACGTCGGTGGCGACGAACGGCACCAGGGACTCACCGCCCTCGCGCTCGAGCTCGACGAGCTCTTCGCCCGACCGCGCGAACACGCGCACCTGGAAACCGCCCCGAGGGTGCTCCTGACGGGTGACCAGCAGGTCACTCCCCTCCCCCAGCCGTACGCCGAACGCCGTGCGCAGCGGCGGTGTCCCCGGCGGGATCTTGCCCCAGACGAAGCCCTCACCCACCTCGGCGAAGAGCACGCCGGAGCACTCGGCGCCGGCCCCGGTCAGCCGCACCTCCTCCGTGGTGCCGTCGCCGTTGACGTCGGCCTCGGCGACCTGGCGGGCACCCTTCACGGCAGCGGAGTCGGGCGCGCACCCTGCGACGTCGGTGGCCACCTCTTCCGCCGGACTGGGCGAGCTCGCGGTGTCGGGGCCCTGGTCCGAGGACCCGCCCGATCCGTCGTCACCGCAGGCGGCGGTCAGGGCCGCGAGGGCCACCAGGACGACGAGCTTGGCCAGATGGGTCATGCCCGTAGGACGCAGGCGACGGCGGTGGGGTTCCGGCATGCGGCAAACGGTAGTCCCGCGACGCGCACAGCACGCGTGGCGCCACGACCTAGAGTCGGACCGTGAGCACAGCCAGCGCCAGGAGACCGGGTCCGTCGGTGCGCACCCGGGTCAGTGAGTTCCGCGAGGGCACCCGCCTCGACCACGAGGACCGGCTCGCCACCGAGGAGCCGCTCGAGATCCGGATGGCCTGGCCCGGCACCCCCGCCCGGCGGGTCGCCGTGACGATGAGGACCCCGGGGCACGACTTCGAGCTCGCGACCGGCTGGCTGGTCCACGAGCGGGTCGCCGCGCGGGGAGACGTCACCTCGGTGCGCTACTGCACCGACGACACCCTGGGTCCGCTCGAGGAGTTCAACGTCGTGACGGTCGACCTGGCGGCTGCCCCTGCGACCCTGCCCACCGCCCGCCTGGTCAACTCGGCGTGCGGGGTGTGCGGCACCGACGTCGTCCAGGACGTGCTGAACGACCACGGCTCTCCCGGCCCGCCGGTGCGCATCGACCTGGACACGATCCACGGGCTGCCGGAGCTGCTGCGTCGCGAGCAGCCCGGGTTCGGCCGCACCGGCGGACTGCACGCCGCCGGGCTGTTCGAGGCCGACGGCACCGGGGTCGTCGTACGCGAGGACGTCGGGCGGCACAACGCCGTGGACAAGGTGGTCGGCTCCCGCGTGCTGGCCGGCTCGGCGATCCCTCCAGTGCTGGTGCTCAGCGGACGAGTCGGCTTCGAGCTGGTGCAGAAGTCCGTCGTCTCCGGCGTCCGGGTGATCGTGGCGGTGGGAGCCCCGACCTCGCTGGCGGTCTCGCTCGCCGAGGCGTCGGGCATCGTCCTCGTCGGCTTCACCCGCCCGGCCCGGTGCGTGGTGTACGCCGGGGCCGACTCCATCGGCGTGTGACCGGAGTTCTGTCGGTGCCCGCTCCTAGCGTGTCCACATGCGCATCCTGCACACCTCCGACTGGCACCTCGGCCGGTCCTTCCACGGCGAGGGGTTGCTGGGTGCGCAGGCTGCCTTCGTCGACCACCTCGTCGAGACGGTCGAGTCCGAGCAGGTCGACCTGGTGGTCCTCTCCGGCGACATCTACGACCGCGCGCTGCCGCCGGTCGATGCCGTCGCCCTGGCCGACGAGGCGTTCCAGCGGCTCGCGGACTCGCGTGCCCGGGTGGTGGCCACCAGCGGCAACCACGACTCGGCCCGCCGTCTCGGCTTCAGCTCGCGGCTGATCGACCGGTCCGGCGTGCACCTGCGCACCGACCCTGACCGCGTCGCCGAGCCGGTGCTGCTCGACGACGGGCACGGCCCTGTGGCGGTCTACGGGCTGCCCTACCTCGAGCCCGACGTGATCCGGCACCTGTGGGGGCTGCCTGCCCGGTCCCACCACGCCGCACTCACCCGCGCCATGGAGTTGGTGCGTGCCGACCTCGCCACCCGCGGTGGCGCCCGCTCGGTGGTGCTCGCCCACGCGTTCGTGGCCGGCGGTGAGCCCAGCGACAGCGAACGCGACATCGCGGTGGGTGGCGTCTCGATGGTGCCCACGTCGCTGTTCCACGGTCTCGACTACACCGCCCTCGGCCACCTCCACGGCCGGGCCACGCTGACCGAGACGGTGCGCTACAGCGGCTCGCCCGTCGCCTACTCGTTCTCCGAGGCAGGCCACCTCAAGGGCTCCTGGTTGGTCGACCTCGGCGCCAGCGGCGTCGAGGAGATGGCCTTCGTCGAGGCGCCGGTGCCGCGCCCGCTGGCCCGGCTCGAGGGCACCCTGGCCGACCTCCTGGAGTCGCGGCGCCACGCCGCCCACGAGCAGTCGTGGGTGCAGGCGACGCTCACCGACTCGGTGCGGCCGGCCCAGGCCATGGATCGGCTGCGCAGCCGCTTCCCGCACGCGCTGGCGCTGCGCTTCGCACCGCAGGGCGGGTCGCAGCCGACCCCACGCACCACGTCCGCCGGCCGCGCGCCGCACGAGATCGGGCTCGACTTCGTCCGCCACGTCCGCGGCGAGGAGGCGTCGCCCGAGGAGACCGCCCTGCTGCGGGAGGCCTTCGAGTGCTGCCCGGAGGACCCCGACCTGCTGGCCGAGCGGGTGGTGAGCGGCTGATGCGCCTCCACGAGCTCACCATCACCGCGTTCGGCCCGTTCGCCGAGACCGTGCACGTCGACTTCGACGAGCTCGCAGCCAGCGGGCTGTTCCTGCTCACGGGCGAGACCGGCGCCGGCAAGTCCAGCGTCCTCGACGCGGTGTGCTTCGCGCTCTACGGCGAGGTGCCTGGTGACCGCCACCAGGCCCGTCACCTGCGCTGCGACCAGGCGGCCGACGGGGTCGAGCCCCGCGTCGAGCTCCGGGTGAGCATCGGCGAGCGCACCTTCCGCTTCGTCCGCTCCCCGGCCTGGCACCGCCCCAAGCGACGCGGTGTCGGCACCACCCGGATCCAGGCCCACGTCGTCGTCGAGGAGCAGCGCGGTGCGGACTGGACGGCTCTGACCAACCGCCTCGACGAGGCCGGCCACCTCGTCTCCGAGCTGCTCGGCATGACCTGCGCCCAGTTCACCCAGGTGGCGATGCTGCCCCAGGGTCGCTTCCAGGCCTTCCTCCGGGCCAGCTCCGCCGAGCGCCACGGCGTGCTGCAGCGGCTGTTCCGCACCCGCCGCTACGACGACGTGGAGAAGTGGTTCGCCGCGCGCCGCGTCGAGCTGCACCGCACCAACCGGCTCCACCACGACCGCACCGCTGCAGTGCTCAGCCGGCAGCAGGAGGCTGCGCATGCCGACCTGCCGGAGGGGTGGGACCTCGCCGACCTGGGCGCCGTGGACGACGGCACGATCCGCGCCTGGCACACGGACCTCTCCGCTTGCGCCGCCACCGACTTCGCAGAGACGTCGGAGCAGCTGGCGTCGGCGTCAGAGTCGCTGACCGCCGCACGCGCGGAGCTCGACCGCGCCCGCGCTGTCGACGAGGCGCGGGCCCGTGGAGAGCGCGCCAGGCGCACCCTCACCGAGCTCGACGCGACCGAGGCGGACGAGCGTGGCCTGGTCTCCCGGCTGGACGCACACCGACGTGCCTCGGCGGTGCTGCCGCTGGCGCTGCGGGTCGAGGAGGCCGAGCGTGCCCACGCCGAGGCCGTGGCGGTCTTCGACGGCGCCCAGGCGGCAGCCGCCGAGCAGGTGGGCCGACCGGTGTCCGAGCTCGGTCTCGCCGAGCTCGATCAGGCCGCCACCAGGTCACGGGAGACACGCGCGGTGGCGGAGTCCTGGCTGCCGCGGGAGCGTGACCTGCACGACGAGCAGACCCGACGTACGGCACTGGCGGCCGAGACCGTCCGCCTGGCCGGCGATGTCTCCGCCGTCGAGGAGCAGGTCGAGGAGCTCGACGCCCGCTGTGAGCACCTGCGGGCCGCGCTGGCCGACGCCAGGGCTGCGGCCGCCACGCGCACTGCCGACGTCGTGTCGGTCGACAAGGCCAGGCGCGGCCTCGACGCGGCACGCGAGGTCACAGCGCTCACTACGCAGCTCGACGAGGCCGAGCGGCTGCTGCGCGAGGCGGTCGACCTCGCGCAGGCGCTGCGCGAGGTGCACCTCGACCTGCGCGAGCGCCGCATCGCGGGGATGGCCGCCGAGCTGGCGACGGGGCTGGCCGCCGGGTGCGCCTGCCCGGTGTGCGGCAGCGCCGACCACCCCTCCCCCGCGGCCGCTTCGTCCAACGTCACCCGTGCGGACGAGGAGCGAGCGCGCGACAAGCACGAGACGGCCGACTTCACCCGGCAGGCCCACCAGGAGTCCGTCGCCACCCTGCGCACCCGCCTCGAGGCGCACGCCCGGACGGCGGACGGCTCACCCCTTCCCCAGTGGCAGCGCCGCTACGACGACGCCGTGGCGGCCGCCGAGCGCAGCGGCGCGGCCCAGGAGCGCGTCGGGGTGCTCACTGACCGCCTGCGAGACGACGAGTCGGCGCGCGAGCGAGCCACACGAGAGCTGGCCGGCCTGCGGGTCGCCCTCGCCGAGCGGACCCGCGAGCACGAGGAGGCGGCCTCCCGGTGCGAGCGCCTCGAGACTGAGCTCGCCGAGCTCCTCGCGACCGCGCCGGGGGCCACCAGCGTGAGCGCACTGGTCGAGCAGCACACCCGGCTGGTGCGGGTCCTCGACGACGCACGCGCCGCGGCCGACGCGCTCGAGCGTTGCGGGGTCGCGCTCGCCGAGGACTGTGGTCGGGCCGAGGCCGTGGCCACCGAGGCCGGGTTCGGGACACCCCTCGACGCGCGACGGGCGGTGCTGGCCACCGAGGAGGCCACGGACACTGAGCGCAGGCTCGAGGAGCGGCGGTCCGCCCGCGCCGGCGCGCGGGCGGTGCTCGCGGAGCCGAACGTCGCCGCAGCACTCGCGGGTTCATCGTCCGACCTCGCCGGGCTGGCCGAGACCGTGGCCACCCTCGAGCACGACCGCGACCGCGCCCACGCCGCCCGGCGCCAGGCCGAGGCCCGCCACTCCCGGCTCGACCACCTCGGTCGGGAGCTCGCCGGGGCGCTCGACGCATGGGCCCCGGTCCGCGACGAGCACGCCCTGGTGGCGCGGCTCGCCTCGCTCGTCGAGGGCACCAGCGCCGACAACCGGCTGCGGATGCGCCTCTCCGCCTACGTGCTGGGCGAGCGGCTGCGCCAGGTGGTCGCCGCGGCCAACGAGCGGCTCGGCCACATGACCGGCGAGCGCTACACCCTCGCGCAGGCCGACGAGAAGGGTGCCGGCGAGCAGCGGGGTGGCCTCAGCCTGCGGGTGCGCGACGAGTGGAGCGGCAAGGTGCGCGACACCGCGACGCTGTCCGGCGGCGAGACGTTCCTGGTCTCGCTGGCCCTGGCCCTGGGGCTGGCCGACACGGTGAGCCACGAGGCCGGCGGCACCCAGCTCGACACCCTGTTCGTCGACGAGGGCTTCGGCAGCCTCGACGCGGGCACCCTCGACGGGGTGATGGACACCCTCGACGCGCTCCGCGACGGCGGCCGGGTGGTCGGCCTGGTCAGCCACGTGGCCGAGCTGCGCAACCGGGTGCCCACCCAGCTCGAGGTGCGCAAGGCGCGCCGGGGGTCGACGCTGGAGCCGGTGCTCGCCACCGGGTGAAATTCCGTTGCGGCCTCCTACTAGGGTCGCTGCCATGGCCGAGACCGAGATCGATCCGACCTTCCTCTCACTCCCGTATCGGCAGCTGGGCCAGGTCGCCCTCGAGCGGGCGCGTGACTTCGGGGTCACCCACGCGGACTTCCGCTTCGAACGCAACCGGTACCAGTTCTTCTCGGTGCGCGACGGAGCGCTCGAGGGCGCGGCCGACTCGGAGGACCTCGGGTTCGCCGTGCGTGTCGTGCTCGACGGCGCCTGGGGCTTCGCCTCGGGAGTCGCACTGACCGAGACCGAGGCGGTCCGGGTCGCCGAGACCGCGGTGAGCGTCGCAAAGGTCGCCGCCCGGATGACCAGTCGCCGCGTCGAGCTCGCGGCGGAGCCCGTGCACGCCGACGTGGTCTGGCGCTCGTCGTACGACGTGAACCCGCTGGAGGTCCCGCTCGCCGAGAAGACCGGTCTGTTCGCCGGCTGGACCAGCGAGCTGCTCGCCGCGGACGGTGTCGACCACGCGACGGCGTACCTGCAGCAGTTCCAGGAGAACAAGTACTACGCCGACCTCGCCGGATCCTCGATCACCCAGCAGAGGGTGCGGCTCGAACCGCAGATCGAGGTGCACGGCGCCGACGCCGCGAGCGGTCACTTCGACTCGATGCGCACCATCGCGCCGCCGGTCGGCCGCGGCTGGGAGTACTTCACCGACGGCAGCTTCGACTGGGACGGCGAGCGCGCCCAGCTCCCCGAGCTGCTGCGCGAGAAGCTGGCAGCTCCCTCGGTCGAGGCGGGCCGCTACGACCTGGTGATCCACCCCTCCAACCTGTGGCTCACGATCCACGAGTCGATCGGGCACGCCACCGAGCTCGACCGCGCGCTGGGCTACGAGGCCAACTACGCCGGCACGTCGTTCGCCACCTACGACAAGCTCAACAAGCTGCAGTACGGCTCGCCGGTGATGCAGGTGACGGGCGACCGCACCGTGGAGCACGGCCTCGCCACGGTGGGGTACGACGACGAGGGCGTCGAGGCGCAGTCCTGGGACATCGTCCGTGACGGGGTGCTCGTCGGCTACCAGCTCGACCGGTCGATGGCCCACACCTACGGCGCCGAGCTCAACGGCGGTCGCTCCAACGGCTGCGCGTACGCCGACTCCCCCGGCCACATCCCGATCCAACGGATGGCCAACGTCTCGCTCCAGCCGGCCCCGGATGGACCCGACACCGACGGCCTCATCAACCAGGTCGAGCGCGGCATCTATGTCGTCGGCGACAAGTCCTGGTCGATCGACATGCAGCGCTACAACTTCCAGTTCACCGGCCAGCGGTTCTACAGGATCGAGGACGGCGAGCTGAAGGGACAGCTGCGCGACGTGGCCTACCAGGCCACCACCACCGACTTCTGGGGCTCGATGGAGGCCGTCGGCGGCCCCCAGACCTACGAGCTCGGCGGTGCCTTCAACTGCGGCAAGGCCCAGCCCGGCCAGGTCGCCTCGGTCAGCCACGGCTGCCCGTCGGCGCTGTTCCGCGACATCCGGATCCTGAACACCACCGAGGAGGGCACGGCCTGATGCCTGGTATCCCGAGCTGGGGACGACCTCAGCGACTCGTCGAGCACGCGCTCGAGGCGTCCACGTCCGAGCACTGCATCGCGATCGTCGAGGACACCACCAGCGCCAACCTGCGGTGGGCCAACAACACCCTCACCACCAACGGCGTGATGCACAGCGTGGACGTCACGGTGATCGCCTTCCAGGGCGCCGGCAACGCGTCGGTCAGCGGTACGGCGGCCTCCCCGGACCAGGTCACCGCCCTGGTCGAGGCGGCAGACCGTGCCGCCGCGGTGGCGGACGCCGCCGAGGACCGCGCCGAGCTCGTCACCGGTGACGCAGCGGCGGACTGGGACGACCCGTCGGGCGAGACCTCGGTCGGCGTCTTCGAGAAGTTCGCCGGCCAGCTCGGCGACGCGTTCGGCCGCGCCGAGGCCGAGGGCCGGATCCTCTACGGCTTCGTCAGCCACGAGGTCACCACCACCTACCTGGGCAGCTCGACGGGGCTGCGCCTGCGCCACGTGCAGCCCACCGGGCACTATGCGTGCACCGGCAAGGACGCCGCGCTGACCAACAGCGCCTGGGTCGGCGGTGCCACCCGCGACTTCACCGACGTCGACGCCGAGCAGATGGCCTCCGACCTCGCCACCAGGCTCGACTGGGGCCACCGCCGCATCGAGCTGCCCGCCGGCCGGTACGACACGATCGTCCCGCCGAGCTCGGTGGCCGACCTGATGATCGACACCTACTGGAACGCCGGCGCCCGCGCCGCGGCCGACGGCCAGACGGTGTTCTCCAGGCCCGGTGGCGGCACCCGCACCGGCGAGCAGATGGTGCGCTCCGGCGTGAACCTGACCTCCGACCCGGCGCTCCCCGGCCTCGAGTGCGCACCGTTCGTGCTGGCGGGAGCGTCCTCGGCGAGCAGCAGCGTCTACGACAACGGCACCCCGCTCGGCCCGACCGACTGGTTCCTCGACGGCCGCCTGACCTCGCTCATCCAGACCCGGCACACCGCCGACCTGCTGGGCCAGCCGACCACCCCGGCGATCGACAACCTCCAGCTCACCATCGAGGGCGCCACCGGTACCGAGCAGGACCTCGTCGCGGGCATGGACGACGGCCTGCTGCTCACCTGCCTCTGGTACATCCGCGTCGTCGACCCCGAGACCCTGCTGGTCACCGGCCTGACCCGCGACGGCGTCTACCGCGTCGAGGGCGGCGAGATCACCGGCCTCGTGAACAACTTCCGGTTCAACGAGAGCCCGATCGACATGCTGCGCCGATTCACCCACGCCTCGGAGACGATGCCGAGCTTCTCGCGGGAGTGGGGCGACGACTACTTCTCCCGTACTGCGACGCCGGCGCTACGCGTGCCCGACTTCAACATGAGCTCGGTGTCGCAGGCGCTCTGAGCCGGTTGACGTCTGCGCTTGCGGGCTCCGTCGCCAGCTCGACGATCAGCCCAGGCCGAGGCTGCGTCGACTGAGCGAGGAGATGGCCGCGGCCAGGACGAACTGATCGTTGTCTCGGCGTGGAGCGAGCTTTCGCCCAGCGACGGCCGGGTCCCACCGCCCCCTCGGGAGCGCTATGTAGATGGGGTCCACGTGGACCCTGTCTACGTGGCGCGTTCCGATGATCAGCTCCGACCGCAGTGCGTTTTCCAACTGCCCCATCGCTCGGCGTCGCAGGCGCTCTACGCCGCTCCCAGGGGAACAGCACCAGGTCAACGATCAGTTCGCGTCGAAGGCGCCTCGACTGAGCGAGGAGCGGGCCACGCGGGACGAGCCGAGCCGTGCGCCCCCGCCCATCGGCGCCGCTCAGCTCACCCACTCCGTGGGCGGACCCACGCTGACCAACCCGCCGAACACGACCGCGAGGAGCGCCAGCACGACCACCCCGG
>DASSLA010000085.1:0-9476 GCA_035689885.1 Marmoricola sp. | reverse complement strand
CACGGTGTGGATGCCCTCACGCTTGAGGCAGTTGTAGGAGCGGACGGTGAGGTTGAGGTCCTCCACCGGCAGCGCCAGGTCCTGGGCCAGCTGCTCGTCGACCGGCGACGGGCCGATGTCGATGCCCTCGGCCTCGACGTTGAGCTCCCGAGCCAGGCCGAACAGCTCCACCAGGGTCTTGCCGGCGGAGGCGATCGCGTCGCGGGGGCTGACCGACGGCTTGGTCTCGACGTCGATGACCAGCTTGTCGAAGTCGGTGCGCTGCTCGACTCGGGTGGCCTCGACCTTGTAGGTCACCTTGAGCACGGGGCTGTAGATCGAGTCGACCGGGAGCCGGCCGATCTCGTTGTCGGCACCCTTGTTCTGGACCGCGCTGACGTAGCCACGGCCGCGCTCGACGATGAGCTCCATCTCGAGGCTGCCCTTGTCGTTGACCGTGGCGATCTTCAGGTCGGGGTTGTGCACCTCGACACCGGCGGGCACCTCGATGTCAGCGGCGGTGACGTCGCCGGCGCCGGTCTTGCGCAGCACCATGGCGACGGGCTCGTCGTGCTCACTGGAGACGACGAGGCCCTTGAGGTTGAGGATGATCTCGGTGACGTCCTCGCGGACGCCCTCGATGGTGGAGAACTCGTGCAGGGCCGAAGCAACCTTGATGCTGGTGACCGAGGCACCGGGGATCGAGGACAGCAGGGTCCGGCGGAGGGAGTTGCCGAGCGTGTAGCCGAAGCCGGGCTCCAGCGGCTCGATCACGAACCGCGAGCGGAACTCGTCGACGACCTCTTCCGACAGGGTCGGGCGCTGAGCAATGAGCACTGTTGTCTTCCTTTCCGAGCCCACCCGCTATATGACGGGCTCGAATCACGCTGGATGTGGATGAGGTGGTTACTTCTTCGAGTAGAACTCGACGATGAGCTGCTCCTGGATCGGGAGCTCGATCTGTGCACGCACCGGGAGCGAGTGCACGAGGATCCGCATCCGGGAGGGGATGGCTTCGAGCCAGGCCGGCACGACCCGCTCGCCGTGGGTCTCACGCGCCACGATGAACGGGGTCATCTCCAGGCTCTTCTCGCGCACGTCGATCACGTCGTGGGCAGCGATCTGGTACGACGGGATGTCGACCTTCTTGCCGTTGACCTTGAAGTGGCCGTGCACGACGAGCTGACGGGCGTGGCGACGCGTACGGGCGAACCCGGCGCGGTAGACCACGTTGTCCAGGCGGCACTCGAGGAGCTGCAGCAGGTTGTCACCGGTCTTGCCCGGGCGACGGCTGGCCTCGTCGTAGTAGCGGTGGAACTGCTTCTCCATCACGCCGTAGGTGAAGCGGGCCTTCTGCTTCTCCTGCAGCTGGTTGCGGTACTCGCTCTCCTTGATGCGGGTGCGGCCGTGCTGGCCGGGAGCGTAGGGGCGCTTCTCGAACGCCTTGTCATCACCGACGAGGTCGACACCGAGACGGCGCGACTTCTTGGTCATGGGGCCGGTGTAGCGGGCCATGGTTCAGAACTCCTTGTGGTCTCGGGTGGTCAGACGCGCCGGCGCTTGGGCGGGCGGCAACCGTTGTGGGGGGTGGGGGTGACGTCCTGGATGGTGCCGACCTCCAGGCCGATGGCACCCAGCGAACGGATGGCGGTCTCGCGACCCGAGCCCGGTCCCTTGACGAAGACGTCGATCTTCTTCATCCCGTGGTCCATTGCCCGACGGCCGGCGGCCTCGGCGGCCATCTGCGCGGCGAACGGGGTGGACTTGCGCGAGCCCTTGAAGCCGACCGTGCCGGCCGAGGCCCACGAGATCACCGCACCGGTGGGGTCGGTGATCGTGACGATGGTGTTGTTGAACGTGCTCTTGATGTGGGCCTCGCCCTGCGCGACGTTCTTCTTCTCCTTGCGGCGCACCTTCTTGGCGCCGGCCGCACGGCTCTTGGGGGGCATGTCATGTACTCCTTGGAAGTCTGGTGAGTGCTCTGCTGCCGGTGGTCACGGGCGTGCTGCCGCGTGGACCACAGCGGAGATCGGCCTACTTGGCCTTCTTCTTGCCGGCCACGGTGCGCTTGGGGCCCTTGCGGGTGCGCGCGTTGGTCTTGGTGCGCTGTCCGCGGACGGGCAGGCCCATGCGGTGCCGGCGGCCCTGGTAGCTGCCGATCTCGATCTTGCGACGGATGTCGGCCTGGACTTCACGACGGAGGTCACCCTCGATCTTGAAGTTCGCTTCGATCTCGTCGCGGAGCTTCACCAGCTCGTCGTCGCCCAGGGCGTGCACTCGCGCGTTCGGGTCGATCCCGGTGGTCGCGAGGAGCTGCTGGGCGCGGGTACGGCCGATGCCGTAGATGTAGGTGAGTGCGACCTCGATGCGCTTGTCGCGCGGAAGGTCCACACCAACGAGGCGTGCCATGTGATGGCCCTTTCTGCGAAGGCTCTCCAGCCTTCTGACTTGCACGGTGGTCTGGTCGTGACGCATCCCGGGGTTCGAACCGGGCTCCGGCCATCCGTTCCGGAGGTGCTTCACCGCTGGTCTCGCGGCTGAGCGATCACGTTGCTGTCGTATTCAGTTGTCTTGTGCGTAGTGCCGGTCCGGTCGGACTCAGCCCTGGCGCTGCTTGTGGCGAGGGTTCTCGCAGATCACCATGACGCGGCCGTGGCGACGGATCACCTTGCACTTGTCACAGATCGGCTTGACGCTCGGGTTGACCTTCACAGGCTCAGCCCTTTCTCGGTAGTTCGGCTGCTACTTGTACCGGTAGACGATGCGACCGCGGGTGAGGTCGTAGGGGGACAGCTCCACCACCACGCGGTCCTCGGGGAGGATCCGGATGTAGTGCTGGCGCATCTTGCCGCTGATGTGGGCGAGCACCTTGTGTCCGTTGGTCAGCTCGACCCGGAACATGGCATTCGGGAGGGCCTCCACGACGGAGCCCTCCATCTCGATCACGCCTTCCTTCTTCGGCATGTCCTCCGCAATCCGCTCGATGTCCGTTCGTCTACCGTCGACCCGGGAACCGCCTGGCGTTGTCCGCCAGTGGACCTCGTGTGGCCGCCGGTGGTCCTCATCCCGCACGCGCACACCCACCGAACGATGAGTGCTGGTTGTGCGGGCAGCCGCGAGGCACCACGAAACGAGCCCACGTTGGGCCGACGCACCAGTCTAGGGGATATCCGGCCCCGACCGTTAATCGCGACGGTCGCGGAAGGAGCGGACCAGGCTCGCGGGGCTGAACGGCGCCCAGAGCCGCCGGATCGTCGGCCGGCCGGCACCCAGCGTACGACGCTCCCGACCGAGGTCGGCCCAGGCCCGTGCCACCTCGGCCTCCTCCGGCTCGGCCTGCGCGAACACGTCGTGGTCCGCCCGGTGGGGGAAGTCGCCGGCCAGGGCGAGCACCCTCGCCTGCGCCGGCCGGGTGGCCCCGCTCGGCACCGGGATGCCCAGGTCACGGGCATGGTCGACCAGCTCGGTCCACGCGCCGGCCACCCGGTCGGAGGGACGGCCCCTCCTCCGGCGTACCTCCCGACGCAGCAGCTTGGCGAGTGGCACGACGAGGACCAGCAGCACGAGCAGCGTCCACGGCAGGACCCGCAGCACCAGGCTGCGCTGCTCGGCGTCGGCGACGTCCTTCGCCTGCTGCTCGCGCTGCACCTCGGGCGGCGTGACGGGTTCGCGCGGCTCCACGACCGCGGCCGGTGGCACCCGGGGGCGCGGCGCGACCGACAGGTTGCGGCGAGGCGGCTCGTCCCCCATGAACTCCTCGGTCGGCAGCACGCGCCACGAACCGTCCGAGACCCGCAGCTCGACCCACACGTGCACGTCCTCGCCGCGCACCTTGCCGTCGCGCGGCACCGCCGCGCCCACCACCACCCGGGCCGGTACGCCGATCCGGTTGGCCAGCATCGCCATCGCTGCGGCGTACTGCTCGTCGTTGCCGACGGGGCGCTTGGTGAGCAGGAAGTCGTCCACGACCCGCTCCAGGTCGTGGCCGGCGGTGAAACGGGCCTCCCCCGGCTTGGCGCCGTCGCTGTAGCGGCCCTCCTCGCGCAGGAACTTCGCCAGCACGAAGACCTTGCGCATCGGCGGCGCCCGGCTGGCGAGCACCGGTTCGATCAACGGGTCGACCTGCTCGATCCCCTCCACCGGCATCACCGGGCCGATCCAGGGACGCATCCGGGGCGTCAGTCGCTGCGGCGGGAGGACCGCGGTGAACTCGTAGTCATCCCCCTTGCCCACGCCGACCGGCACCACCGCCGTGGAGGTGGCCAGGTTGTAGCGGAGCCCCTCGCGGCGCGACTCCGCCTCCTCGAACAGGAACCGCAACGAGGTGAGGGACCCCACCGTGGGCAGCCATGCGCTGCGCCAGGCCTGCCCCACCGCGACCTGCACCCGCAGGTCCCGCCCCTGCGTGCGGTTGTCGACGGTGGTGTCCATGCGGCGGAAGGCGTCGTCGTGGGTGTCGGCGATGGTTCCGGTGCCTGCGCGCCACTCGCGGCCGTCGTAGCGGTCGAGTGCCACGATCCGAACTCGGCTGCCGCGCGGAGCACCAGTGACGGTGAACAGCAGCTTGCGGTGCACGTTGTCGCTCGGCTCGTCCGGGTGCTCGGCGAAGGTACGGAACCGGGCCAGGGGGGAGTCGAGCCCCTCGAGCTCGAGGAGCTCCTCGGCGTCACCGCGCAGGGTGGCGCCGGTCGCTGCGGAGCTGCCGGAGGTCAGCGACGCCGCCAGCGCGACGGCGAGCACCGCGACCAACGCCGCGACCAGCCCCGGGCCGAGCCGTCCCGCCCGGCCGGCCGAACTGCGGATGGCGCGCTCCCCGGCGAGGAGCAGGCCGCGCGCGACCGTCCAGCCGAGCGCGACGAGCGCGAACGCCGTCGCGAACCACGCCAGGTCCTCGAGGGGACGACGCAGCAGGAGCACCACGACCAGCACGCCCAGGAGCGGCAGCACCGGAGCCGCCGCGCTGCGCGTGCGCAGGGCGAGAACGGAGGACACGGAGGCACCGAGGAAGCCCAGCAGGTAGGGCACGAGCGCCGGGGGCCCGTCGGCGTCCACGAACGGCAGCGTGCCCAGCAGCTCGCCCCAGCCGGCGACGCTGCCCCGCATCACCTCGGCCAGGCTGCCGAAGCCCGGGATGCCCGGGCCGAGGCCACTGTCGCGCAACGCGACCGGACCCCCGAGAAGCAGGCACATGATCGGGATCGCGACCAGGGGCACGATCACCGGCAGCCGCAGCGTGACGAGCACCAGCACCACGCCCAGGACTGCGCTGACCATCCCGATCACCAGGTAGCCCCACCCGGCGAACGTGGAGGCCAGGCCGAGCAGTGCCGTGCCGACCAGCACCAGCACGGCCACCACGTCCAGCAGGCCCGCGGCGGGGCTGCGTGGAGGCGGGGGTGTGACGGGCGTGCTCATCCGGATCACAGCTGCACGGTCCGGGCGAGAGCGCTGATGGCGCGCGGCAGCTCGTCGAGGGTGCGCAGGGTCATCAGCCGCATCGCCTCCGGACCCGTCACGAGCGTCGCCTCGGTGGCGTCGGCGGTCACGAGCAGCAGGGAGACCTCCGGCGGCAGTCCCGCGCGCAGCCGGCCGGCGAGCTGCTCGGAGACCTGTCCTCCGGTCAGCATCACCAGCCACGACGTATCCGGGGCGAGCCGGAGTGCCTCCCGGGCGGCCATGGCCGGGTCGGTGTCGCCGGGCTGGATGCGGCAGCAGGCGTCCAGCACGCCATCGAGTCCCCGGCCGCTGACCGCGTGGGTGCCGCACAGCAGCGAGAGCTCGACCCCGTCCCGGTCGGCCCGGGCAGCGATCGACGCGGCCGCGGACACCGCGGTCTCGAAGTCCTCCGGGTCGCGGTAGGAGTCGCGGTAGTCGTCGATCACGACGGTGAGGTGGCTACGACGGGTGTCGTGGTACTGGCGGACGAAGAGCTTGCTGGCCTTGGCCGAGGACCTCCAGTGCACGTGCCGTAGGTCGTCACCCGGCACGTACTCGCGCAGCGCGTGGAAGGCGAGGTCGCTCATCGAGATCTCGTCGCTCGGTGTCCCCTCCTGGTCGCTGATCGCCCCACCGCCGAGCGACTCGACCCGCACCATCCGGGGCAGCACCAGCAGCTCGATGGCCCCGCTCCACCGCTCGGTCCAGCGGAGCAGACCGAGCGGGTCCGTGCGTCGGGCGGTGGCCGGTCCGACCGGCACCACCCCCCGGCGGAGTCCGTCGAGCTCGATCCCGCGGTGCACAGGGTGTCCTGGCCGCAGCATCGGCAGTCGGATCAGGTGCTCCCGGGCCCCGACCGGTACGTCGAGCAGCGGCCCCGGCACCGGCAGGCGCGACGCGCTCCTCGCCTCGACCAGGACGCGGGCGCCCTCCCCCGCCACGGTCCGACGCGGCGCGACGCCCAGCTCCACCACCGCGCGCACCGGAAGCACCGCGAGCACGACGGCGACGAGGAGCATCATCAGACAGGAGACCCAGATCAGCTGGAACACCGGCCAGCCGCCGAAGGTGTCGACCAGGTAGCTGGCCACCGTCAACAGGAGGATCGAGCGGCCGGCCGGCGTCACCACGGTGAGGGCTGCAGGGAGGCGCGCCATGTACCCGGGCTCCTCAGGCACGCACGGACGGCGCCGGCACCCGCTGCAGCAGGTCGTCGATCACCTGGTCGACCTCGACGCCACGGAACGTCGCCTCGCCGTCCAGGATCAACCGGTGCCGGAGCACGGGGTGGGCCAGCTCGGCGACGTCCTCCGGAACCACGTGCGGTCGTCCGTCAGCCGCCGCCCAGGACTTGATCACGCGGATCAGGGCCAGGCAGCCACGTGCGGAGATGCCGAGCCGGACGTGCTCCATCTCCCGCGACGCCTCGGCGAGCCGTCGTACGTAGGCGACGATCGCGCGGTCGACGTGGACCTCGTCGGCGATGCGGCTCATCTCCGCGACGAGCTCCATCTTCATGATCGGCTCCACGAGCGCCACCCGGTCACGGACGCCCGAGCTCAGCAACAGCTCCTCGGTCGCCTCGGCGTCCGGGTAGCCGATGGCGCTCTTCATCAGGAAACGGTCGAGCTGGGCCTCCGGCAGGCGGTAGGTGCCGGCCTGCTCGATCGGGTTCTGCGTCGCGATCACCATGAACGGCCGCGGCACATCGTGGGTGACCCCGTCGACGGTCACGTGGCCCTCCTCCATCACCTCGAGCAGCGCCGACTGGGTCTTCGGCGAGGCGCGGTTGATCTCGTCGGCCAGCACGATGTCGTGGAAGATCGGCCCGGGGTGGAAGGTGAACGTGCCCTGCCGCTGCTCGTAGACGGTGACGCCCGTGACGTCGCTGGGGAGCAGGTCGGGGGTGAACTGGATCCGGGCGTGGGAGCCCTCCACCGTCGCGGCCAGGGCCCGGGCAAGCATGGTCTTGCCGGTGCCGGGCAGGTCCTCGAGCAGCAGGTGCCCCTCGGAGACGAGGCAGGTCAGCGTCAGCCGGATCGCGTGCCGCTTGCCGAGCAGCGCGAGCTCGATGTTCTGGGTCATCGCCTCGAAGGTGTCCCCGAACCACTCCGCGCGTCCGTCGGTGAGCGCCATGGCGTCATCGTAGGGGGCGGCAACCGTCCGCACCGGCGGTCCGGTCAACGGCGGTGCCGCTCCACGAAGTTCGCGAGGATCGTCATCGGATGGGTCACCTCGACCGCGCGCGACCGCTCCTTGAGCGTCTCGGCCTCCCCCGGGTCGAAGTAGCCCGCGTCCTTGTAGACCTCGATGCGAGTGCACACGCCCAGCTCGTCGAGCTCGGGGTGGAACTGGGTGGCGTAGACGTTGCGTCCGACCCGGAACGCCTGGACCGGGCACGCGTCCGAGGTCGCCAGCAGCGTCGCGGACTCGGGGAGCCGACTCATCCCCTCCTTGTGGCCGCCGTACGCCGCGAAGGCGCGCGGGACCCCGGCGAAGACCGGGTCGGCGAGGCCCTCGTCCGTCAGCTCGATCGACAGCGGACCGACCGGCTCGGGCCACTGCTTGTCGACCAGGCCCCCCTGGTGGATGCCGACGGTGCCGATCCCGTAGCAGGCGCCGAGGAACGGGAAGTCCGCCTCGACCACGGCGTCGAGCAGCGCCGTGATCGCCCGTTCGGAGCGCTGCTGTGCCGGACTCTTGGTGGACTCCGGGTCGCTGGCGTTCCACGGCCCCCCACCCAGGAGGATGCCGGACCACGCGGACAGGTCGACCTCGGGCAGCGCCTCCCGGGCCAGGTTGACCCGGCGCAGCTCCTGCTCCGCGAGCCCGCTGAACCGCACGAACGCCTCGTGCTCGTTGTCGGCGGCAGCCGGCTCTGCCCGGATCGAGAGCAGCAGGAACGGCCTCATCGCTCGCCCGTCATCGAGCGATCAGTCCCCGCCGTACGGGACCCCGAGCTCCGCCAGCCTGGCCTTGCCCCCGTCCGTAGCGGTGAGGATCCAGGCGCCGTCCGGCGTGAGCGTGAAGGTGTGCTCGAAGTGCGCCGCCCTGCTGCCGTCCTGGGTGACCACGGTCCACTCGTCGTCGGCGATCACGGCGTGCTTGCTGCCGAGCGTCACCATCGGCTCGACGGCCAGCGCGAGCCCGCGCTCGAGCTTGGGGCCCCGGCCCGGTCGCCCGAAGTTGGGGACGTTGGGCGGCTGGTGCATCGCGGTGCCGATGCCGTGGCCGGTGAATTCCTCGAGGATGCCGAACGAGCCGCCGGTCGGGTGCGGCTGGGAGCGAATGTGCGACTCCACGGCGTGCGAGATGTCGGTGACCCGGCCGCCGAGCCGGGCGGCGGAGATGCCCGCCCACAGCGACTCCTCGGTCACCCGCATCAGCTCGAGCACGTCGGCGCGCACCTCGCCGACGGGCACGGTGATGGCGGCGTCGCCGTGCCAGCCGTCGACGATGGCGCCGCAGTCGATCGAGATCACGTCGCCCTCCTCCAGCACCCGGCTGCCCGGGATGCCGTGCACGACCTCGTCGTTGACCGACGCACAGATCGTGCCGGGGAACGGCGGGTCGCCGTAGCCGAGGAAGGACGGGCTGCCGCCGCCGTCGCGGATGTGCTCCTCCGCGATCCGGTCCAGCTCCCCGGTGCTGACACCGGGCTTCACCGCCGAGCGCAGCAGCTCGAGGGTCTCGCCCACGAGGCGTCCGGCGACGCGCATCTTCGCGATCTGCTCGGGTGTCTTGATCTCGACCCCGCGGCCACGGAATCCCATGCTCCTGCCGTCCTCTGCCGAGCGCCCGGCTCAGCTCTCGGAAACGCCCTCGAGCGCGGCGAAGATGCGGGCGGTCACCTCGTCGACCTCACCGACGCCGTCGACCTCGACCAGGATGCCCCGGTCGCGGTAGACGTCGATCAGGGGCGCGGTCTGCTCGGCGTAGACCTCCTGGCGGCGCCGGATGACGTCCTCGGTGTCGTCCGAGCGACCGTCGGTCTCCGCACGGGCCAGCAGTCGCTGGACCAGCTCCTCCGAGTCCACGGTGAGCACGACGACGGCGTCGAG
>DASSLA010000084.1:0-4695 GCA_035689885.1 Marmoricola sp. | reverse complement strand
CGGCCGCCCACGAGGAGCTGCGCTCGCGCGGCGTCGAGGTCAGCGACATCCAGGTCTTCGACGAGCGCGACGGCGGCACCTTCTTCGGCTTCACCGACCCCGACGGCAACTCCTGGGCGGTGCAGCAGATCAAGGCGCGGGCCGAGAAGCCGCTGATCCCGCGGGGCTGAGGGCCTGAGGGGGCCTGCAGGTCGTTCGCTCCGCTCGGGACGTCAGACGAGCTCGTCGCCATGGCGCCCGGAACGCATGACCTCCCGGGCCCGCGCGACCACTCCGCTGGACGTACGTCGACCGTACGACGACCCGCGCCGCTCAGACCTTCATCGCGACGTACTTGGTCTCCAGGTACTCAGCGATGCCCTCGTTGCCGCCCTCGCGGCCGACACCGGACTGCTTGACCCCGCCGAACGGCGCGCCGGCGTTGGAGACCAGGCCCTGGTTGAGGCCGATCATCCCGGTCTCGAGACGCTCGCACACCGTGAAGGCGCGGTCGAGGCTGCCGGTGAAGACGTAGGACACCAGGCCGAACTCGGTGTCGTTCGCGGCGGCGATCGCCTCGTCGTCGGTGCTGAAGGTCGCGATCGGCGCCACGGGGCCGAAGATCTCCTCCTTGAGCACGCGCGCGTCGGCGGGGATGCCGCTGAGCACGGTGGGCTCGTAGAAGTAGCCCGCGCCCTCGCGCACCTTGCCGCCGGTCACGCAGGTGGCACCGCGCGAGACGGCGTCCTCGACCAGCTCGGCCACCTTGCCGCGCTGGTCGGCGTCGATGAGCGGGCCCACGTCGGTGCCCTCCTCGGCGCCGTGGCCCAGGGTGAGGCCCTCCATCCGCGTCGCCAGCTTCTGCGCGAACTCCTCGGCCACCGACTCGTGCACGTGGAAGCGGTTGGCAGACGTGCAGGCCTCCCCCATGTTGCGCATCTTCGCGGTCATCGCCTGGTCCACGACGGCATCGAGGTCGGCGTCGTCGAAGACCAGGAACGGCGCGTTGCCGCCGAGCTCCATCGAGACCTTGAGGACCTCGTCGGCCGCCTGCTTCATCAGCACGCGGCCCACCTCGGTCGAGCCGGTGAAGCTCAGCTTGCGCAGCCGCGGGTCCGCGATGACCGGCTTGGAGACCTCCGACGACGACGAGGAGGTGACGACGTTGAGCACGCCCGGCGGCAGGCCGCACTCCTCCAGCAGCCTGGCCAGGGCGAGCATCGACAACGGCGTCTGCTGCGCGGGTTTCACGACCATCGTGCAGCCGGCAGCGATGGCAGGCCCGATCTTGCGGGTGCCCATCGCGGTGGGGAAGTTCCACGGCGTGATGAAGAAGCACGGCCCCACCGGCTGGCGCATCACCAGCACCCGGCTGGCCCCGTTGCCGGCGGTCTTGTAGTAGCCGTCCAGGCGCAGCGCCTCGCCGGAGAACCACCGGAAGAACTCGGCGGCGTAGGTCACCTCGCCCTTCGACTCCGCCAGCGACTTGCCCATCTCCATCGTCATCAGCAGGGCCAGCTCGTCGGCGCGCTCCCCCATCGCCACGAAGGCGCGGTGCAGGATCTCCGAGCGCTCGTTGGGTGGCGTCGCCGCCCAGTCGGCCTGCGCCGCCACGGCAGCGTCCAGTGCCGCGGTGGCGTCCTCGGGAGTGGCGTCGGCGACCTCGCAGAGCGGCTCGCCCGTGGCGGGGTCCTCCACCGAGAAGGTCTTGCCACCTGTCCCGTCTCGCCACGTGCCACCGATCAGCAGCTGCTTCGGGACGGCGTCGACCACGGACTTGGCATCAGGGTGCGGACTCATGGAGCCCACAGTAGAGGCGACGGACTCGAAGGTCAGCGGGACAAAATCCGCGCTTCGCTCAGCGGCACTCGACCTGCAGCAGGCGACGCAGCTCGGCCGCGTCGTACGGCGGCTCGGTGCCGGCCAGGACCTCGATCTGCTCGGCCACGCTCCGCTCCATGGAGTACGCCGCCTCCGGGGCAAGTCTCTCCGCGCTTGCGGGGTCGGTGCGCCCGGCCCGGAGCAGCACGGACCAGTCCAGGTCGGACCCGTCACCGTCGGGCTCACCACGCAGCACCCGGTGTCGCCCGCTCGCCGCTGGGGCGGACCCGGCCGTCCCCACCACGACCGCTGCCGCGGGGTCGTCCTCGGTCGTCACCACACCACCGATGCGCGCGGTGGCCAGCGCG
The DNA here is from genome assembly GCA_035689885.1 of Marmoricola sp. Taxonomy (GTDB): domain Bacteria; phylum Actinomycetota; class Actinomycetes; order Propionibacteriales; family Nocardioidaceae; genus Marmoricola. Next base: position 2,527 of record DASSLA010000084.1, on the reverse strand, counting down.
GCCACGACGGCGTCGAGATCGTCGTCGGGGCGGACCACCACGCGCACCCCGGGCGCGACGCCGAGGTGGCGCAGCACGCCGGCGAGCGCGGCGCTCTCCTCGAGCAGGCGGGCGTGCGTCCAGTCGTCGACGATCGGCTCGTCCGCGCGGCCGGCGACCACTGCGTCGTCGAGCAGGGCGAAGCTCACGTTGTGGATCACGACGCGGGCCTGCACTCCCGGAGCCAGCGCTCGTGGTCCCAGCCGCGCAGGAACTCCTCGGCCGCCAGCCGGCCCTGCTCGAGCAGCTGCTCCTGCTGCGCCTCGCTCAGCGAGAAGTCGAAGGAGCCGAGCGCGCTCGCGTCGATGTAGACGCTGCGTGCCACGTTGCACGGGTCGAGGACGTGCTTGGCCTGGCAGCCCTCGATCGCGGTCTCGATCAGGGCGATCCCCATGCTCACCGGGTCCTTCACCGGCGCGGCCTCCACCTCGCCGGGGGCGATCCCGAGCGCGTCGAGACGCACCCCGATCGTCGGCCACCGGGGCGGCTGCCGGTCGCTGCGGTCGAACGCGTCGATCGGGTAGTTGGAGATCAGGCCGCCGTCGACGAGCGTCGAGGTGCCATGGCTGCCCTTCAGCTGCACCGGCTCGAAGAGGTAGGGCACCGACGCCGACGCGCGCACCGCGTCGACCACCCGCTGCTCGTCGGGGTCGAGCCCGTAGTCGGGGTAGTGCCAGGGGAACAGGCACAGCCGCCGGCGCGAGACGTCGCTCGCGGTGACCATCAGCCGGTAGCGGTGGTGGAGCTCGCCGTCACCACCCGGGTCGTCGATGACCAGGTCGCCGAAGGTCTCCACCCCGAGGTCGCCGAGCACGCCACCGAGCCACTCCTCGAGGTAGTCGCCCTCGAACGCCCCGAGCTCGAAGAGCACCGAGAGCCCGTCGACGAGGAACCCGAGCGGACCGAGCCTGCGGCCGATGAACCCGCGGTCGCGGAACTTGCGGTAGTCGAGGGTGCGCGCGATGTCCTCCAGCCGTGTCACCGGCTCGCCGCGCTGCTCGAGCGCCGCGAGCACGGCCCCGACGATCGCGCCGGCCGACGTACCGGCGATCCGCTCGAAGCGGTAGCCGGCCCGGGTCAGCGGCCCCAGCGCACCCACCAGCCCGATGCCCTTGACCCCACCCCCCTCGAGGACGAGGTCGGCGCGCACCGGTGCGTCCGCAGCTGAGTTCCGAGAAGCCATGCACGGAGGCTAACGGGGACCACTGAGTCGGGCATGATCGCGACCATGATCGAGATCGAGTCGCTGGAGGAGCTGGGCCGGGTCGCCGCGCGGGCGCAGGCCGCGACAGGCTCCATGTCCGGCTGGCAGGTGCAGGGGCTCGACCTCACGTCGGTCGAGGAGGCGCTGCTCGGGCTGGATCCGCGCGGTGCGCTCTTCCTCGGCTGCACCCTCACCGACGCGACCGCCGACCGGTTGCGCGCAGGCGGCGCGTTGCTGTTCCCGGAGGTGCCCGACGTGCCCTTCGACCCGTGGCGTCCCCTCCTCTACACCCCCGCCGAGCTGTACGACGGGCTCGAGGACGGCTACCCGAGCACCACCGACGCCACCGTCTACGCGTGGTCCCAGCAGGTGCACGCGCGCTCCTCGCTCAAGGACCTGCTGGCGCAGTCGCTGCACGACCGCTCGATCGACGACGCCCTGCGCGAGTACGTCGAGGGCCGCCGGATCATCGGCGTCATGGGTGGGCACCGGCTGACCCGCGACCACGACGACTATGCCCGGGCGGCACACCTGGCCCACGACCTCGCAGCCTCTGGTGGCACCGTCGCGACCGGCGGCGGCCCGGGGGCGATGGAGGCGGCCAACCTGGGCGCGCGGCTGGCTGACCTCGACCGCGAGGTGCTCGACGGCGTGCTGGAGCGCATCCGCACCGTCCCGTCGTTCACCGAGGACATCACCGCGTGGGCGGGCGTCGGCCTCGAGGCCGTCGACGGGCTCGAGGACTCAGGCAGGTCCTTGGGCATCCCGACCTGGCACTACGGCCACGAGCCGCCCAACCCGTTCTGCTCCGCGGTCGCGAAGTACTTCCGCAACGCGATCCGCGAGGACATCCTGCTGGAGGTCTGCGGCGCCGGCATCGTCTTCCTCCCCGGAGCGGCCGGGACCGTGCAGGAGGTCTTCCAAGCGGCCTGCACCAACTACTACGCGCCCGACGGCGAGACGGTGCCGATGGTGTTCGTCGGCCAGGAGCACTGGACCGAGCGGCTACCCGCGTGGCCCCTGGTCGGTGCGCTCGCCCTCGGCCGACCGTTCGAGACGCGTCTCGATCTGGTCGACAGCACGACGGAAGTCCTGGGCCTGCTTCTGCATGATCGCTGAGACCGGACCGGGCATCTCGCCGTCCTCGGTGATCTCGGGGTCCTGGTCGGCGGGACGGCGCAGCAGCCACGGCTCGAGGCGGCGGTAGCCCCGGACCGACGTACGCCGCAGCCGGCGCAGGGAGAACTGCTCGTCCTCACGGAGCGCGTCGGCGAGCGCGCGGTC
>DASSLA010000083.1:0-17206 GCA_035689885.1 Marmoricola sp. | reverse complement strand
GCAGGCCGGCCACCATGAACACGTTGGACCACACCGTGCAGGCGACCTCGGGGAGCGCAGCAGCGCTCTTCACGTCGGTGCCGGGCGGCAGCGGCATCACCTGTCCGGCGGGCACGGCCACCTTCTCGCCGTACCCACCTCCGGCGAGCAGCGCGCACACCTCGTCGCCGACGGAGAGTCCGTCGACGCCCTCGCCCAACGCGCTGACCACGCCCGAGCACTCCAGGCCCAGCACCTCGGAAGCACCCGGTGGCACCGGGTACTTCCCCTGTCGCTGGAGGGTGTCGGCGCGGTTGACCGCGCTCGCGACCACGTCGATGACGACCTCACCCTCAGACGGCTCCGGGTCGGGGAGGTCGGTGACGACGAGCGCGTCGGGTCCACCGGGCTCGGGAGCGATGACAGCACGCATGCTGCCACCCTAGAGAGCCCGGCTCAGCTGCTGATCTCGGCCTCGACCTCGAGGTCGTCGTCCTCGTGCGCCAGCTCCTCGGGGGACTTGTCCCACCGCTGGGCGAGCCCGGTGGCCAGCCCCGCCAGGCGCTCCACCTCGGCCTGGTCAGCACTGGCCTGCCCCGCTGCCCAGCCGAGCAGGTAGGTGCTGATCGGCGCTGCCCGCCGCTCCACCAGGTGCGCGGCGTCGCGGGCGAGGTCCAGGACGAGAGCCTCGTCGACCTCGGTCTCGATCTCGAGGACGTCGCAGAGCTCGTCGATCCAGTCGTGCAGGTTCACGCTGCCCAGTCTTGGCTCCCGGTGCCCGGACATGCAAGGGGGCGCGGCGGCCGGTCTCGGCCGTACTACTGGAGGCGCTCCCGCAGCGCCGTGAGGTCGGCCCACGTGTCCACGTCGTCGGCCTCGCCCGGCAGCGCGTCGACCTCGGCGAGGTGCAGCCCCGACGCCAGACTGCGCACCGAGACGCCCGGCCTCTGCTCCATCGGAGGGGCGGCCGCGAGCAGCGCCTCGGTGCGATAGACGGCGCACAGCAGCTGGCGGTGCCCGCCCTCGTCGACGAGCAGGGCACCGTCCGGACCACACGCGTCGCGCAGCCGCAGGACCGTGCCGGTGGTCACCAGCGGCAGGTCGACGGCGAGTACGACGACCCAGCGCGGCGTACGCGGGAAGCCGCAGAGCCCGGCCAGCAACGCCGCCGCGGGTCCACCACCCGGCGGGTCCTCGCGCAACCAGGTGACCGGCCGCGAGGTGCCCACCTCGTCTCCCACCACGACCACCTCGTCGATCCCGTCGAGGGCGGCGAGCACGCGCTCCAGCAGCGTGACGCCCCCGAGCTCGATCGTGGCCTTGTCAGCACCGTCCAGCCGGACCGCGCGGCCGCCGGTGAGCACGACGGCGCCGGTGTCGGTCGCCGCCCCGGATGCCATGCCCGGCAGTCTGGCACCCTGATCACATGCCCGCAGACAGCACCGAGCGCCTGCGCGTGCGCCTCGTGCAGCGCGCCTCCGGCCTCGATGCGGCCGACAACCTGGCCGCCCTCGACGCGGTCGCCGGCACGGTCTCCGACGTCGACCTCGTGGTCGTGCCGGAGGCGTTCGCGCGCGACTTCGGCGAGCCCGGCTCCGACCTCGCGCCCTACGCCGAGGAGCTCGACGGCCCGTTCGCCACGCGGCTGGCCGAGCTCAGCGAGAAGACCGGGTCGGCCTGGCTGGGCGGCATGTTCGAGAGGTCGGAGGACCCGGAGCGGCCGCTGAACACCCTCGTCCTCGCCGACGGCGACCGGGTCGCCCACTACCGCAAGATCCACCTCTACGACTCCTTCGGCTTCCACGAGTCGGGCCAGGTCTTCGCAGGACCACTGGAGCCCCAGGTGGTCGACGTGCGCGGGTTCCCGGTCGGCCTGATGACCTGCTACGACCTGCGTTTCCCCGAGCTGGCCCGCGCGCTGGCGGTCGCCGGCGCCGAGATGATCGTCGTGCCCGCGGCCTGGGTCGCCGGCGAGCGCAAGGTCGAGCACTGGCGAACCCTGCTGCGCGCGAGGGCGATCGAGAACACCGTGTGGGTGGTCGGCGTCGGTCAGCCCGCACCCCGCTACACCGGCCACTCGATGGTCGTCGCGCCCGACGGTGACGTCGTCGTGGAGGCCGGGGACGCACCCGAGGTGCTCGACGCGGTGCTCGACCGCGGCCGGGTCGGCGACGTACGCCGGACCAACCCCTCGCTGGCGAACCGGCGGCTGTGATCGCCGCCCTCGCTCGGGCGCTGTACATGCCCGCCTCCGGGCCCCCGTCCGCGCCCATGCCTGCGGCGTCCAACACCTGTCCCCGTTGATAATCTCGCAGTCGTGACCAGGGTCGAGAGAGTGCCGGGTCGCCGCAAGGCGGCCCCGCCCTCCAGACCCTCGAGGTTCGGCTGGAGCGACGGCTCCCGGGAGCACCCGGCCCGCGCGCGGCGCCCCTCTTCCCGCCCCACCTCGGACACCTTCGTCGTCGAGACCCCGGCGCCCCAGTCCTCCACCGTCCAGCCCGGCGCCCGCTGGTCGCCGATGCTGCTGGGACTGGCCTGGCTGTTCCTCATCGCTGCTGGAGCCGGCGGGCTCGTCGCCCTCCGCGCGCTCGAGGCCGACGACCTGCCCCGCCAGGCGGTGGCGTGCGCGATCGGTGTCCTCCTCGCGGTGGGCGTCGCGGTCCGCTCCGGCGGCCGGGCCCTGATCGCGGCTGCGCTCGCCATCCTCGTCGCCGGTACTGCGCTCGGCACCGGATGGGAGCCGCTGCTGGCCGGTGTCGCCGTGGCCACCGGCGTGCTCGCCGCGGGCCTCGCGGTGCTCGGCACGGTCCCGGCCCCGTCCTTCCTGCGGGTGGTCCGGGAGGTCGTGCTGGCGCTGCTGCTGGCCTCGGTCGGCGCCCTCGCGGTCGACGGCTTCGTCGTACCCGTCGACCCCGACCGGTTCGGCTACACGGTGCTCGCCCTCGGCCTGGTCGCGACGGTCGCCATGGTCTACCGCCTCGGCGGTGGTCTCCACGGCCTGGGCCGCCGCGGAGTGGCGGTGGGCGTCGCGGCCGTCGTCCTGCTCGCGGTCGCACTCGCCTACACCGAGGCGCTCGCGCAATGGGGCTCCCCCGGCATGATCGACCGAGTCGACGCAGCCACCGGCTGGGTACGCCGGACCCTCGGCGCCTCGCCCCACCCGATCGAGGTCCTGGTCGGCATCCCCGCGCTCGCCTGGGGCGTCTCGATGCGGGCCCGCCGACGACAGGGCTGGTGGGTGTGCGCGTTCGGCGCGACCGCCACCGCGAGCGTCACCAGTAGGCTGCTCACGTCCGACCTCGGGGCCCGCGACCCGGCGCTCTCGGTCGCCTACGGCCTCGTGCTCGGCCTGATCCTCGGCTGGATCGTGATCCGCGTCGAGCAGGCCCTGCAGCCCGGTCGTGGCCGGCGCGCACGGCGCGACGAGGACGTCCTCCGGACCGAGCCGGGGCGGCTGCGCCCGCTGCACTGAGTGCTCCAGTCGGGTCAGGTCGCGGTGCCGACGAGCCACCCGACGTAGACGAGGTACAGCGCAACGGCGATCCCGCCCTCGAGCCGGCTGATCCGCCGCCCGCTGACCAGGACGGGCAGGCACATCAGGGCGACCAGCACCAGGAGCAGCAGGTCCGAGCCCACGACCGCGGGATCGACCGGGATGCCCCCGGGTGCCGCCAGCACGGTGACGCCCAGCACCAGCGCGATGTTGTAGGTGCTCGACCCCAGCAGGTTGCCCAGCGCCACGTCACGGTTGCCGCGCACCGTTGAGACGAGGGTGGTCACCAGCTCCGGCGCCGAGGTGCCGATCGCGACCACGGTGAGGCCGATGACGGCGTCGCTCATGCCGAGCTGTCGCGCCGTCCCGGTGGCACCATCGACCAGCAGCTCCGCGCCGAGGATCACCACGACGAGGCCGCCGAGCAACATCACCACCTCGAGCACGAGCGAGCGGCGGGACGTCGCCTCCGGGGCTGCCGCTGAGGCTGCCTCCGCGCCGCCGCGCCCTCGCAGGCTGTCCCGCAGCAGCACGGCGGTGTACGCCACGCCGCACAGGCACAGGACGATCCCGTCGACCAGGCTCAACCCGCCGTCCAGGCTCAGCGCCCCGAGCAGCAGCGCCGACACCGTCATCGCCGGGAGGTCACGGCGCAGGGCCGCACGCCCCAGCACGACCGGCACCAGCAGCGCGCTCAACCCGAGCACGAGCATCAGGTTGACCAGGTTGGTGCCGACGATGTTGCCCACCGCGAGTTCCGGGCTGTCGCGGTAGACCGCGTCCAGGCCGACCGCGAGCTCGGGGAGGCTGGTGCCGAGCGAGACGATGGTCAGGCCGATCACCATCTGCGGCACCCCGAGCCGGGTGGCCAGGGCGACAGCTCCACGCACCATCACCTCCGCGCCCGCGGAGAGCACGACCAGTCCGGCGACGACCAGGGCAACGCTGGAGACGACAGGCCCCTTTCGATCCCCGACATCTGGCCCATACGGGGCCCTCCACGGGAGGTGGTGGCGTTCGAGTCGAGCAGAGGGGGCGGGATTCGAACCCGCGGCTGACATCTCTGTCAGCGACCGCTTTCAAGGCGGTTCCGATAGGCCACTCCGGCACCCCTCCAAGGTCCCTCACGGGACGGGAGGCGAGTGTAGTGGCGGGAGTCGGCTACTCCGAGCCGCCGAGCTCCAGGGACACCGAGTCGTAGACCAGGTCGTGCACCTTCTGCACGTAGTGCTCGAGGTCGCTGACCAGGCGGGAGACCTCGCGCTGGATCGCGTCCGGCTCGAGCTTCTCGAGGATCACCGCCGCGAGCGCACTGACGCGGGCATGCAGCTTGCCGCGCTCCCGACTGGTGGTGCGGGCGCGCGCGCTCAGCCAACCGTCCCATTGTCGGACCTGGGGGTCGGCGAGCGCTTCCTTCACCTCCGACAGCCGGCCGCGGACCAGCCAGCGCCACTCGGGCGTGGAGGTGTCGGCCGCCAGGACCTGGCGGAGTTCCTTGATCGCGGTTTCGAGAGGAGCCATCTCGAACCACCCTTCGCGGAGTCTGCTGCGCAGCGAGGGGACGCAGAGTGGGGAAAATGAGTGTGACCCACGTCATCGAGTTCGGACAAGACCCGATTTTGGGGGACGGGGCCATGCGGCGGAGAATCAGCGCGTGACTGCTGCGCCTGCGACCGCACCCCGGGCCGAGTTCGCCCTCGCGCCCGCGCTGCGGATGCGGTTGCTCGGTGCGCTCCTGTCGCTGCTGGGCCTGGTCACCGCCCTCGGCTTCGCGCTGGTGTGGGTGCTGGATCTGCCGGGCTGGGTCGGCGGCACCGTTGTGGTGCTCGCTGCCCTGGGCGTGCTGCTCGGCGGGATGGCGCTCGGCGTACGCCGCTGGGTGGTGCGCCTCGACGAGCACGGCTACCGGGTGCGCTGGCTCCGCTCGGCCGACGTGAAGGTCGCCCGCTGGACCGACGTGCTCGACCTCAAGGCCACCTCCGTGGCCGGCACCCGCTGCCTGGTGCTGCGGCTGCGCAGCGGCGGCACGACCACGATCCCGGTGGACGTCGTCGAGGGCGATCCGGACGAGTTCGCCCGGGCCTTGTCGGCGCACCTCGACCGCGGACACGGCTACCGCCGCCTGCGCTGAGTCCGGTTCGGGCCCACGGTGGGCCGATTTCCCGGCGCCCGACGGTCATGGGTAGCCTGTCACCCGTTCGACCGGGAGGTGTCGCCTAGTCCGGTCTATGGCGCCCGCCTGCTAAGCGGGTTGAGGGTAACCCCCTCTCGCGGGTTCAAATCCCGCCACCTCCGCCGCTCCGCCCCGGACCTGCCACTCGGTGGGTCCGGGGCGAACTGGCATGTCCCCAGAAGTTGCATGAACATGCAATGCACAGGTCTGCGAGTCGCGTTGGGTGATTACGCCCCTCGCCGCGGGCACCATGGGGGAAGCCCACACGAAGCCCACACGAACCCAGGGTGCGAACCTAAGGAACTTTGATGGACCTCCGCCGAATCGCCAAGTCCGTCGCCGCGGCGATCCTCGCCGTCGGCGTCATCGTCTCCGGTGTTGCTGCGCCCGCGTCCGCCGCGGGCAAGAACACGTCTGTCACGCAGCGCGACACCGGTTGGGGCTGAGCCCCGTCTGACCGGGGCAGCCGGTCAGGTCTCTCGGGTCCTGATCGTCTTGTTTCCGGGTCACCCGGACTCCGCTGAGTCCGGGTCAGTCTTCTCCTCACGCGCCCGCGAGCCCATCGCGTAGCCGAGCTGGAACCGCGTCTCGACGCCGTACTCCTCCTTGAGGGCGGCGACGTACGAGGCGTAGGTGCGCGTGCTGACGCCGACCCGCTTGGCGCTCGCCGGGTCGCTGTGGCCCTCGGTGAGCATCCGCACCGTCAGCTGCCGGACCTCGGCGGCGATGTCGCTCTCCGAGGACGTCGTGCGCTCGTCGTACTCACGCGCCCGCTCCCAGGAGCGGTCGAAGATGTCGGCCAGGTAGGTGACCAGGTTGCGGTCGTGGATCGCCACGGCCACGTCGGGCGCCTCCCCGGGGACGATCGCGAGCCGGCGATCGATCACGATCAACCGGTTGAAGAACTCGTCGAGGGTGCGCACGCTCGCGCCGTGGTGGCGGATCTGGTCGACGTACTCCCGCGTCGCCTTGCTGCGCCGAGCCGTGTGTTGGTAGAGCGTCCGCATCGACACCCCTCGGTCGAGCGCGCGGATGTCGCGGTCGATGGCCTGCTTGAGGATCACCGCCTTGCGCGCACCAGCCGGCTGCGCGGTCAGCAGCTCGGTCTCGGCGTCGTCGACCGCGGCCTCGAGGAAGCGGTTGATGTTGGGCAGTCCGCGGATCTCCGCGACCGGGCTGGCCACGGCAGGGGTACGCCGGAAGACCTGGGCCAGGGAGCCGAAGGTCTCCGCCCAGGCGGCGGACTCGGCGAGCAGCTCGACGGCCTGGCGGCCCATCGGCGCGACCACCCCGGGCTGCACCGAGGAGGGGTCGACGGCGACGTAGCCGCCGCGGCCGCCCAGCTTGCGGAGCAGGCCGAGGTCGAGCAGCAGCGTGACCGCCTCGTGGTCAGGGTGACCGGGGTCCAGACGCGGATCCGAGTCGTCGAGCTGGCCGGCCGCCACGATCTCCTTGAAGATCGCACCCGCCGCCCCTTCGAGCAGCTCGCGGCGCGCGCGACCCTGCCCCGGGTCGTCCTGCTCGGTGCTCATGCCCAGCAATCATGCCGTGCCACCCGGGCCGCACTGGCAGGGGACCCTCAGAGGCCGAGGCGCGCCTTGAGTCCGTCGAGCTCGGTCCACAGCACGGCGGGCAGGTCGTCGCCGAACTTCTCGAACCACTCGGTGATCTGGGGGATCTCGGCCTTCCACTCCTCGACGTCGACCTCCAGGGCCCGGGCGAGCTGCTCCTCGCTGAGGTCGAGCCCGTCGGTGTCGAGCGACTCCGCGGTGGGCACGTGCCCGATCGGGGTCTCGATCGCCGCGGCCTTGCCCTCGATGCGGTCGATGACCCACTTGAGCACGCGGCTGTTCTCGCCGAAGCCCGGCCACAGGAACCCGCCGTCGTCGTCGCGGCGGAACCAGTTGACGTAGAAGATGCGCGGCATCTTGGCCGCGTCGTTCTCCTTGCCCATGTTGATCCAGTGGCCGAAGTAGTCGCCGGCGTTGTAGCCGATGAACGGCAGCATCGCCATCGGGTCGCGACGGACCACGCCGACCTGACCCGTGGCCGCGGCGGTGGTCTCGCTGGACAGGGTGGCGCCCATGAAGGTCCCGTGCACCCAGTCACGGGCCTCGGTCACCAGGGGCACGGTCGTCCGGCGGCGACCGCCGAACAGGATCGCGTCGATCGGCACACCGCGCGGGTCGTCGTACTCGTCGGCCAGGATGGGGCACTGCTTGATCGGCGTGCAGTAGCGGCTGTTGGGGTGGCTGGACAGCTCGTCGCTGTCGGGCGTCCACGGCTCGCCCTTCCACGAGGTCGCCTTCGCCGGCGGGTTCTCCAGCCCCTCCCACCAGACGTCGCCGTCCTCGGTGAGCGCGACGTTGGTGAACACCGAGTTGCCGATGTTGATGGTCTCCATCGCGTGCGGGTTGGTGTGCTCGTTCGTGCCGGGGGCGACGCCGAAGAAGCCGTACTCTGGATTGACCGCCCAGAGCCGGCCGTCCTCGCCGATGCGCATCCACGCGATGTCGTCGCCGATCGACTCGACCTTCCAGCCCGGGATGGTGGGCTTCAGCATCGCCAAGTTGGTCTTGCCGCAGGCGCTCGGGAACGCCGCGGCGACGTACTTGGTGACCCCCTCGGGGTTGGTGAGCTTGAGGATCAGCATGTGCTCGGCCATCCAGCCCTCGTCACGGGCCTTGGCGCTGGCGATGCGCAGCGCGTAGCACTTCTTGCCGAGCAGCGCGTTGCCGCCGTACCCGGAGCCGTAGGACCAGATCGCGCGCTCCTCGGGGAACTGCACGATGTACTTGGTGTCGTTGCAGGGCCAGGCAACGTCCTCCTGGCCCGGCTCGAGCGGCATCCCGACGGAGTGCAGCGCGGGAACGAACTCGGCGTCGAGCTCCTCCATCCGGCGCAGTACGTGGGTGCCCATGCGGGCCATCACGCGCATGCTCGCGGTGACGTACGCCGAGTCGGTGATCTCGACCCCGAACATCGGCTGCTCGGCGTCGAGGTGCCCCATCACGAAGGGGATGACGTACATCGTGCGGCCCCGCATGCAGCCGGCGTACAGGTCGCGCATGATCGCCTTCATCTCGCGCGGGTCCATCCAGTTGTTGGTGGGGCCGGCGTCGCGCTCCGCGACGGAGCAGATGTAGGTGCGGTCCTCGACCCGCGCCACGTCGGTGGGGTCGGAAGCGGCGTAGAAGGAGTTGGGCTTCTTGCTCTCGTCGAGGCGCACGAAGGTGCCGCTGGCGACCAGCGCGTCGGTGAGCTCGACCCACTCCTCGTCGGACCCCGTGCACCAGTGGATGCGGTCGGGGGTGGTGAGCTCCGCGACCTCCGCGACGAAGGCGCGGATGCCCTCGTGCGTGGTCGGCGCGTCCTGGCTGATGGTCGACTCGGCGGTCATGCGTGGTTCCCTCTCGAGCATTCGCGGTCGCCACCACGCAGGGTGGGACCGGCCGCCGAGCGCATCGGCGGTGTGTGGTCTTGAGATCTGTCCGCGGGTGCCGCGCCGTTGCAGGCGCCCGGTGGGACGGAACATACGCGGCCGGACGGGCGGCGCATATTGGATCGATCCAGCGTGGACGGGGATGTCTCGTCGGTCGAACATGCGAATGTCGCTGGAGTCGCTCGTGAGGCACTCAGTCGCCCCGGGCGTGACATTCGCATGTCCGGCGTACGGCCGATTTCAGGGCCACCCCAGTTGTCCGTTAGAGTTGCGCAGTCCTCGGGCCGCATCCCGGGGGCGGGCGCCTGTAGCTCAACGGATAGAGCATCTGACTACGGATCAGAAGGTTTGGGGTTCGAATCCCTACAGGCGCGCAGCGAGGCTGAATGACGAAGGACCCCGGAACGCTTCACCCGGGGTCCTTCGTCATTCACGCCGAGCAAGCGTCTGTCGACGAGCGGAGCGAGGAGAACAGGCGCGCTCAGCAAGACCGCAGGTCCACCCCCCGATGACCTGCGGTTTTGTGTTTCCTGGGGTGCACCGCGCCGCCGGTCAGGGGACCACAGCTTCCTTCGCACCAACGCCGACACCGACCGGCTCCGTCTCTCGCCGTTGAACCGATCCCACCCCCGACCCGTAGTAACCCGCGAACCCTGGATCCGGGAGGCGTGGTGTCCACGTTGAGCAGCGGACCCGGCGGCGGCTGACGTGCAGCGTCGTCCGGCGGACGAGCTCGCTCCCGTGACGGGCAGCGCCGTGCTGCCCGAGGAGCCGGATCCGGTCCAGGAGCAGCCCGCGCCCGAGCAGGAGACCGCGCGACCGACACGGTGGCGGCCACGATGGCCACCGTTCCGACGTGCGACGAGAGTCCTGCGCGTCACCGCCGACGTGCTCGCCGTGCTCCTCATCTGGTTCGCGCTACTGGCGCCGGAGCGGGCCTACCGGCTCTCGCCGGAGGCGTTCCTGCGGATCCCACTCGAGGGCCTGGTCCTCGTGGCGCTCGCGCTGGTCCTGCCGGCGCGTTGGCGAAGGGTGCTCGCAGCCGTCGTCGGGGTGCTGCTCGGGCTGCTGACCCTGCTGAAGCTGCTCGACATGGGCTTCTACCAGGCCTTCGACCGGCCGTTCAGCCTGGCGACCGACCGGGGCTACCTGGGGCCGGCGGTCAGCCTGCTCGACGTCACCGTCGGTCGGGCCGTCGCGATCCTGGCAGTGGTCCTGGTCGTCGTGCTGCTGGTGGTCCTGCTCGTCGGCCTGCCGCTGTCGATCGCCCGGCTCACCGGCCTGCTCGCGCGCCACAAGGAGACGAGCCTGCGGGTGGTCGCGGCACTCACCATGCTCTGGGTGGTGTGCGCGACGTTCCAGCTCCGGCTGGGGGAGGCAGGTCCGGTGGCCTCCACCAGTGCGGCCGGGCTCGCCGTGGAGCACGTCCGGGCGACTGCGGACGACGTACGCGACGAGCAGGAGTTCGCCGACGCGGCTGCCACCGACCGGTTCCGTGGGGCCGAGGAGAGCGACCTGCTGGCCGGGCTCCGGGGCAAGGACGTCCTGCTGGTCTTCATCGAGAGCTACGGACGCGTGGCGCTGGAGGGCAGGGAGTCGGCGCGCATCCGTGACCTGCTCGACTCCGGGACGGTGCGGCTGCAGCGTCAGGGCTACTCCTCGCGCAGCGCCTGGGTGACCTCGTCGACCTTCGGGGGTCTCAGCTGGCTGGCGCACGCCGCGTTGCAGTCGGGCCTGTGGATCGACAACCAGCAGCGCTACGACAGCCTGCTGGCCAGCAACCGGCTGACCCTGACCCGCGCCTTCAGCGAAGGCGGCTGGCGCACGATCGCGCTGCTGCCGGCGGCGGGTGAGCAGTGGCCGGAGGGGAAGAAGTTCTACGGCTACGACAAGGTCTACAACCGCTGGCGGCTCGGCTACGAGGGGCCACGGTTCGGGTTCTCCAAGATGCCCGACCAGTTCGCCCTGGAGGCGTTCCAGCGCCTCGAGCTGGCCCGCGCGGACCGCGGACCGGTGATGGCCGAGATCGACCTCGCGTCCAGCCATCAGCCGTGGAACAAGGTCCCGCGCTTCGTCCCCTGGGCTCAGCTCGGCGACGGCTCGCTCTACGAGCAGATGTGGGAGGACGTCTCGGTCCCCCTCGGCGAGCTGCTCTCTGACCCCGAGCGGGTCAAGGCGGCGTACCGCTCCTCGATCGTCTACACCCTGCGCTCGCTGGTCTCGTTCGTGGAGACGTACGGCGACGAGGACCTCGTCATGGTCGTGCTCGGCGACCACCAGCCGGAGACCCGGGTGACCGGCCACGGCGCCAGTCGCGACGTCCCGATCAGCGTGATCGCCCACGACGAGGCCGTGCTCGACCGGATCTCACCCTGGAGCTGGCAGGACGGCCTGCGACCGCGACCGGGCACCCCGGTGTGGCGGATGGACGCGTTCCGGGACAAGTTCTTCGCGGCGTTCGGCCGGGCGGAGCAGGCGGCGAGCCCGTCACCGCGCTCGCCCTGAGCCGTCGAGGGAGGGTGCCCGATGACGGCGCCACCCCCGTCGGCTAGACATGGACGAGTGACCAGCGATCCCACCCGGCAACCCCGCGACGCCTCCGAAGTCGGCTCGACCGTCGCACGTGCCACCTGGGCGGAGGCCGCCCGGCCGGTGCTGCTGGAGGCCGCCGGCCGGTACCGCGCGCTGGTGACCTGGAAGCAACTCGCCACAGCCGTGCAGGAGGCGACCGGCATTACCACCTCGCTGCCGTTGCAACAGTGGCTCGGCGACGTGCTCGCCCGCGTCACCGAGGACTGCCACCAGCGCGGTGAACCGCTGCTCTCCTCGCTGTGCGTGAGCGTGCAGGGCAGCGTCGGGCAGGCGTACGCCGACGCCGTCGAGCGGGTCCGCGGCACCCGGCTCGAGGATCCCGACGACCAGGCGGCGCACGAGCGGCTGAGCTGCTACCGCCACTGGGAGGCCACCGGGCTGCCCCGCGACGGCGGCACCGCCCTGCGGACCGCCCACTTCACGCCGGCGCGCAGGAAGGCCACGAGCAGCAGCACGCGATGGACCAGCCCGCGCACCACGGCACCCCGCAAGCCCGCGACCCGCAAGGCGGCGAGGCCCGAGCCCCGGCCGACCCGGCTCTGCCCCACCTGCTTCACCGAGGTCCCCGCCTCGGGCGTGTGCGACTACTGCGACTGACCCGACGGAGCCGCACCCCGTTCCAGCCGACCTCCAGTCAGGGACCGGTCGGTCACCAGTGATCCCCCAGCGCCTCGGCGCACTCTTCTGGGCACGTCCCAACCGACTCACCCAGGAGCACGACATGTTCACCGAAGCCCTCACCTACTTCATCACCGCCTTCTTCGCCGTCACCGCTGTCGGTGTCGCGCTGGCCGCGGCCGGTATCGCCCTGATGGTGCGCGAGCGCCGTGCGCCGCTGGCCGACGTGACGGTCCTGCGGCCCGAGACCGCTGCAGGTCAGGAGGCCGCCTGACCCGCCCCGGGGGCCAGGCGGAAGATCCGGCCGGTCACCACCTCGGGGCAGATCTCCACGACGTCGTACTTCGGTGGCGCCACGATCCACGGTGACAGGTCGAACAGGTCGGCCCAGTCCGCCTGGTCCTCCGGCAGCCGTTCGGCAGTGCCGCGGACCACGACGCTGCGCGCGATGCCGGCGCCGATGTCGTCGACCTCGAAGGCCACCTGCGTGCCCATTTCGGCGGCGAGCAGCTTGGTGCCCTCGGCGGTGCGGAACAGGATCGTCCGGTCGTCGACCACGAAGTTGACGGGGGTGATGTAGACCTCGTCGACGATGCGGAACGCCAGCCTGCCCAGCCCGGCCGTCCGCAGCATCTCCCAACACTCGTCGAGCGTCATCTCGACCACGTCGTCATCCTTCATGGCTCCTCCTCGGTTGGTCCCATGGGACCTCCGGGGACGGGTCTGTGAACAGGGCCACAAGTCCCTGCGCGCAGGGTGCTCAGTCGCCCGCGGCCGCCTCGCGGCGGATCCGGTCCCGGAACCCCGCCAGGTCAAGCCCGTACGTCGGACCGCCGGTCGCGGCGTACCGCTCCAGCCGCCCGTGACCGCGCTCGAGCAGCCGCTCGGCGCCGGTGGCGTTACCGCGCAGGGCGTGGGTGAGTCCGACACAGAGCTGCGCGAGTCCCTGCCAGAGGTCGTGCTCCTCCTCCGGTGCGTCCTTCCAGCGGGCCTCGAAGACCTCGTGTGCCGAGAACGGGCGGCCCTGGTCGAGCAGCTCCTGGGCGAACCGGACCGTCTCGAGGGGCGGCAGCGGGTCCTCCGAGACCGGTTCGACCCCCTGGGCCCCGTAGGGCAGCGGCCGGCCGAGCTCGTCACGCGGCCTCGCCTGTCGCGGCCGTCCCTGCTCGTCGCGGTCCCTCGTCGTCATGCGGCCACCCTCTCGGCCGGGCCCGAAGGAGACAAGCCGGACGCTCACCCGGCAGGGTGACCGGCATGGACGGACACGACCTGCTGCGCACGGCGTACGACGACCTGGCGGCCGCCCTCGCCCGCGTCGACGACGAGCAGTCATAGGCGCCGACCGGGTGCCTGGGCTGGTCGGTGCGCGACCTGACCCGGCACTGCGCCGCCGACGCCCGGCGCGCGCTTGTCGCGCTGCACACGCCTGCCGATCGCGACGCGGACACCGACTCGGTCAGCTACTGGCGTGATTGGGTGCCGAGGACGACGACCTGGGCCGTCGGTTCGGCCGGATGCAGTCGGGCGTCTTCGAGAGCCGGGCGGAGCTGCGGGACATGCACTCGGAGACCACCCGAGCCGCCGTGCGCGCCGCCCGGGTCAGCGACGCACGTGCCGTGGTCGGCACCCAGATCTGGGCCGACGAGGACGTCGTCCTGCTCGGCACCGGGCGCGCGCGGCTCACGCCGGAGCAGGCTGGGGCGCTCGGAACGGTCGTTGGCGAGCTCCCGCTGTCCGCTGACCCGTAACCGCCCGCTCCGATCCCCGCAAGATTGTTTTCCGAGGTGTCCGGGTTCGTGGCGAATATTGGTACAGACCAGGGGCCATCAGTCCCTTTATTCCTTCCCCAGGCGATGGCATGGTGACCGGCGCAGGCGGAAGCCTGCAGCCCGTCCGGACCCGCTCGTGGAGCTGGCGCGAACTCCGCGGAACCGGGGAGCCGACGGACGGGGGGCCCTGAGGGGCCCGGTACGCCCGGGCCCCTCACTCCCACGCCTCTAGCAGTCCGGCCACGTCCTCGCGGCCGCCGCCGTCGGCGATGAGCTGTACCAGCCGCTCACGTGGGCCCTCGCAGACATCGACACCGGCGTGGGTCGATGACGTTCACGGGGCGGCCTTCCGCAGCTTCTCCAGCAGCGGGCCCGCGGCCTCGACGAGGAATTTCTCCTGGGTGTCCCCACCGATCTGCACCAGTGCCACGTCGGTGAACCCGGCCTCCCAGAACGGTCGCATCGCCTCGACGATCTCGTCGAGGTCGTTCCCACAGACGATCGACTCGGCGACGTCCTCCGGACGCACGTACTGCGTGGCGCCGGCGAAGCCCGCGGTGGTGGGCAGGTCGCTGTTCACCGCCCAGCCACCTGCGAACCACCGGAACTGATCGTGCGCGCGCTCCACCGCGCGGTCCTTGTCCGGGTCCCAGCAGATCGGGATCTGCCCGATCGCGCGGGCGCGCTTGCCGATCTTCGGGGCCCCGTCGGTCCCGTTCCAGCTCTCGATCAACCCACCGTCCGGCTCGGTCGCGATCAGGTGGTCGCCCAGCGGAGCCAACGTGTCGACGGCACGGTCACCGCCCACGGCCACCCCGATCTCCACCGGCTGCTCGGGCAGGTCCCAGATGCGCGCCGAGTCCACCTGGAAGTACTCGCCGCGGTGGTCGACGAGCTCGCCGGTGTGCAGCTCGCGGATGACCTCGATCGCCTCGCGCAGCATCTCTTGCCGCTCGGCCAACGCGGGCCACCCGGCGCCGACGACGTGCTCGTTGAGGTTCTCCCCGCTGCCGAGCCCGAGGGTGAACCGTCCCTCCGCGAGCAGCTGCACGGTCGCGGCCTTCTGCGCGACCACGGCGGGGTGGTAGCGCAGCGTCGGACACGTCACGAACGTCATCAGTCCCACCCGCTCGGTCGCGTGGGCCACCGCGCCGAGCACCGACCAGGCGTACGGCGCGTGCCCCTGCGCCGAGAGCCACGGGAAGTAGTGATCGCTCATCACCTCGAAGTCGAAGCCGGCCCGCTCGGCGCGCACCGCGTGGTCGACAAGCTCGCGCGGGCCGGCCTGCTCGGTCATCAGGGTGTAGCCGAAGTTGGTCATGACGTCCTTCCGGTCGGCTGCAGATGGGGCTCCCAGTCGATGTCGACGAGGTCGGCCGGTCCGTCGACGACGAGGGCGGCGCCGGCCTCGACCAGCTCGGCCTCGCCGTACCCCCCGCACCGCACGGCGATGCACCGCAGCCCCGCCCGTGCGGCGGACTCGACGTCGTAGACGGTGTCGCCGACCAGCACTGCGCGGTCGCCACCGACCTTGTCGAGGGTGACCCCGAGCAGATCGGGGTGCGGCTTGGACTCGTCGGCGTTCTCTGACGTCGTCAGAAGGGTGATCTCGTCCTTCACTCCGAGCAGCTCGAGGGCCTCGGCGGAGAACTCGGGATCACCGGAGGAGGCCAGTGCGACGGTGTAGGTGCCCGCGAGCTTGCGGACGAGGTCGGCCGCTCCGGGCATGGGCCGCACCTCGGCCTTCAGCTCGGCGTACTCCTCGCGCCAGGCGTCTCGCACCGCGTCGCCGCACTTGTCCTCGACGTCGCGGCCGGCGACGTCGGCGACCAGCCTGTCACCGCCCATCCCGATGGTGCGGTGGATCCGCCACAGCGGCAGGTCCACGTCGTTGCGGTGGAACGCGCGGTGCCAGGCGATCGCGTGGTGGTACGTCGAGTCGACGAGCGTTCCGTCAATGTCGAGCAGGATCGTGTCGGACATGGGCGACACGTACCCACTCAGGTCTCAGCGCAGCGTGACGACCGACTTGCCGAGGGTCTTGCGGTCCTCCAGGTCCTGGAGGGCCCGGCCGAACTGCTCGAGCGGGTACGTCGCCCCGATCGGCGGGTCGATCACCCCGGACTCCATCATCGGCAGCAGTGCCTCCCACTGCTGGCGCATGTAGCCCGGCCGGACCATGGCGTAGGCGCCCCAGCCGACGCCGCGGACGTCGACGTTGTTGAGCAGCAGCCGGTTGACCTTCACCTGCGGGATCTCGCCCGCGGTGAACCCGACGACCAGCAGCCGTCCCTGGGTGCCGAGGCTGCGCAACGAGTCGGTCATCAGGCCGCCGCCGACGACATCCATCACCACGTCGACGCCCTCGCCGCCGGTCAGCTCCTTCACCGCGTCGCGGAACCCGTCGACGAGCACCACCTCGTCGGCGCCGGCCTTCCGGGCGACCTCGCCCTTCTGCTCGGTGGAGACCACCGCGATCACCCGGGCGCCGTACCCCTTGGCGACCTGGATCGTGGCGGTCCCGACACCACCGGCCGCACCGTGCACGAGGACGGTCTCGCCCTCCTGCAGCCCGCCGCGGGTGGCGAGGGCGAACTGAGCGGTGAGGTAGTTCATCGGCAGCGCCGCGCCCTGCTCGAACGTCATGGCATCGGGCAGCGGGAAGACGCTCTCCGGATCGAGGGCCACGACGTCCGCACCCCCGCCGTACGGAAGCACGCAGGCGACCCGGTCACCTGCCGTGAACCCTGAGGACTCGGGCGCGGAGCGCACCACACCGGCGAAGTCCACGCCGAGCTGGAAGGGCGGCTCGGGCTTGAGCTGGTACTGCCCGGCGGAGAGGAGCAGGTCGGGGAAGCTCACGCCCACGGCGCGTACGTCGACGAGGACCTGGCCCTCGGAGGCGGTGGGCTCGGGCACGTCGACGACGTCGACACCCGAGGGACCTTCGAGCCGGACTACCTGGACAGCGCGCATGGAAGCTCCTCAGCAGATCGGGGTACCCCGAGTATGTCGCGGTGGCGCCCGCCGGCCCGGGGCACCCCACATCGCGGGACGTCATACACCCCGGTCGCATAGCGACCAGAACGTATGACGTCGCCCGGGACGTCATACACTCCGGTCGTCATAGCGATCGGAAC
>DASSLA010000082.1:0-16861 GCA_035689885.1 Marmoricola sp. | reverse complement strand
CCTGGGTGAGCACGGTGAGGGTCGAGTCAGTCATGTGCGTAGATTCCCCGGAACCGGACACTCTGTGCAACAGTACGCCGAAACACTGGGCAACCTGCACAACCTCGGAGGGTCCATGGACGACGTCGACAGCAGGTTGCTCACTCTCTTCGCGCAGGAGCCCCGCATCGGCGTGCTGGAGGCCTCCCGCCGGCTCGGCATCGCCCGCGGCACCGTGCAGGCGCGGCTGGACAAGCTGACCCGGACCGGCGTGATCACCGGGTGGGGACCCGAGCTCGACCCGGCCGCCCTGGGCTACCCGGTGACTGCCTTCCTGACCCTCGAGATCAGCCAGGGACGCGGGCACGACGTGGTCGCGCGCCACCTCGCGAGCATCCCGGAGGTGCTCGAGGCGCACACCATCACCGGCGCCGGGGACATGTGGTGCCGGGTCGTGGCCCGGTCGAACGCCGACCTGCAGCGGGTGATCGACGCGGCCCTCGCCGACGAGGGGATCGTGCGCTCCTCCACGGTGATCGCGCTGGCGAAGCAGGTGCCGTTCCGGGTGCTGCCCCTCGTGGGACAGAGCGTCCACTAACCGGCGCTCCGGGTGGCCCACTCGCGCAGCAGGTCGATGCGCTTGTTCAGCTGGGCCGCCGTCGCGGCGGCCGCGGCCGGGCCGCCGCACTCCTTGCGCAGCGCCGCGTGGATGACGCCGTGTGGCTTCCCGGTCCGGTGGTGCCAGGCAGCGACGAGACCGTTGAGCTCGCGACGCAGCGCTGCGAGCTGCTCGTGGGTGCTCAGCGCGCGCACCATCTCCTCCGGCTCGGGCGCACGCCGGCGCGCGCGCTCGCTCTGCCGGTGGCGCAGCAGGTCGCGGACCTGGTCGGGCTCGAGCAGCCCGGGGATGCCGAGGAAGTCCATCTCCTCCTCCGAGCCCACGTGCACCTCGCCCGCGTGCCCGAACTCCGCGCCGTCGTAGAGCACTCGGTCGAAGCTCGCCCGGGAGCCGAGCGCCTCGAACGGCAGCCCCTCCTCCTCCGCGGAGGCGGTCTCCTCCTGCTGCGCGCGCCGGAGCAGGTCGTCCTCGGCCGCGAAGATGTCGTCCTCGTCGGTGACCTTGCGGCCGAGCACGTGGTCACGCTCGACCTCGAGGTCCGCGGCGTGGCCGAGCAGCACCGGCACCGAGGGCACGAAGATCGACGCGGTCTCGCCGCGCTTGCGGGCCCGCACGAAGCGGCCGACCGCCTGGGCGAAGAACAGCGGCGTGGAGGTCGTGGTCGCGTAGACACCCACCGCCAGCCGGGGCACGTCCACGCCCTCGGAGACCATCCGCACGGCGACCATCCAGCGCGAGTCACTCTCGGCGAAGGTGGCGATCTTCTTCGAGGCCGCCTTCTCGTCGGACAGGACGACCGTGGGCCGCTCCCCGGTGACCTGGGTGAGCAGCGTCGCGTAGGCGCGTGCGGAGTCCTGGTCGGTGGCGATCACCAGTCCCCCGGCGTCGGGAACGTGCCGGCGCACCTCGGAGAGCCGCCGGTCGGCGGCGGCCAGCACCGAGGGCATCCACGACCCCGTGGGGTCGAGCGCGGTGCGCAGCGCGTGCGCGGTCATGTCCTTGGTCAGCGGCTCGCCCAGGCGCGCGGCCACCTCGTCGCCCGCGCGGGTGCGCCACTGCATCTCGCCGGTGTAGGCCATGAACAGGACCGGCCGGACGACGTGGTCGGCCAGCGCGTCGCCGTACCCGTAGGTGAAGTCGGCCACCGACCGTGGGATGCCGTCGGGACCGGGCGCGTAGGTGACGAAGGGGATCGGGTTGATGTCGCTGCGGAACGGCGTACCGGTCAGCGCCAGCCGCCGTCGGGCCGGGTCGAAGGCCTCGCGGACCGCCTCTCCCCACGACAGCGCGTCACCGGCGTGGTGCACCTCGTCGAGGACGACCAAGGTGTTGAACCGCTCGGTGCGGATCCGGTGGGCCAGCGGGTTCGCCGCCACTCCGGCGTAGGTCAGCGCCACCCCCACGAAGTCGCTGCTCGCCTTGCCCTTGCGCCCGGAGTACGTCGGGTCGAGCGGGATGCCCACCTTGGCGGCGGCCTCGGCCCACTGGGTCTTGAGGTGCTCGGTCGGGGCCACGACCGTGACCCTGTCGACCACTCGCCGCGAGAGCAGCTCGGAGGCCATCGTCAGCGCGAACGTCGTCTTGCCCGCCCCCGGCGTCGCGACGGTCAGGAAGTCGCGCGGGTTGGTCTCGAAGTACCTGCTCAGCGCCGCCGACTGCCAGGCACGCAGGCTCCCAGCCGTGCCCCAGGCCGCGCGGTCGGGGTAGGCGGGTGGGAGGTCGACAGGGGCTGGCGGGACGGTCGGATCTGTCCCGTCGGTCACGAGTCCCTCAAGCTACTGCCGCCACTTCGCGAAGCTGGTGTCCATCCGCCGCACCTGCCCGGGCGTGAACATGCGCATGCACGAGTCGAGCGAGTAGTCCATGAAGTTGTGCACCGGGTCGAGCCCGAGGTCGTCCGGACACGTGTCACGGGTGGTCTCGCAGAAGTAGCTGGGCTCGGCCTCGGCCGGCGTGTCCGCGACGAGGTCACCCCGCGCCCCGCACCCACCCTGGAAGGTGTGGAACAGGCCGAGCCAGTGACCCACCTCGTGGACGGCGGTGTCGTTGAGGTTGTAGCCCCTGGCCTTGCCGCCACGCATCGCTGCCATGTTGACCGTGACGCCGTCCAGCCTGGGGGCGCTCCGGTACTGCCACGGGAAGCGGGCCCATCCGAGCACCGGGAACCCCGTGGGGCCACCGCCGTTGATGTAGAGGTTGAGCGTCCGCGCGCCGCCGCGGTGCAGCTTCCGCTTCATCCGCTGGTCGCGAGGGCCGTTCAGGAACGCGTGGTGCCAGGCGTCGCGCTTGGTGTACTTGATCTTCTGCAGCTTGAAGCGGTAGCGCGTGTTGGGGCTCAGCGCGCTCTGCTGACCCGCGAATCCCCGGTTGAGGTCCTGCAGGAGGCGCCTGATCTTGCGCGGCCCGGCGGGAGCCCGCTCACCCCGGTGCTTGCCCTTGATCACGTTGACGCGGACCGGGATCGTCACGCGACTGGCCAGCCGCGGCTCCACCGAGCTGGTGACGAACTTGCGGGTCGTCTCGGACTTGGGGACAGCCGCGATGTCTTCGGCCTCGACCGGCGCCGTGTCCTCGAACGTCCGGAAGCGCGGCGCGTCCGGGTCGTCGATGAGCTTCTCCTCGGCGACCCCGAGCTCCTCGCTCTTCTGCTCGAGGGGGTCGTCAGCCCACGGCGCGATCCGGGTGGCGGCTGTCTCGGTCAGGCACGGGATGACACTCGTCCAAGCCGCTGCCTGCCCTGCCTGCTCGGGGGCCGCGGACGCGTGGGCAGGAGCGCCGGTGAACAGGGGCAGACCGGCGACGGCGAGGGCGACCGTGGCGACCCCCGCACGGGAGATCAGGCTCATGCGTCGTCGCCCTCGCGCATGCTCTCCCAGATCTCCTTGCACTCCGGGCAGACCGGGTAGCGCTCGGGGTTGCGGCTGGGGACCCAGACCTTGCCACAGAGGGCGACCACGGGGGTTCCGTTGATCATCCCCTCCATCAGCTTGTCCTTGGGGACGTAGTGGGAGAGCCGCTCGTGGTCGCCGTCGTCCGTGGTCCGAGTACGTTCATCGAGGCTGGTGTCCTCCAGGACACCGGTCCCGAATCCCGCTGGCTGTTGGCTGTTCACCGCGGCAGTCTAACGGCCCGCCGTCAGCAGATCCTGCAACCGGGGAGACCGGTGGGTATGACGAACCCCAGGCCGGAGGGAGGGAGCGCGGAGGGAGAGCCGCGGTGGCCTGGGGTTCGTCTGCCTGGGGGAGCTCTCAGTCAGCCAGCACCTTCTTGATGCGCTCGGCGAGGGGCAGCTCGGTCTCGTCGAGGTCCGTCTCCGCCTCGGCGGCACGACGCGACCTCCACCGCGAACGAAGGGTGTTCCAGGTCATGGCCTTCCCTTTCTCGGTTCACATACCTTGGGTACGTACTCTCAGTATGTACCGTGATCAGGGCGCGCCAAACGACAGCCACGCGTGACCTCAGCCACAACCGCGGCGCCGTCCGGTCCTACACTCCGGACATGACGCGCTCGCAGGCCGAGAGGCTGCTCACCAACCTGCCCAAGGTGCGGGGCGCGAGCCGCCGCCAGCAGTTCTCCACGGCGACCAAGAAGGCGCTCGTCGACGTCGCCACCCGCCAGTTCAGTGAGCGTGGGTACGGCGGGACAAGCCTCGACTCGGTCGTGGCCGGGGCGCGCGTCACCAAGGGGGCGCTGTACCACCACTTCAGCGGCAAGCAGGGCCTCTTCGAGGCGGTCTTCGTGAAGGTGGAGGACGACGCCTCACGCGCGATCAAGCGGGCGCTGCGTGGGACGAGCGACCCCTGGGACAAGGCGATCGCCGGGCTGCGTGCCTTCCTCGAGGTGGTCCAGGACCCGACGTACCAGCGGATCGTGATCCAGGACGGGCCGGCGATCCTCGGCTACGAGCGCTTCCGGGAGCAGGAGGAGCGCTCCAGCTTCGGCATCGTCCAGGACATCGTCGGGTCGGTGCTCGAGGCGTCGACCTACGAGCTCGACGAAGCGATGAAGCTGACCTTCAGCCGCATCTTCTTCGGCGCGATGTCGGCCGCCGGCGAGAGCGTGAGCAGTGCCGAGGACCCCAAGCAGGCGGTGATGCGCGTGGAGGCCGCGATCGGGTTCATCCTGCAGGGACTGCGATCACTCGCCGACCAGGGCGTGGTGCTCACCGACCCGGTCTCCCCCACCGAGGACGACGAGACCGAGGGCTGAGCTCAGCGCTCGATGCGGACGTTGCCTCCGTCCTTCTTGGTCGGCACCAGCTCGATCCACACGTTCCCGGCAGGCACCTTCAGGGGGCCGGCCTTGGTACGCAGCTTGATCGGGGTCTGGCGGTGCTTCTTCTGCCAGGTGCCGCGCACGACCTCACCCTTGTGGAACAGCATGATCTCGCCGCTGCCCTCGTAGATGCTCTCGGGTACCTTGCTGCCGGCAGGGTCGAGGTAGCCGGCGTCGCCCTGCTTCACGCGCACCACGAGGACGCTGTCGGGCTTGAACTCCTTGCCGGCCGCGGCGTAGCTGTTCAGGTTCTTGTACTGCCCGCCCTGGTAGCGCCACTTGGTGGTGTGGCGCGGGCTGAACACCGCATCGAAGGTCTTCGCGGGCTGGCCGCCACTGAAGTCGGACTCCGCCCCCCACGGGAGGTAGCTCGCCGGCACCTTCGCCTTCTCCGAGACGGCCTTGGCGAGCTTGGGCAGGTTGACCATCAGGTTGTACGGCGCCGAGCGGCCGCCCTCGCGGTAGTAGCCGGGGCCGCTCTCGGTGAAGAACGGCACCTTGGTGTTCTTCAGCCGCGCGATGGTCTGTCGCGCCGCACCGCTGCCGACCAGCACGCCGTGGGCCGGCTTGACGATGCCGATGTCGGTCGCGCGCATCGAGCGGACCGGTCCGGCCTGCCTCGGCAGCTGGCTGTAGTAGAAGACCGCCAGTCGGGTCACGCCGCCCTCGACCATCTCCTCGGTGATCAGGTCGGCCTTGTCGAGACCCACCTGGGGCTGGCTGCTGCTGGTGTTGTCGACCTTGGTCACCAGCACCGGGCGCTCGGGCGTCTCGGAGGTGGCCGGCTTGCCCGTCAGCGGCCAGATCGCCGCCAGCTCCTTGCCGCCCTCGATGGGCTGCGACCGGGGCCGGTCAGCGGCGTTCTCCGCCTCGGAGCCACCGCAGGCCGTCAGGACCAGGCTGAGGACAGCGGCGACCGCAGCGAGCACGGACGAGCGACGTGAAATCATGCCGGACAGCATGACAAAGCGGGCCTGAGGATCTACGCAGGCCCGCTCGTGTCGAGACGTAAATCACGTCATGTCCGTCAGATCTTGGCGCCGCCGTCCACGTAGAGCGTCTGCCCGGTGATGTAGGACGCCTCGTCGCTGCACAGGAAGGCGGCGGCAGCGGCGATGTCCTCGGGGTGGCCGACCCGCTTGACCGGGTTGGCCTCCGCGTTCATCTTCCGGAACTCCTCGACGTCGAGCCTGAGGCGGCGCGCGGTGGCGTCGGTCATCTCGGTGGCGATGAAGCCCGGAGCGATCGCGTTGACGTTGACCCCGAACTTGCCGAGCTCGAGGGCGAGGGTGCGGGTGAACCCCTGCACGCCCGCCTTGGCGGCGGAGTAGTTGGCCTGGCCGGCGTTGCCGTTGGCCGAGACGCTGGAGAGGTTCAGGATCTTGCCGTACTTCTGCTCCACGAACGTCTTCTGCGCGGCCTTGCTCATCAGGAAGGCGCCCTTGAGGTGGACGCCCATGACGGCGTCCCAGTCGTCCTCGGTCATCTTGAAGAGCAGGTTGTCGCGGGTGATGCCGGCGTTGTTCACCAGGATGTGCCAGCCGCCGAGCTCCTCGAGGACGCGCGCCGTGGCCGCCTCGACCGAGGCCGCATCGGTGACGTCGCAGCCGACGCCGATCGCCTTCGCCTCACCGCCGAGCTCGGCGGCCGTGGTGCCGGCCTGTCCCTCGTCGAGGTCGAGCACGGCCACTGCCGCACCTTCCTCGGCGAAGCGACGCGCCGTGCCGGCGCCGATCCCGCGTGCTGCTCCGGTGACCACTGCCACCCGTCCGTCGAAACGACCCATCGGGCCCGTCCTCTCGTGTTCTCTGCTGGGGCAGCCGTCAATCTAGCGCCGCCACGATACGGGCCGCCCACGCGTCCCGGTCGTCGGCGTCGGCGTACTTCGTGCGCGGCCAGAAGAACCCCCGCAGCCCGTCGCCCTTGGTGCGGGGTACGACGTGGCAGTGCAGGTGCGGCACCGACTGCGACACGGTGTTGTTGATCGCCACGAAGGAGCCCTGGGCGCCGAGCCCGTCGACCATGGCGGCCGCGAGGCGCTGCGCAGCGGCGAAGAACGGGTCGCGGAGCGAGTCGGGCAGGTCGACCAGCGTGTCCACGTGCTCGCGCGGCACCAGCAGCACGTGGCCCTTGAACACCGGGCGGACGTCGAGGAAGGCGACGAGCAGGTCGTCGGACCACACCACGGCCGTCTCGGTCGTCCCCGCTGCGATGCGGCAGAACAGGCAGTCGGCCATCAGGCGCGGCGCCCGACCCGGGCCTGCAGCAGCCCCAGCACGACCAGCGCGACCACGACCGCGGCGGTGAAGCCCCACACGTCGACCGCCATCAGGTCCTCACCCAGCAACAGGTTGAGCCCGACGCCGCCGACCACTGCCCCGACGACCCCGACCATCATCTGGGTGGCCATCCGCGGGTCGCCCGGCTCGTGCTTGAGGTACCACGCGAGCACGCCCATGATCAGGCCTGCGACGATGTACGCGAGCATGCGCGAACGATACGCGGAGGCGCTCCCAGCCCCGCCACACCGCGATGCCGAGCGCGAACGACGCGACGGTGGCCAGCAGCGGGTAGTCGTCCTCGAGCAGCGGGTAGACCTGCCAGTGGGTGAGGTACACGAACAGCGACGACCCTGCCAGCACGGTGAGCACGGACAGCGACCAGCCGGGCACGCGCAACCGCGGCACCCACACCAGGAGACACGCGCCTGCCGCGATGAGGGCCTCGCGAGCCGGGTCGTCGAAGAAGCCCCAGCAGGCCGCGACTGCCACCACCGACGTGAGCACCCGTTGCCTGTGGGTGTGCGCCCGGGCCGCCACCCAGCCGAGGGCCAGGCACCAGAGCACGACGGGCAGCTCGTAGCGCTGGTTGGGACCCGCCTCCACGCCCACCATGGCGTAGCGGACCACGAGCGTCGCCGCGAGGACGCAGGCCGCGAACGCGAAGGGTCGAGCCCGCTCGAGCCGGTCGACCCGCGCGAGCGGGAGCAGCACCGCCACGCCGACCAGTGCCCAGACCAGCACCTCGAGGAACCAGAACTGCCAGCGGTCGTCCCAGGTGTCCGAGCCGAGCACGCCGTTGAGCATCAGCGCCGTGGAGGCGTCGTACATCCCGGTGAGCAGGGCGACGCCACCGATCCAGAGCGCGGAGGGCAGCGCCACGTTGCGGGCGGCACGCAGCAGGCCGCGGCGACGGTCGTCGGCCTGACGGTCGGCGAGCTGGAAGCGGACCAGGTTGAACCCCGCGACCGCCAGCAGCAGGTGCGCTCCCCCGACCACGGTGAGGAGGTTGGCGTGGGTGCCCACGATCGCGACGATCGCCAGGGCCCGCAGCAGTACGGCGACCTCGACGTGGAAGCGCTTCGGGCCCGACGCCCGCTCGGTGTCGCGCTCCGCGAGCTCGCGGGGCGTGAGGTGGGCCCAGTCGCCGGGCAGCTCGGGCAGCAGCCGGCCCAGCCGGACCGACGCCTCGACGTAGGACAGGGAGTCACCGCCCAGGGCGACGAAGCTGTCGTCCGCCGTGGCGTCGGGACGACCGAGGAGGTGGGCGTAGATGTCGCGCACGTCGCCCGGCTCCACCTCGCCGGTGCCGGCCACCCGCTCGCGGTCGGCGGCGACCGTGACGGCGTGCCACTCCAGGGCGGCCCGGTCGGGCTTGCCGTGCGGGGTCATCGGCCACGACGCCAGCACGTGCACCTCGACGGCGTGCGCGGGCAGCTGGGCGACGACCTGGCGGGCGGCATGGACGTCGGCGTGCCGGAGGACGAAGAGGTGCAGCCTGCCGTCGTGCTCGACGGCCCGCAGGTCGACCCCACGGTCGCTGCCGAGGGACTCCAGCCGGTCGAGCTCGATGCGCAGGCCGAAGAGCTTGGCGATCCGGTTGCACCGTCCGACCACCTCGAAGAGGCCGTCGTCCTGCTGGCGCGCCAGGTCACCGGTGCGCAGCTCGTGCACGGTCCGGCCGAGCGCGAGGTCGAGCGGTTCGGTCGCATAGCCGAGCATCACGTTGGGACCGCTGTAGACGAGCTCGCCGACCTCCTCGCCGGGGGCGGCGTCGACCCGGAGGTGACCGCCGGGGATCGGGACACCGATGCACTCCGGCCGCTGGTGTGCGAGGTGGGCCGGGAGCCAGGCCATCCGCGCGGTCGCCTCGGTGGCGCCGTACATCACCACCAGGTCGAAGCCGCGCTCGTGCCCCATCGCCGCGTAGCGGCGGATCGAGTCGGGCGCGAGCCGGCCTCCGGCCTGGGTGATGCGCCGCAGCCGGCCAAGGTCGCGGGTGTGGAAGCGGCTGGCGTCCAGCAGGTCGAAGGTGTGCGGCACCCCGGCGAGCGAGGTGACCCCCGCTGCGAGGCACAGGTCCCAGAACTCGTCGTCGACGACGGAGGCCTCGGTGAGCGCGACCGCGGCGCCGACGGCGAGGTGGCTGTTGAGGACCGAGAGCCCGTAGCAGTACTGCAGCGGCAGCGAGGTGACCGCCACGTCGTCCGGACCGAGCCCGAGGTAGGTGGCGATGCTCGAAGCGTTGCTCGCCAGGTTGTCGCGGGACAGCCGCACCAGCTTCGGCGATCCGGTGGAGCCCGACGTGCTCAGCAGCAGGGCGAGGTCGGGATGCAGGTCGTGCGAGCCGGTCGAGCGGACGTCGAGGTCGGCTCCCCGGGCGACGACGTCGGGGTTGTAGTCGTCGACCAGCGTCGACGCCGGGCACCCCGCGCCGACCAACAGCGCCGGGTGGTGCCCCTCGAGCGCGGCGAGGTAGGTCACCACCGTCTCGACGTCGTTGCGGCACTCCACCAGCACCACCTGGCGGTCGGGCCCGAGGAGTCCCGCGCGCTCGCGGACCCGTTCGGCGAGCTCGGCGAAGCTGACCACCGCGTCAGCGGTGAGGAGGGCCGGCCCGTCGCCGAACCGGGCGAGGTCGCCCAGCGGGCTCCGGGAGACGTACGACGAGCGCGTGATCGTCACGGGTAGACCCCCGCGGCGCCCACCACGTGCAGGCCGACCCGGTCGCCGACGACCGGCACGCCGGCCGCGTCCACGCGGGCCAGCAGCGAGGTCCCGTCGGGCAGCGCGACCCGCACCGAGACCTGTGCGCCGTAGAAGGTGACCTCCTCGACCCGGCCGGTGCTGCCGCCGGGCTCGGGCCGGCTCAGGCGCAGCTGCTCGGGGCGGACGAGCAGGGTGACCGTGCTCCCCTCCGGCGAGACGGGGCGGGTGCGCAGGGCGACCACGCCGAGCGCGCACTTGGCGGTGTCGGCCGCCAGCACGCCGGGCACGAGGTTCGCGTCGCCGACGAAGGTGCCGACCCGGACCGTCCGCGGGGCGCCGTACAGCTCGGCCGGGGTGGCGACCTGCGCCACCACGCCCTCGTCGAGCACCGCCACCCGGTCGGCCAGGGAGAGCGCCTCGCCCTGGTCATGGGTGACCAGCAGCGCGGTGGTCCCGGCGTTGCGCAGCACGCGGGTGACCTGGCGCCCGGCGCTGACCCGCAGGGCCGCGTCGAGGGAGGAGAACGGCTCGTCCAGCAGCACCACCCGCGGTCGTGGCGCCAGCGCCCGGGCGAGAGCCACGCGCTGCTGCTGTCCGCCGGAGAGCTCCCGCGGGTAGCGGGCAGCGAGGTCACCCGGCAGCTCGGCGAGCTCGAGCATCTCCCCCAGCACGGCGTCGGTCCGCTCGCGCCGGGGCAGCCCGAAGAGGATGTTGTGCCGCACGTCGAGGTGCGGGAACAGCGCACCCTCCTGGGGCACGTAGCCGATCCGGCGCTCCCAGGCGGGCACACCGGCCCCGGCCCGGGCGACCACCGAGCCGTCGAACCCGACCTCGCCGTCGTCGGGCTCGAGGAACCCCGCGATGATCCGCAGCAGGGTGGTCTTGCCGCAGCCCGAGGGGCCGAGCACGGCCATCACCTCGCCGTCGTCCACCTGCAGGTCGACGCCGTCGAGCACCTGCCGGGCGCCGAACGCCTTGCGCAACCCGGTCACCTGCACCCTGCTCATCGTGTCGCTCCGCGCTGGACCTGGCGGCTGAGCAGCCAGGTGGCCGGGATCGAGAGCGCGATCAGCAGCAACGCGTAGGGGGCCGCCGCGCCGTAGGCGAGCGACGTGCTGTGCGACCAGAACGCGGTGGCCAGGGTCGAGGTGCCGATCGGCGAGAGCAGCAGGGTCGCGGTCAGCTCGGTGGACACGGCGAGGAACACCAGCGCCGCCCCGGCGCCGAGTCCGTTGCGGAGCAGCGGCAGCACCACGCGGACCAGCACGCGCGCCGGAGGCTCGCCGAGGCTGCGCGCGACGTCCTCGAGCACGGGCTGGGCGTGCTCGAGGCTGCTGCGGATGCTGACGATCGCCCGGGGCAGGAACAGGATCGCGTAGCCCAGCAGGAGCAGCGGCACGGTCTGGTACAGCGGTTGGACCGTCCGGATGGACACCGCCACCAGGGCCAGGCCGACCACGATGCCGGGCAGGGCGTGGGCGCCGAACGCCGCGCGCTCGAAGAGCGTCGCCCACCTGCCCCGGTGCCGTACGGCGAGCCACACCACCGGCAGCGCCATCACCGTGGTGAGCGCCGCGGCCGCCAGGCCGAGCCCCGCCGTGGTCGCAGTGGTGGCCGCCAGCTCACCCAACGGGAAGGCGGTGGAGGAGCCGACCAGCAGCCACCGGACCAGGCTGCTGACCGGCACGCCGAGCGAGAGCGCCACCAGGCCGGCAGCACCGAGGAGGGCCACCGGACGCATCCGACCCAGGCGCACGCGTGGCACCGCCCGGGTCGCGCCCGACCCGACCCGCCAGAGCGCGACGTCCCCACGGAGCCAGAGCTCGGCGACGAGCAGCCCCACGCAGCCGAGCACCAGCACGCTGGCGAGCACGTTGGCGGGAGCGCTGTTGAACGCGGACCGGTAGTGGTCGTAGATCGCGGTGGTGAACGTCGGGAAGCGCAGCATCTGCAGCGCGCCGAACTCGGCGAGCACGTGCAGGCCGACGAGCAGGGCGCCGCCCAGCACGCCGGGCCGGATGCCCCGGAGGACGACGGTCCGGAACGTCCGCCACCGGTCGTGGCCCAGCGAGTGGGCCACCTCCTCGAGTGCGGGGTCGAGGGTGCGCAGCGCGGCCACCGTGGGCAGGTAGACCAGCGGCAGGTACGACAGCGACACCACGAGGACCGCCCCGCCGTAGCTCTGCACCGCCGGGGTCAGCGACACCCAGCCGTAGCTGTTCACGAACGCGGGGATCGCCAGTGGCGCGACGAACAGCACGTGCCACAGCCCGCGCAGCGGCAGGTCGGAGCGCTCCACCAGCCAGGCGCAGGCGACGCCGACGGTGGTGCTCACCGCCACCACCCCGACCAGCAGCACCGCGGTGTTGCGCAGGAGCACGCCCACGCGCGGGCGCGCCAGCAGCTCCCAGGTCTCCACCGGCCCCAGCGACCAGGTGAACCACACGACGTACCCGAGGGGCACCATCACCAGGGCAGCCACCAGCCCGGCTGCGACGACCAGCATCACGGGTGCCCCGTGGGTGGTCCGGCTCAACCGTTCCGGGACCGCGACCTCGGTCAGAGGAACCCTGCCTCCTGCATCATCTCGACCACCTCGGGACCGTTCAGGTCGGAGACGTCGACGGCGGGCGGGTCGAGCTCGGTCAGCGGCTTCACGTCGCGGCCCAGGTCGACCTCGGGGTTGAGGGTGTACTCGAGCGCGTAGCTGTCGGCGATGACCTGCTGGCCGTCCTCGCTGACCAGGTAGTCCACGAACTTCTGCGCGTCGGTCTTGTCGTCGCTGGAGGCGAGGACCCCAGCCCCGGAGACGCTGATGAAGGCCCCCGGGTCCTTGCCGCCGAAGAAGTGCAGCCTGGAGTCGTCGCTGTTCTCGCCGGCCTCCTCCTGGTCGCGGTACCAGTAGTAGTGGTAGATCACGCCGGCGTCCTTCTCCCCCGCGTTCACCGACTGCAGCACCACGTTGTTGCCGTCGTACACGGTGCCGTTGCGCTTCAGCCCGGCCAGCCACTCACGGGTGGCCTCCGGGCCCTGGGTGGCGAGGACGGCGCTCACGATCGCCTGGAAGTCCGCCCCGGTCGGGGAGAACGAGATGCGTCCCTCCCACTCGGGCTCGGCGAGCTCCATGATCGACGTCGGGAGCTCGGACTCCTCGACCACCTCGTCGTTGTAGACCATCACCGTGGAGCGGGCGGCGAACCCGGTCCACTGCCCGTCGTCGGGCCGGAATTGCTCCGGGATCCTGTCGAGCGTGCTCTGGTCGAGCTCGGTGAAGAGATTCTTGCTGTCCACCAGCGTCATCGCCGGGGAGTTCTCGGTGAGGAACACGTCGGCAGGCGAGTCCTTGCCCTCCGTGACGATCTGGTTGGCCAGCTCGAGGTCGGACCCGTTGCGCAGCTGCACCTCGATGCCGGTCTTCTTCGTGAACTCCTCCGCCACGACGTCGATCAGCTCTTCGTGCTGGGCGTTGTAGATCACCAGCGAAGGCTCCTCCTCGCCACCGCAGGCGGCGAGCAGCGGGAGGGTGAGGGCAGCGGCGGCCAGACCGGCCAGCCGAGGGCGCAAGGCGTGCATCGACACCGTCCTTCGTTCAGTTAGGTTCGCCTAACCTTAATGGCAGGGCCGGGTCCTCGGCACCACCGGTCCCCCGCGCCGTGCCGGCCCCTTGTGGTGGGCTGCACCAGCTCGAGCGATCTCGGCGAATTCCCTGCGCCCGGGAGCGATCCGGAGCCAGCATGAGACATGGAAGTGGCGCTCGTGCTCGCAGCGCTCGTGGCGGTGGTCCACGGCGCCTCGATCGTCTACGTCGTCCTCGGCGGCTTCCTCGGCCTGCGCGACGTGCGCTGGCTGGTCCCCCACGTCGCGACGGTCACCTGGATCGTCGTGGGCGGAGCGATGCTCGCCGAGTGCCCCCTCACAGCACTGGAGAAGTGGCTGATCGTGCAGGGCGGCGGTACGCCGTACGAGGGGTACTACATCGGGCACTACCTCGCCGGCACGTTGTTCCCGGGCTCACTGGAGCAGCCGCTGCGCGACCTCTCCGCGATCGTGGTGGTCGCCTCCTGGGCCCTGGTGGGTCAGCGCCGCGTGGCGCTGCGCAGGCTCGCCGAGCGCACCGTGACCGACGAGGAGCGGCTGCACCGGCCCTGAGGTGTTGCCGACCCGCCGCCCGACGACCACCATGGCGCCATGATCCGTGCCTCTGCCAGATCTGCAGGAAGTCCCGAGCGGTTGTGGGCGATCGCCAGCGACGTCGAGCACTGGGGCGACCGGCTGCCGACGGTCGACTCGGTGCGACCGCTGAGCAGCGGTCCGATGGCCGTGGGATCGAGGTTCGAGGTGCGCCAGCCGGGGCTCCCCAAGGCGGTCTGGGAGGTCACCGACTGGCAGCCGGGCAGCTCGTTCACCTGGGTCTCGAGCGGCGCGGGCGTCCGCAGCGAGGCCGTGCACACGGTCATTGCAGACAGCGACGGGTCGAGGCTCGAACTGTCGCTGCAGTGGAGCGGGCCGTTGGCCTGGCTCCTCGAGCGGCTCATCGGGCGCAAGGCCCAGGGCATGGTCGAGACCGAGGCGACCACGTTCGCGCGCCTCGCCGAGGAGACCTGACAGCCTCGGGGTCCAACGGTCCCCTGCGTTCGGACGAACGCCTCTGCCCACGGGCACGCGTGTCGAACAGCATGAGGGCATGGAGGTCGCCCTGGTCCTGGCGGCACTGGTGGCCGCCGTTCACGCTGTCGGGATCGTCTACGTCGTTCTCGGCGGCTTGCTCGGGTTGAGCGACCTGCGCTGGATGTTCCCCCACTTCGCGATCGTGACCTGGATGGTCGCCAGCGACGTGGCGACGGGGCAGTGTCCGCTCACGGTGTGGGAGAAGTGGCTGATCAGCCTGGGTGGAGGTACGCCGTACGACGGGCTCTTCATCACCCACTACTACGCCGGCACGGTCTTCCCGGCGTCCTGGGAGGTCCCGCTGCGCAACCTGGGAGGGCTCCTCGTGCTGGTCGCGTGGGCGACGGTCGCGCACCGGTGGCGGCCAGCCCAGCAGCTGCTCCCGGCCCGTCGGCGGTCAGGGGATGGTGCCCGAGGCGACCGGGGCGAACACCTCGGTGCGCGGCTCCGCCACCTCCGGTTCGTCGAGGTAGGTCTCCCAGGGCGCACCGGCCACGTGGTCACCGCTGTCCTGGACCCAGCGCTCCAACGCCTCGTAGGCCTCGGCCACGCCCTGGTACGGACCGCGGTAGACCACCCGCGCGACCGGCCCACCCGGCAACGTGCCGGGTCGCACCCTGCCCTCCGGACTCACGGGCGCCGAGGCCGGGAACCCGGCCTCCACCTCCCATCCGCCTTCGATCATCCGGTAGCGGGCGAACGGGGGTCCGGTGATCTGCAGTCCCTGCTCTGCCACGACCGTGGTGACCTCCCCGAAGGCACCGCTGAGGAACGGTCCGATGCCGTCGTGCGCGACGCTGCCGCTGACCACGGCGACCTGCTGCTCCGGTAGCTCTGCCCTGCTGATGTCGGAGATGCTCATGGGGCCATCCTGCTCTGCCACCCAAGCCCGGGTCAGGGGCGAAGGTCCCCCACCGTCACGAGTCACCCCTTCCTTCACATTGCCTCTTGATTCGAACACATGTTCGTGCAAGAATGAGTCTAGTGCGTCAAGATTTCTTGCAGGGTCGTGATGACGCTGCGAGAGGATCTGAGCATGGCGAGGCAAGGGCCGAAGTTGCCGGCTGAGGTGCGGTTGACGGCGGTGCTGTCGGTGTTGTCGGGAGAGTTGTCGATTCAAGACGCCGCCCGGCGGCACCGGGTGGCGCCGATGACGATCCAGAAGTGGCGCGATCGGTTCCTGGAGGCTGGTCGCGACGCGTTGGCCAACGACCGGCTCTCGGGGCCGGTGACGGGTGAGTCGGTCACTGAGCAGCGGATGCGGCTGGAGAACGAACAGCTCAAGCTGGCCTTGGCCGAGGCGACCGTGCAGCTGCGGATCTGGCAGAAGGGCGCCGAGCACGTCGACCAGGTCCCTTCGAAGACCTCGAGACGCTGAGAGTCGAGGCCGGGATGCCGGTCTCGAGGTTCGCGGTTCTGGCCGGCATCCCTGAACGCACCTATCGGTTCCGCCTGGCCCGGCTGCGTGCGCGCACGCCCTCGGCCAAGGGGCCGTGGCCTGCCCCAGCGGTCGACCTGATCGAGGCGGTCGCGGCCAAGTACGCCGCCGACTGGCCGGCGTGGGGTCATCGCAAGATCGCGGCGATGCTGCGCGCCGATGGCCACCAGGTCTCCGACTCCAGCGTCGAGCGCGCCTTGCGTCGCCGGGGACTGCTGCTCCCGCAAGGCTTCCGGGCCGATCACCGCACCATGGCGCGGGTGCGGCGCCAGGTCTTCGGCGACCCGGTGACCCACCGAAACCGGGTCTGGCAGATGGACTTCTCCGAGTTCGAGACCACCAGCGGCGGCATCTGGCGACTTTGCGCCGTCATCGACTACGCCACCAAGTACTGCCTCGCCGCCACCGTGACACCGACCAGCAGAGCCCGAGACGCGGTGGCCTGCGTCGAGCTCGCCATCGCTGAGGCCCAGCAGCTGCTCGGGCTCCAAGACCTGCGAGAGGACCGCGGCACCCTCGACCTCCTCGATGAGACCACCGGCGAGCTCATCGACAGCGTCCCCGCGCCGATCGCACTGGTCACCGACAACGGGCCAGCGTTCCGATCCGCGACCTTCACCACGATCTTCTCCGCCCAGGACCCGCTGCTCAAGCACGTCCGCACCCGCGTTCGCAGCCCGCAGACCAACGGCGTCGTCGAACGGTTCTTCGGCACCGCGAAATACGAACACCTCTACCGCTCGCTCATCGACGACGGCGACGCCCTCGCCATGGAGTTCAGCCGCTTCCGCACGATCTACAACACCATCCGACCCCACCAGGCCATCGGCTACAAGACCCCAACACTGGCCTACCTCCAAGGCCACACCCTGCAAGATTCTTGACGCAAGACA
>DASSLA010000081.1:0-14535 GCA_035689885.1 Marmoricola sp. | reverse complement strand
TCCTGAAGAGCTGGTCGGAGCGGTCCCACCGCGACCTCGAGCTGCTCGAGCCGGCGCTGATCGAGGGACCGGGCCACACCGTGTGCGGCGACGCGATGGAGACGGTGGACCGTCTGCCGCACGTGGACCTGATGTACCTCGACCCGCCGTACAACCAGCATCGCTACTACACCAACTACCACGTGTGGGAGACCCTCGTGCGCTGGGACGAGCCGGAGCACTACGGCATCGCCTGCAAGCGCGCGGACGCCCGCGACGAGGCCACCAAGAGCGTGTTCAACATCAAGCGCGAGATGCCCGCGGCGTTCGCCGACCTGGTCTCGCGTGCCCGCGCCGACGTGCTCCTCGTCTCCTACAACGACGAGTCCTGGATCAGCGCGGAGCAGATGACCGAGGTGCTGCTGGGGGCCGGGCACGAGACGGTGAAGACCCTGGCCTTCGCCGGTCGGAGGTACGTCGGAGCACGGATCGGCATCCACGGGCCCGACGGCTCGCGGGTCGGCACGGTCGGCCGGCTCACCAACGTGGAGCACGTCTTCGTGGCCGGGCCGGCGGACCGGGTGGAGCGGGTCGCCGGCGTCGAGGCGGTCGGCGCGGCCGCTCAGTGACCGTCGGCGTGGGCCGCGTCGCGGATCTCGCCGACCAGCTCCTCGATCACGTCCTCCAGGGTCGCCACCCCGACCACCCGACCGTCGTCGTCGACCACCCGCGCCATGTGCGAGCCCTTGGCCTGGATCGTCTGCAGCGCGTTGACCAACGTGTCGCTGACGCGCACGCCGGCGAACGGTCGGATCCACTTGTCCTCGACCATGCGCGCGCGCCCCTGCGGGTCGGCCTGCAGGACGTCCTTGATGTGCAGGTAGCCGACCAGGTCGCCGGCGTCGTTCTCGACCGGGAAGCGTGAGTAGCCGGTCTCCGCGCAGACCTGCTCGACGTCGGTGGCCCGGGCGCCCCGGCGCACCGTGTCCAGGTCCTCGAGCGGCAGCAGCACGTCGGCCACGGTGCGGGAGGTGAACCCGAGGGCCCCGGAGAGCCGTTCGTACTCGCCCTGCTCGAGCTTGCCCTCCTCACGCGACTCGTCGACCATTGCCTCGACCTGCTCACGGGTGAACGACGAGCTCACGTCGTCGCGCGGCTCGATCCGCATCAGCCGGATGACGCCGTTGGCGACGGCGTTGAGGAACAGCACCAGCGGCCGCAGCACCGTGACCACCGCCATCATCGGCGGCCCGAACAGCAGCGCGGAGCGCTCCGGGCCTGCCAGGGCGAGGTTCTTGGGTACCATCTCGCCGAGCACCACGTGCAGGTAGACCACGACAGCGAGGGCAATCGCGAAGGCGATCGGGTGGACCAGCTGCTCGGGGGCGCCGAGGCGCTCGGCGACCGGCTCGATCAGGTGCGCCAGGGCCGGTTCCGCGATCGCGCCCAGCCCGAGGGAGCACACCGTGATGCCGAGCTGGGCCCCGGCCATCACCACCGAGACGCGCTCCATGGCCCGCAACGTCGACCGGGCCACGGCCGAGCCCTGCTGTGCCTTCGGCTCGATCTGGGTGCGCCGCGCGGAGACGAGCGCGAACTCGGCGCCGACGAAGAAGGCGTTGGCCATCAGCAGGCCGGCGCCGATCAGCAGTGACAGCTCGGTGCTCACGACTCCTCCCCGTCGTCGAGGGTGAGCCGTTTCATCGAGATCCGGTCGACGCGCAGGCCGTCCATCCGCTCCACGCGCAGCAGCGCCTGCTCCTCGACCGGCTCCTCGTCGTCGTCCTCGGGGATCACCGTGGGCAGCGGCACGATCACCCGGTCCCCACGCTGCGGGATCCGGCCGATCTCGCGCACCAGCAGCCCGGCGATCGTGTCGTAGGACTCGTCCTCGGGGAGGTCGAGCCCGGTCGCCTCACGCACCTCGTCGGGCCGCAGCAGGCCGGAGAGGATCCACGAGCCGTCGGGGCGCCTGCGCATCCGGGAGCCGTAGCGGTCGTGCTCGTCGGCGATGTCACCGACGATCTCCTCGACCACGTCCTCGAGCGTGACCACGCCCGCGGTGCCGCCGTACTCGTCGGAGACGATCGCCATCTGGAAGCCCTCGCCGCGCAGCAGCGAGAGCAGCGGGTCGAGGCGCAGCGACTCGGGCACGACGGTGGCCTCGACCATCACCTCCCGGACGAGGGTGTCGTTGCGCTCCGAGCGGGGCACCGCGACCGCCTGCTTGACGTGCACCGAGCCCACCACGTTGTCCGAGCTGCCCTTGATCACCGGGAACTTGGAGAACCCCGTGGCCCCGGACAGCTCGATCACCTCGCTGACCGGGTCGGTGAGGTCGACGCACGCCATCTGCACACGCGGGGTCATGATCTCCCCGGCGGTGCGGGGACCGAACGCCACCGAGCGCTGCACCAGGTGGGCGGTGTCTGTGTCCAGGGTGCCCTCGCTGGCGGAGCGGCCGGCCAGCGAGGCGAGCTCCTCGGAGGACCGCGCCGAACGCAGCTCCTCCTGCGGCTCGACGCCCATGGCGCGCAGCAGCGCGTTGGCGGAGCCGTTGAGCAACCGGATGGGGAGCTTCATCACGCTGGTGAACAGCCGCTGCGGGCCCTGGGTCGCGCAGGCGGTGCGCAGGGGCAGCGCGATCGCGATGTTCTTCGGCACCAGCTCGCCGAAGACCATGGTGGCGCCGGTGGCGATGACCAGGCCCAGGGAGACCGCGACCGGCGTGACCGCGGACCCGGGGACCCCCGCGGCCTCGAGCGGGCCGTCGATGAGCCGGGCGATGGCGGGCTCGGCGAGGAAGCCGATGGCCAGGTTGGTGATGGTGATGCCGACCTGCGCGCCGGAGAGCTGCGTCGACAGCGACTTGAGCGCCGTCTGCACCCCCGCGGCGCCGCGCAAGCCCTCGCTCGCCGCACGGTCGACGGTCGGTCGGTCGACGGTCACGAACGCGAACTCGGCTGCGACGAAGACCCCGCACGCGAGCACCAGCCCCACCGAGATCGCGAGCAGCAGCCACTCCATGGGCACATTGTGTCGGGTCGGCCACCGGCGCGGACCGGCGCACCTGCCGCGCTCGGGTTTCAGGGGAAGTCCTGTCGGGGAACCGTGAGAGGGTCGTGGGACGTTGACGGTGGAGAAGGCGGTGGCGGCGTGCTGAGGATCTCCGGTGTGGGTGTCAGTCACGTCGGCCTCGTGCGCTCGGGCAACGAGGACTCCGGGTTCGTCGGCCCCACCTGCATGCTCGTCGCCGACGGCGTCGGTGGGGCAGCGGCCGGCGAGGTCGCGTCCGCCACGGCGGCGTACGTCGTCGCGGCGCACCTGCTGACGCACCACCACGAGGACCCCGCCGTCGTGCTCCGCGCCGCGGTGCTCGCCGCGCAGCAGCAGATCGTCACCGGGGTGCTGCAGGACCCCGCGCGAGCCGGCATGGCCACCACGCTGACCGCGGTGGCCACCGATGGTCACCGGGTGGCGCTGGCCCATGTGGGTGACTCCCGGGGCTTCCTGTTCCGCGACGGCTCGATGAGACAGCTGACCATCGACCACACCTACGTGCAGCGCCTCGTGCACGAGGGCACCATCACCGAGGCCGAGGTGGCCCATCACCCGTGGCGCCACGTGGTGCTGCGCAGCCTCAACGGCGACCTCGACGAGCCCGGCGACATCGTCGGCCTCGACCTCGTTCCGGGTGACCGGGTGCTGCTGGCCAGCGACGGGCTCACCGACCTCGTCGCCGAGCACCGCATCGAGGAGCTGCTCGCCGCGAACTCCGACGACGGCGCGGCGCAGGCGCTGGTCGACGAAGCGCTGACCATGGGTGGCCGCGACAACGTCACCTGCCTGGTCGCCACGATCATCGACGGCCCCGAGATCGTCGCGGACGGCGCCCTGATCGGCGCAGTGCGCGACCCGCGCAACGTGGTCGACGTGGGCGCGGTCCGGATGCCGCACAGCGCCTAGCTCGGCCGCGACGCCGTGCCAGACTGCCGGCCATGACCGAGGTCGACCGCCCCCGACTCGAAGGCTCCGTGGCCGTGCGCGACGGCCGCCGCCTCTCCTTCGCCGAGTTCGGGGCATCGCGAGGGGCAGCGGTGATCTGGATGCACGGCACGCCCGGCGCCCGTCGCCAGGTGCCGATCGAGGCCCGGCTGTTCGCCGAGGAGCACGACCTGCG
Source organism: Marmoricola sp. (assembly GCA_035689885.1). Classification (GTDB taxonomy): domain Bacteria; phylum Actinomycetota; class Actinomycetes; order Propionibacteriales; family Nocardioidaceae; genus Marmoricola. The sequence goes on along the minus strand of DASSLA010000081.1, from coordinate 10,376 downwards.
GATCATCGGGGTGGACCGCCCGGGCATCGGCTCCTCGACCCCGCACCTCTACGACAACGTCCTCGACTGGACCGGAGACCTCCGCGAGCTGTGCGACGTGCTCGACATCGACACCTTCCGGGTGATCGGTCTCTCGGGCGGAGGGCCTTACGCCCTGGCCGCCGGGGCTGCCTTGCCGGACCGGGTGCACGGCGTCGGCGTGCTCGGCGGGGTCGCGCCCACCCAGGGGCCGGACGCCATCTCGGGTGGCCTGGTCACCCTCGCGCCGTACGTCGCCCCGCTGCTGTCGCTCAGCCGCGGGCCCCTCAGCTTCGCGATCACCCGGGCCATCAAGGTGGTCCGCCCGGTGGCGGGGCGCATCCTCGACGGGTACGCCGCAGTGCAACCCCGGGGCGACAAGGAGCTGCTCGCCCGTCCGGAGTTCCGGGCGATGTTCCTCGACGACATCCTCAACGGCGCCCGCTTCCAGTTCGGCGCGGTGCTGGCCGACGTGGTGCTGTTCACCCGGCACTGGGGCTTCGAGGCGTCCGACGTGCAGGTGCCGGTGCACTGGTGGCACGGCGACGGGGACCACATCATCCCGCACGGCCACGGCGTGCACATGGCCGAGCGGCTGCCGGACGTGCGGTTCAGCACGGTGCCGGGGGAGTCCCACCTGGGCGGGCTGGGCGTCGCCACCGAGGTGCTGACCGAGCTCATGGAGCTCGGGCCCCGCTCGCCGAAGCAGGTTTCCGGGACCTAGCGGAGGACATCGGACACGCCGGAGGGGCGTTTCGGGCGTTCCGCTGGCGCGCGGCGCTCCGGTCCGTCACAATGGGCTCACAAGTTCACACGTTGCACACGAGGTCACACGACCACTGACTGCTCTGTTCCGAGACCGCTGGGGAAGGCGTATCTCGACGCCGGAGCAAGAGGAGGTCCACCGTGACTGCTGCATCGACCCGTTCTGCGACCCGTGGCGTGCTCTACGTCCACTCGGCGCCGTCCGCGTTGTGCCCACACATCGAGTGGGCCGTCGGCGGCGTCCTCGGCGTCGCCCCGCAGGTGGAGTGGACCCCACAGCCCGCCCAGGCTGGCACCTACCGCACCGAGTACTCCTGGTCGGGCGAGAGCGGCACCGCCGCCGCGGTCACCTCGGCGCTCCGCGGCTGGAACCACCTCCGCTTCGAGGTGACCGAGGAGCCCACCACCAGCACCGAGGGGGCGCGCTACTCGGCCACCCCGGCGCTCGGCGTCTTCCATGCCGTCACCGGGCTGCACGGCGACATCATGATCCCGGAGGACCGGCTCAAGGCGGCTGTGGTCAAGGCGGCGCTGGGCGAGACCACGCTCGAGCTCGAGGTCGACAAGCTGCTCGGCAAGCCCTGGGACGACGAGCTGGAGCCATTCCGGCACGCCGGCGACGGCGTCCCGGTGCGCTGGCTGCACCAGGTGGTCTAGGACTGGGTCCTGCAGGCGGTCAGCCCGCTGTCCGCGCCACGACGTGGTCGACCAGGTCGCGGACACGGACGAAGTCCTTGGCGGCCTCGTCGTCGATCTGCACGTCGAACCGGCGTGCCGTGCCCTCGAGGATCTCGACCATCGCCAGCGAGTCGACCCGCAGGTCATCCACGAACAGGCGGTCGGGCTGGACCTCCTCGGTGGGCCGTCCGGTGACCAGGTGCACGATCTCGGCCAGGCCGCGCTGGACGTCGGCGTGCGTGCTCTCCGGCATGGGGTGGACCCTAACGCGGCGGTCCCGGTCGTCGTGACGCGGATCACGAATTCGCCACGCTGGTGGACAATTCCTCGTGCCCTGCCCCAGATTGCAACAAGTTCTGGTTGACTGCGCCAACAGCATCCGCCCCCAACTCCGAGGAGCGCGCGTGGCCCCTGCGTTTGACGGATTCGGCGCCCCAGGCGACCTCCAGCGGGTCACCATCCACGGTCACGAGCGCGCTTTCGTGATGATGGGCACGGGCCCCGCCCTGCTGCTGCTCCACGGGCTCGGCTGCACGCACTCGACCTGGCTGCCGGTGATCCGCGGCCTCTCTCGCCACTACACGGTGATCGCCCCCGACCTGCTGGGCCACGGCGCGAGCGCGAAGCCCCGGGCCGACTACTCCGTGGGCGGCTACGCCAACGGGATGCGCGACCTGCTGACCGTGCTGGGCATCGACAAGGTGACCGTGGTGGGCCACAGCTTCGGCGGCGGCGTGGCGATGCAGTTCGCCTACCAGTTCCCGGAGCGGACCGAGCGCATGGTGCTCGTCGCGCCCGGCGGGCTCGGCCCGGAGGTCAGCCCTGCCCTGCGTGCGATCACGCTGCCCGGGTTCCACCAGGTGATGGGGGTGGCGACCCTGCCCGGCGTACGCCACGTCGGCAAGGCGGGGCTCCGTGCGCTCTCCCGCACCGGCCTGTCGGCCACCCGCGACCTGCACGAGGTCGCCGAGATCTACGACTCGTTCAAGAACCCCCACGCCCGGGCGGCGATCCGCCACGTGGTGCGGGCGGTGATCGATCTGAAGGGCCAGATCATCACCATGGTCGACCGCGCCTACTTGACCGAGGCGATGCCGATGCTCGTCGTCTGGGGCACCGACGACGTCGTGATCCCGGTGCGGCACGCCGAGAACGTCGCCCGGATCGCGCCCGGCGCGGTGGTCGAGGTGATGCCCAACACCGGGCACTTCCCGCACAAGGAACACCCGGACCGCTTCGTGAAGGTCGTGCACACCTTCATCCGGGCGACCCAGCCGGCGCGCTACCACCGCGGCCGCTGGCGCCAGCTGCTGCGCAACGGCCACACGCAGCCGCTGAACCGGGCCGAGGCGGGCGATCGGCCGCTGGCACCGGTCACCGAGCTGGCCGGGCGCGGCGCCTGAACCTCGAGGGCGCTAGCGCCTGCCGGCGCTGAGCGTCCGTGCCGTCGCGACCACGATGACGAGTCCGGTCACGACGAGGATGACCCCGACCCACCGCAGCAGCGGGTCGAGGTCCTCCGTCGCGGGCAGCGACACCAGCAGGCAGAGCACGCCCAGGCCGAGGGGCACTCGGGCGCGCCGCAGTGCCGCCTGCCACGGACCGGCACCAGTGTGCTCACCGGTGCCGTCCGGACGGGCGTGGGTCACGCGTCGCCGCCCTCCTGCTTCACGTCCGCGACGGCCGTCGGGTCGTCGATGCGGTACTTGGCGAACGCCTCCGCCGCGACCTCGGGCTTGACCTCGCCGCGCTCCGCGAGCGCCCGCAGGGTGGCCACGACGACGCTCTCGGCGTCGACTTGGAAGTAGCGTCGCGCCGCGGGGCGGGTGTCGGCGAAGCCGAAGCCGTCGGTGCCGAGCACGTGGTAGTCCGAGGGCACCCAGTGCGCGATCTGCAGGGGTACGGCGCGCATGTAGTCGCTCACCGCCACGACCGGACCGGGGTGACCCTCGAGCGTCGAGGTCACGTAGGGCACCGGGGCGTCCTCGCCGGGGTGGTTGAGCTTCCACTTCTCCGCCTCGACGGCGTCGCGGGCCAGCTCGTTCCACGACGTCACCGACCACAGGTCGGCGCCCACGCCCCAGTCCTCGGCGAGCAGCTTCTGCGCCTTCTCGATCCACGGGAAGCCCACACCGGAGGCGAGCAGCTGGGCCCGCGGGGTGTCGCCGTTGCCGGAGAGCTCCGGGGCGCCGGCGAAGTGGTAGATGCCCTTGAGCAGCCCCTCGGAGTCGATGCCCTCGGGCTCCTTGGGCTGCACCATCGGCTCGTTGTAGACCGTCAGGTAGAAGATGACGTCCTCGCCCTGCGGGTGCTCGTCGCTGACGGTGTACATCCGGCGCAGGCCGTCCTGCATGATGTGCGCGACCTCGTGGGCGTGCGCCGGGTCGTAGTGCACCACCGCGGGGTTGCTCGCGGCGAGCAGCGGCGAGTGACCGTCGGCGTGCTGCAGGCCCTCTCCGGTCAGCGTGGTGCGTCCCGCCGTGGCGCCGATCAGGAAGCCACGGGCCAGCTGGTCGGCCATCGCCCAGATGCTGTCGCCGGTGCGCTGGAACCCGAACATCGAGTAGAAGATGTAGAACGGGATCATCACCTCGCTGTGGGTGGAGTACGACGAGCCCGCGGCGGTCGCGGACGCGACGGCGCCCGCCTCGGAGATGCCCTCGTGGAGCAGCTGGCCGTCGGTGGCCTCGCGCCACTTGAGCAGCAGCTTGCGGTCCACTGACTCGTAGGTCTGCCCGCCCGGGTTGTAGACCTTGGCGCTCGGGAACATCGAGTCCATCCCGAAGGTGCGGTACTCGTCGGGAGCGATCGGCACGATGCGCGGACCGATCTCGGGGTCCTTCATCCAGTCCTTGAGCAGCCGGACGACGGCCATCGTGGTCGCGATCTTGCTCTTGCCCGAGCCCTGTTTGAGCTCGTCGTACATCTTGCCGCCGGGCACCTTCACCGGCTTGGCGCGCACGACGCGACGAGGGAGCGAACCGCCGAGCTGCTTGCGGCGCTCCATCATGTACTCGATCTCGGGGGAGTCCTGGCCGGGGTGGAAGAACGGCGCCGTCCCGGTGGCCTCGTAGGTCTCCTCGATGTCGCGGTCGCTGATCGGCAGGTAGAGCCGGTCGCGGAACTTCTTCAGGTCGTTCTGGTTGAGCTTCTTCATCTGGTGGGTGGCGTTCTTGCCCTCGAGGGCGTCGATCGTCCAGCCCTTGATGGTGTGCGCCAGGATCACGGTCGGCTGCCCGACGTGCTTGGTGGCGGCGTCGAAGGCGGAGTACACCTTGCGGTAGTCATGTCCGCCGCGCGGCAGCTTCTGGATCTGCGTGGCGGTCATGTGCTCGACCATCTTGCGCAGCCGCGGGTCGGGGCCGAAGAAGTTCTCCCGGACGTACTCGCCGTCCTCGACCGAGTAGGTCTGGAACTGGCCGTCGGGGGTGCTGTTCATCTTGTTGACCAGCACGCCGTCGACGTCCCTGGCCAGCAGGGCGTCCCACTCGCGGCCCCAGATCACCTTGATGACGTTCCAGCCGGCGCCACGGAAGAACGACTCCAGCTCCTGGATGATCTTGCCGTTGCCGCGGACCGGTCCGTCGAGCTGCTGCAGGTTGCAGTTGATGACGAAGGTGAGGTTGTCCAGCTCCTCGCGGGCCGCGACGCCGATGGCGCCGAGGGACTCGGGCTCGCCCATCTCGCCGTCGCCGAGGAAGGCCCACACGTGCTGCTGGCTGGTGTCCTTGATGCCGCGGTTCTGCAGGTAGCGGTTGAACCGCGCCTGGTAGATCGAGTTGATGGCGGTGAGGCCCATCGAGACCGTGGGGAACTCCCAGAACTCCGGCATCAGCCGCGGGTGGGGGTACGACGGGAGGCCCTTGCCGACGCCGTGCTGCACCTCCTGGCGGAAGTGCATCAGCTGGTCCTCGGTGAGCCGCCCCTCGAGGTAGGCGCGGGCGTAGATGCCGGGGGAGCCGTGGCCCTGGATGTAGATCTGGTCGCCGCCGCCGGGGTGGTCCTTGCCGCGGAAGAAGTGGTTGAAGCCGACCTCGTAGAGACTGGCCGCCGACTGGTAGGTGGCGATGTGGCCGCCGACCTCGAGGCCGGGCCGGTTGGCGCTGGAGACCATCACCGCGGCGTTCCAGCGGATGAAGGCGCGGATCCGGCGCTCGACGTCCTCGTCGCCGGGGAACCACGGCTCGCGCTCGGGCGGGATGGTGTTGATGTAGTCGGTGCTGCGCAGGGCCGGGACCCCGACCTGCTTCTCGCGAGCCCTCTCGAGCAGCCGCAGCATCACGTAGCGGGCACGCTCGCGGCCGCGGTCGTCGAGCATCGCGTCGAAGGATGCGATCCAGTCCTCGGTCTCCTCCGGGTCGATGTCGGGGAGCTGGGTGGGGAGTCCCTCGTGGATCACCGGGACCCTCGGCGTCTCGGCGGCCTTCGCCTGGGACTTCTCGGGAGCCTTCTTGGCGTTTGCGTCGTTCTCGGTCACACCCTCATCGTGTCACCCTTGGGAAGGTCGCGAAATCTACCCAGCGGTAGTCCCGTCTCGGAATGGAGACTCCGCGCCCGGCCATCCCGCAGACATCGGCATGTGGACGCTCCGCGAGTGGGGTTGCGCAGGTCACCCGGGTCTAGTGAACTACGTGCACCGATCGCCCGGGGGTGCGCGGGTGGACCAGAGCAGCACGAGGAGTGGAGGCACAACGGTGAGCCCGAGCGCAGGGGGCGCGGACGTCCGTCTGGGGGAGCGGCTTGGACTCAAGCGCGGCATGGTCGTGCAGGAGCTGGGCTGGGACGAGGACGTCGACGACGCGGTCCGCCAGGAGATCGAGGACGCGATCGACGCCGACATGGTCGACGGCGACTACGGCAACGTGGTCGACGCCGTGGTGCTGTGGTGGCGCGACGACGACGGGGACCTCGTGGACGCCCTCGTCGACTCGCTGACCGACCTCGCCGGCGGCGGTGCGATCTGGCTGATGACCCCCAAGGTCGGTCGTCCCGGGGCCGTGGACGCCGCCGATGTCTCGGAGGCCGCGCCAATTGCGGGACTTTCCACGACGACGACCGTTGCAGTGGGTAAGGAGTGGACGGCGACCCGACTGGTCGCCCCCAAGAGCCGCTGAGCTTCGACCGGCGGCAGACCCACAGGAGGCACCCCCCTCGATGATCAGCACCCTCGGTGAGCAGGCCATGCGCAAGGGCCGGCTGCTCAAGGTCATGACCGCCGCCCGCGTGATCCGCCCCTACGGTCCACGGACCCTCTACGGCATCGCGAGCACCATCAAGGACTGGGGCATCGGCTTCGCCGGTGGCATCGGTGCGCTGGCAGTACGGGCGCCGGACCAGGTCGGCCTGGTCGACGAGCTCGGCGAGCTGACCTGGGCGCAGATCGACGAGCGCGCCACCCGGCTCGCCCACGGGCTGCAGGAGATGGGCGTCGCCTCGGGTGACAGCGTTGCGGTGCTGTGCCGCAACCACCGCTACTTCCTGGACGTCTCGACGGCGCTGAGCAAGCTCGGGGCCGACATCCTCTACCTCAACACCGCCTTCTCGGCGCCTCAGCTCGGCGAGGTGTGCGACCGGGAGAAGCCGGCGGCGATCGTGTACGACGAGGAGTTCGGCGCTCTGATCGACAAGGCGGGGGTCGACCTCCCGCGCGTGGTGGCGTGGCACGACGGCGACGCCGGCGACGCGCCCCTGGTCGAGGACCTCATCACCAAGGGCTCGACCGACCCCCTCCCAGTGCCCGGGCACACCAGCAAGCCGGTGATCCTGACCTCCGGCACGACCGGTACCCCCAAGGGCGCGCCTCGTGGCGAGTCCGGCATCGACGGAGCCGTGGCGCTGCTGTCGAAGATGCCCTTCCGCGCCGGCGGCACGGTGCACATCGCCGCCCCGCTGTTCCACACCTGGGGCTGGGCGCACCTCAACATGGCGATGCTGCTCGGCTCGCGGATGATCCTGCGGCGCAAGTTCGACCCGGCGGAGTGCCTGCGGGTCGTCGAGGACTACCGCTGCGACTCGATGATCGTGATCCCGGTGATGATGCAGCGCATCATGAAGCTCCCGCGCGAGCAGCGCTCCTGCGACTGCTCCTCGCTCAAGGTGGTGGCCGCCTCCGGCTCGGCGCTGCCCGGTGACCTGGCCACCGAGTGGATGGACGAGTTCGGGGACAACCTCTACAACACCTATGGCTCCACCGAGGTCGCCTGGGCCACCATCGCCCAGCCAGAGGACATGCGGGCCGCGCCCGGCACGGCCGGCCGGACGCCGTACAACACGGTGGTGCGGATCTACGACGAGCAGGGCGAGCCTGTCCCGGCCGGGGAGTCCGGGCGCATCTTCGTCGGCAACACCATGCTCTTCGGCGGCTACACCGGCGGCGAGGAGAGCAAGGAGATGATCGACGGGCTGATGGCCAGCGGTGACGTGGGCCGGTTCGACGAGGAGGGCCGCCTCTTCGTCGAGGGCCGCGACGACGAGATGATCGTCTCCGGCGGGGAGAACGTGTTCCCCAAGGAGGTCGAGGACTGCCTCGCCCGCCACGAGAACGTCCAGGACGTCGCCGCGATCGGCGTCGAGGACGACGACTTCGGCCAGCGGCTGCGGGCGTTCGTGGTCAAGGACGGCGACGTCGACGAGGACACGCTCAAGGCATGGGTCAAGGACAACCTGGCCCGCTACAAGGTGCCCCGCGAGATCGTCTTCATCGACGAGCTGCCGCGCAACGCCACCGGCAAGATCCTCAAGAAGGACCTCAAGGACTACGACGAGGACGGCAACCCGGGCCCGGACGCGGCTTCGGACTCGGACTCGGACTCGGACTCGGCCTCGGCCTCGGGGGACGACACCGACTGAGGCGTTGCCTCGGGAGGCTGGCACCATGGCGGCCATGACCTTGGCGATCGGCGACCCGGCCCCCGACTTCACCCTGAAGGACCAGCACGGCCAGGACGTCACGCTTTCGTCGTACGCCGGGCACAAGGCGGTGCTGCTGGTCTTCTACCCGTTCGCCTTCAGCGGGATCTGCACTGGCGAGCTGACCGCGATCCGGGACCGGCTCGGGGACTTCGAGACCGACGACACGACCGTGATCGCGCTGAGCTGCGACCCGATCTACGCGCAGCGCGCGGTCGCCGATCGCGACGGGCTGTTCTTCCCGCTGCTGAGCGACTTCTGGCCGCACGGCGCCACCGCGTCGGCGTACGGCGTGCTGGACCCCCTCAACGGCGCCCCGAACCGCTCGTCGTTCGTGATCGACAAGCAGGGAGTGGTGCGCTGGGTGGCGCACAGCGCGAGGCACGAGCCGCGCGACCTGGACGCCCACGCGGAGGCGCTGCGAAGCGTGGTGTAGTCCACGTAGTCATTTCGGGCTATTTTTCCTCGCTTGGCTTGGATCCGGCCCCGACGTCAGGCAATCTTGTCCATGTCGCGCCGCTGGTGACCCGAGACGCCAGCGGCGCGACTTTTTCGTGTCCGCATGGTTCTGGTTCTCCCGGCCGGGTGTCTGATGTGTCGGACTTCGCCCTCCCGTAGTCTGTGCCGCGGCCGGCCGACGGAGCCGGATCGGGGCGCATAGCTCAGCGGTAGAGCACCTCGCTTACAACGAGGTGGTCGCAGGTTCGATCCCTGCTGCGCCCACCCCCACCCGACGTGGAGACAACCGCGCGGGAGTGGTCGAGACAGGTCGAGACAGGGAGCCTCGTGACCAGTGCCCTCTACCTCGTCGCCGGGGTCGCCATCCTGCTCGCCGCCCTGCTGCCGTCCGTGGTCAGCCGGTTCGCCATCTCGCCGCCGATGGTGCTGCTCGGCGCGGGGGTGGGGATCGGGCTGCTGCCGCTGGGTGACGCGCCGATCCTCGACGCGATCACCGACCGGGCGCTGGTCGAGCAGGTCACGCAGCTGACCGTTCTCATCGCGCTGATGGGCGTGGGGCTGGCCCTGGACCGACCGCTCCGGCTGCCCTGGCGGCACCCTCGCGACTGGCGCCGCTGGTCGGCGACGTGGCGCCTGCTGCTGGTGGCGATGCCGCTGTCGATCGGCGCGGTGTGGCTGCTCGGCTGGTGGGGACTGGGCCTCGCGCCCGCATCCGCGCTCCTGCTGGGCGCCGCGCTGGCGCCGACCGACCCGGTGCTCGCCGGTGACGTCCAGGTGGGCGGACCCGACGTCGAGACGATGGAGGAGGAGGAGAGCGACGAGCGCCACGAGGTGCGCTTCGCGCTGACCTCCGAGGCCGGGCTGAACGACGGCCTGGCCTTCCCGTTCGTCTACGCCGCGATCTTCCTGGTCACCAAGGGCGCCACCGTCGAGTGGGTGCCGAGGTGGGTCGCCTGGGAGCTGGTCGGCAAGTCGCTGCTCGGCGTGCTCGTCGGCGTGGCGACCGGGTGGCTCCTGGCCAAGCTGGCGTTCCGCGCCCGCCGCGTGTCGCTCCGACTCGCCGAGCAGGGCGAACCCTTGCTCGCCCTCGCCGCGCTGGCGATCGCCTTCGGGGCCGCGGAGTCGGTCGGCGGCTACGGCTTCATCGCGGTCTTCTGCTGCGGCATGGCAGTGCGCAGCGTGGAGCGCGGCCACGACTACAACCGGGAGATGCACCAGGTCGTCGAGCGCCTCGAGCGGTTGTTCACCCTGCTGGTGCTGCTCGCCCTCGGCATGGTGATGAGCAGCGGGCTGCTGGCAGACCTCGACTGGCGGGGAGTGGTGGCTGGCCTCGCCCTGGTGTTCGTCGTACGACCACTGACCGCGATGGCCAGCCTGATGCCGTTCGCCCACGTCGACCACGGGATGCACAAGGAGGAGCGCCTCGTGGCTGCGTTCTTCGGCGTCCGCGGCGTCGGCTCGCTGTTCTACCTCGCCTACGCGTTCGGCCACGGGGAGTTCCCGGGCCAGAACTGGCTCTGGGCGACGGTCGCCTTCACCATCGCGTT
>DASSLA010000080.1:0-5389 GCA_035689885.1 Marmoricola sp. | reverse complement strand
CGCGCATGACGCCGTACCCGCACCTGCTCGCCCCGCTCGAGGTCGGCGGGCTCACCCTGCGCAACCGCACGGTGATGGGCTCGATGCACACCGGTCTGGAGGACTTCGCCTGGGACATCCCCAAGCTGGCGGCGTACTTCGCCGAGCGCGCCCGCGGCGGTGTCGGCCTGATCGTCACCGGCGGCTACGCCCCGACCAAGCGCGGCTGGCTGAAGCCGTTCGCCTCCGAGCTGAGCACCCGGCTGCACGCCGAGCGCCATCGGCAGATCACCGAGGCCGTGCACGACGAGGGCGGCGCGATCGCGCTGCAGGTGCTGCACGCCGGGCGCTACGGCTACACGCCGTTCTCCCAGTCGGCGAGCGACCACAAGTCGCCGATCACGCCGTTCCGCCCGAGCGCGATGTCCTCGCGCGCGGTGGACCGCACCGCCACGGCGTTCGCGCACAGTGCCAGTCTCGCCCAGCGCGCGGGCTACGACGCGGTCGAGATCATGGGCTCCGAGGGCTACCTGATCAACCAGTTCCTCGCCGCGCGCACCAACGACCGCGACGACGAGTGGGGCGGTACGTCGACCCGGCGGATGCGCTTCCCGGTCGAGGTGGTCCGGCGTACCCGCGAGGTCGTCGGCGACGACTTCCCGATCATCTATCGCATCTCGCTGCTCGACCTCGTCGAGGACGGGCAGACCTGGGACGAGGTGGTCGAGCTCGCGCTGCTGGTCGAGCAGGCCGGCGCCACCGTGCTGAACACCGGCATCGGCTGGCACGAGGCGCGGGTGCCGACGATCATCACCCAGGTGCCGCGCGGGGCGTGGACCTGGGCCACGCGGCGGCTGCGCGAGGAGGTGTCGGTGCCGGTGTGCGCGTCCAACCGGATCAACACCCCCGAGCACGCCGACCAGCTGATCGCCGACGGCACCGCCGACCTGGTCTCGATGGCCCGCCCGTTCCTGGCGGACCCCGAGCTGGTCGCCAAGGCGGCCGCCGGCCGGGCCGACGAGATCAACACCTGCATCGCGTGCAACCAGGCCTGCCTGGACCACGTGTTCGAGAACAAGCGGGCCAGCTGCCTGGTCAACCCACGGGCCTGCCGGGAGACCGAGCTGGTGCTCCTCCCGCTCCCCACGACGGTGCCGCCCGCCCCGCGGCCCACCGTCGCCGTGGTCGGCGCCGGCCCCGCCGGGCTCAGTGCCGCCACGTCCTACGCCGAGCGTGGCTACGCGGTCACCCTGTTCGAGATGGGCTCGGAGATCGGCGGGCAGTTCCGGCTCGCCATGGAGATCCCCGGCAAGGAGGAGTTCGCCGAGACGTTGCGCTACTACCGCCGCCGGCTCGAGGTGCTCGACGTCGACGTACGGCTCGATGCGGCGCCGACCGCCGACGACCTGGCGCCGTTCGCCGAGGTCGTGGTCGCGACCGGCGTCGAGCCGCGCATCCCCGACATCCCGGGGATCGAGCGCGCGATCTCCTACGCCGACGCGCTCGCCGGCACCCGCGTGCCCGGCCGTCGGGTGGCGGTGATCGGCGCGGGCGGCATCGGCGTCGACGTCTCGCACTGGCTGACCCACACTGACGAGGACCTCGCCGAGTGGCTGGCGCACTGGGGCGTCGGCGACCCCAGCCTGGCTGCCGGCGGCCTGACCGAGCGCAAGCCGCGCACCGCCGCCCGTGAGGTCTTCCTGGTCCAGCGCAGGGCCTCGATGATCGGCAAGGACCTCGGCAAGACCTCCGGCTGGGCGCACCGCGCCGTGCTCAAGCAGTCCGGCGTCGAGCAGGTCAGCGGGGCGACGTACGAACGCATCGACGACCACGGCCTGCACCTCACCGTCGACGGCACCCCGCGCCTGCTCGAGGTGGACGACGTCGTGGTGTGCGCCGGGCAGGAGTCGGTGCGCAGCCTGTACGACGAGCTGGTCGCCCGCGACCGCGACCAGGCCGTGCACCTGATCGGTGGTGCGGACGTGGCCGCCGAGCTCGACGCCAAGCGTGCCATCGAGCAGGGGATGCGGCTGGCGGCCGGTGCCTGAGGAGGCGCGTGCAGGCTTCCGGCAAATGCTGGTGAATCACGGGCCAGATCGCTGAATCGGCCGCAATCCTTCAGCACGTGCTGAGGGTGGCGCGCCCCCCGTCGACGCCCGATCCCGTCCCGATCAGTTTCCGGTCGTCTCCGCCCGCAGCCGATACCCCGCCAGCGAGGCGCCCAGCAGGGTGATGCCCGCGACCAGGACGCCGCCGACCGCGCCGAGGGAGCCCTCGGTCCAGTCGGAGACCGCCTCGGGGACGACGAGGGTCACGGCGAGCACCGCCACGGCCAGGTAGGGCCAGGCGGTCCGGCGCAGGTAGACCACGATCCCGGCGACGGCGACCGATGCGGTGAGCAGGTAGCCGAGCCAGGAATGCGTGCCGTCCAGCGCCGGCACCTGCGCACCGAGCAGTGCGAGCACGCCGCCGAGCGTGCGGGCGACGGTGCGTTCGTGGAAGAGGCCGGCCTCGGTGAGTGCCAGCCACACCACGGCGATGATCAACAGGAAGACCCCGACGACGTCGCCGTCGGAGCCCAGCTCGACACCCTCGACCAGCGCCATGCCGGCCGTGACCGCACCGCCGAGCATCCCGAGCAGCGCGACGGCGGTGGGCGCCAGCCGGTACGCCGCGACGGAGCCGAGCACCACGGCGACCGCACCGAGCACGGTGGGCCAGTTCACCGAGGGGAACGTCCCCTGCTCGACGTAGTGGTCCAGGGTGTGGCCGACCAGGAAGCCCGCAGCGACCGCCGCGGCGACCAGCAGCGTCCCACCGAGACGGCGGCGTACGTCGTGCCGCTGGTCCTGCACGTCGACCGGCCCGCCGGAGCGGGCGACGGCCAACCCCGCCGCGGCGAGCACGACCGTGGTCACGGCGATCAGGGCGGTGCGGGCGGCGAAGCCGAGCGACCCCCACTGCTCCACCAGGAACAGCGACCCCGCAGCGAGGACGAGCGCGCCGCCGAGGTAGGCGACCACCTCGACCAGCTGCGGGATGCCCCGTCGTGATGGGGCTTCGGCCCCTTCTGAAGGGCCGCCGAGGCTCCGCGACACGACCTCGACCGACCGCTCGCGCTCGGCACCGGTGAGCAGGCCGGCCTCGATCAGGGCGTCGACCACGTGGTGCGCCCGCGTTCTCGTCTCCATGCCACCAGCGTGGCAGCGAGCCGGCCCCCTCGTCGTGAGCCGAAGTACTCAATTCCGCATTCCGCCGGGCTACTGGTCCTGGACGAACCCCTCGTCCACGAGCCACTCGTAGGCCACGTCGGCCGGCTCGCGCCCGTTGACGTCGACCTCGGCATTGAGGTCGATCATCACCTTGTCGGTGAGCTTCTCGATCACCGGCGCGAACAGGTCCTCGAGCTGCGGGTGCTCCTTCGCGGTCTTCTCGTCGAGCACCATGGTGACGTTGTACTTGGGGAAGAACTCCTTGTCGTCCTGCAGCACGTTGAGGTCGAGCGCGACGATGCGCCCGTCGGTGGTGAACACCTCACCGAAGTTGCACGAGCCCTTGGCGGTGGCGTCGTAGATCGCCCCGGTCTGGAAGGTCTTGAGGTTCTCCCGTGGGACTCCCTGCGCCGAACCCAGCGGTACGCCGTACAGCTCGAGCATGCCCTTCAGACCGTCGGGGCGGTTGATCAGCTCGGACTCGACGCAGAAGGTGCGTTCGCTGACCGGCACGTCCGCGAGCTGGGAGAGCTTGGTGATCTTGAACTTCTCGGCCACCTCCTGGGTGACCGCGAAGCCGTAGGTGTTGTTCATCGGCGCCGGCGGGAGCCAGACCAGGTCGTTCTTCTCCAGGTCCTCGTCACGTACGGCGACGTACTGGCCCTGCTCGTCGCGGATCGGCTTCTCGTGGCCCAGGTAGGTGATCCAGCCGGTGCCGGTGTACTCCCACATCGACTGGATCTGGCCGTCGAGCATGGCCTGGCGGGCGGCCGCGCTGCCGGGGATGTTGGTCAGGTCGGTGACGGTGGCGCCCGCGGACTGCATCAGGATGATCGCCATCTTGCCGAGCAGGACGTTCTCGGTGAAGTTCTTCGAGCCCACCGCGATGGTGGCCCCCTCGAGGCCCTCGACGTCCTCGACCGGCCCGGCCAGCTTGCCCGTGGGCACGAAGCCGCCCGCGGTGGGCAGCCCGCAGGCCGCGAACAGCACGGTGGAGAGCAACCCGGCGAGTGCGACGTACAGCTTGCGCGTCATGCCCTCACACTCCCTTGGGATGGGCGGCCAGCTCCAGGACGCGACCCAGCCACTCGATGAGCAGGGCGAGCAGCGCGACGAGGACGGCGCCCGAGACGATCACCGGGTAGCGGAGCAGCGCGATCCCGGCCTGCAGGGTGGCGCCCAGGCCGCCGCCGTTGATGAAGGTCGCCAGCGTGGCCGTGCCGACCAGCAGTACGAGGGCGGTGCGCACCCCGGCCATGATCACCGGCAGCGCCAGCGGGAGCTCGATGCGGAACAGCACGCTGGCGGCGGTCATCCCGACGCCGCGTCCGGCCTCGACGAGGGTGCGGTCGACGCCCTGCAGGCCGACGATGGTGTTCCGGAGAACCGGCAGGATGGCGTAGACGGTGAGCGCGAACACGGCCGTCTTGAAGCCGGGCTGCAGCCACATCGCGAACAGCACGATCAGACCCACCGACGGCGCGGCCTGGCCGGCGTTGGCGATCCCCACGACGAGCGGGGCGGCCCGACGGGCGCGGCCGCGGGTGAGCAGGATCCCGAGCGGTACGGCGATGATGACGACCAGGAACGCCGAGACGAAGGTCAGCTGGACGTGCTCCCAGATCTGGTCGCCGATGGTTCCCCACCCCAGCGCGCTCTCCTCGACCGAGTCGAGGTCGGCGGTGTTGCGCCAGAGTGCGTAGACCCCGAAGCCGACCGCCACGATCACCGGGATCGCGAACAGCACGATCGCCGCCTCGGCGTTGAGCCGGCCGCCCAGCAGCCCGGAGGGCGGAGCCTTCGTCGCGGACTCGTTCTCGACCGGCGGTGCCGTCGTCGTGCTCACCTCACGACTCCTCGACGGCCGAGGCGCCGTGCTCGTCGTGTGGACTCGAGGACGCCGTGCTCTGGTCGGTGGCCTCCTCGATCGCCTGCTGCTGGGCCTGCATGTAGTCGGTGACGGCGGTGAAGTTGACCACCCCGAGGTACTGCCCGCGGTGGCCGGTCACCACCGCTGCGCCGTGGCTGCTGGTGAGCATGGTGTCGAGGGCGTCGTTGAGGGTGGCCCGCTCGTCGAGGTCGACCAGCTCGTCGTTGCCGGCGTGCATCTTGTCGCCCTTGATCTGGCGCAGCCACGGCCACGCCCGGGGGCGGTTGTGCTCGTCGAGGACGATGACCGACCGGTCCCCGTTGCCCTC
>DASSLA010000079.1:0-8511 GCA_035689885.1 Marmoricola sp. | reverse complement strand
CGACCTTGACGTCTCCGCCGGAGACCTGCCACCGAGCGTCTCGACCACCGTCTACCGCGTGGTGCAGGAGGCGCTGACCAACGTGGTGCGTCACAGTGACGCCGGCCGGGCTCGGGTCGAGGTGAGCCGGGATGGGCGCGGCCTCGTCACTCGGGTCACCGACGACGGACGACCGGCGAGCACCGCGGTCCACGGCAGCGGTCGCGGACTGGTCGGGCTGCGCGAGCGGCTGGCGCTGTTCGGCGGGACCCTGGACACCAGCACGAGCGACGAGGGCTGGAGCGTCGAAGCGAGGATCCCGCTGGGCGAGGGGGCCGGATGAGCGCATCGACGAGCGCGCCGACGAGCCCGCTGCGGCTGGTGATCGCCGACGACGAGCCCCTGGTGCGGCAGGGGCTGCGGCTGGTGCTCGAGCACGGCCCCGGGCTCGAGGTCGTCGCCGAGGCGGAGGACGGCGAGCAGGCGGTCGCCCTTGCTCGAGAGCACCATCCCGACGTGCTGCTGCTCGACGTACGCATGCCACGCCTCGACGGCCTCGAGGCCGCCCGGCGGGTGCGCGCCGACCCCGCGCTCGGGGCCACCCGCGTGGTCATGCTCACCACGTTCGCCGACGACGCCCTGCTCGTGCGCGCGGTACGCGCGGGAGCGAGCGGCTACCTGCTCAAGAGCATGCCGCCCGAGGAGATCCGCCTCGCCGTGCACCACGCCGCGAGCGGCCAGACCACGGTGGCGCCGCGACTGGTCGAGCGGCTGCTCCGGGAGTACGCCGAGCGCCGGGTCGCCCCTTCACCGGTGCTCGAGCGCCTGACCCAGCGCGAGACCGAGGTGTTGCGCGAGGTGGCGGCGGGGCGGTCCAACGCCGAGATCGCCGAGCTCCTCTACCTCGGCGAGGGAACCGTGAAGACCCACGTCGCCGCACTGCTGCGCAAGCTCGAGGTGCGCGACCGCACCCAGGCGGCGGTGGCTGCCTACGAGCTCGGGCTGGTCCGTCCGGGCGGCGGCTGAGACTGGGGGAACGTGATCCGGAACGTGCTCCCGTCCGGCCCGCTCCGGACCACCTCGATCGAGCCGTCGTGGGCCTCGACGATCGCCAGCGCGATGGTCAGCCCCAGGCCGGCTCCGGGCCGCTGCTGATCGACCGCGCCCCTCGAGCGGAAGAGCCGTTCGAAGACCTGGTCGGGGTCGCTGTCGCCGATGCCGGGCCCGGTGTCCGCGACGTCGACCCACGCCGCGTCGGCGTCCCCGCGCAGCGTCACCCGCACCTGACCACCGGGCGGGGTGAACTTCACCGCGTTGGACAGCAGGTTGTCGATGGCCTGGCCGAGCCGGTCGCGGTCCCCCTTCATCGGCACCGCGCGGCCCTGGGTCACCAAGGTGAGCTCGAGCTGCGCCTCCTCGGCGCGGGGTCGCGCGGCCTCGACGGCCTCGCGCACCACCTGCTCGAGGTCGAGGTCGGCGGGCCGGATCGACAGGCCGGACTCCTCGATCGCGACCAGGGTCAGCAGGTCGTCGACGAGGCGCAGCTCCCGCTCCGCACTGCGCATCATCACCGTCAGGAACCGCCGGCCCTGGGGGCTGAGCTCCTCGAGATCGGCCATCAGCTCGCCGTACCCGATCATCGAGGTCAGCGGGGTGCGCAGCTCGTGGGAGACGGTGGCGAAGAACTCGTCCTTGATCCGGTCGTTCTCCTCCTGCATCCGGCGTCGCTCGGAGATGTCGCGCACGGCCGCCGAGATCAGCAGTCCCTCGTCGGTCTCCAGCGGTGCCAGCGAGATCTCCACCGGGAACTCCGACCCGTCCTTGCGCCGGGCGTGGAGGTCGCCGGAGAGCCCCATAGGCCGGGTGCGCGGCTCGCTGACGTAGCCGCTGCGGAAGGCCATGTGCATCCCGGAGAAGCGGTCCGGCACGAGGATCTCCACGGCCTCCCCGATGAGCTCGGAGCGCTCGTAGCCGAAGAGCGTCTCCACCTGCGCGTTCACCAGCACGATCTCGCCGGTGTCGTTGACGATCACCATCCCGTCGGGGGCGGCCTCGAGCAGCCCGCGGAACAGCCGGGTCTGCCGGTAGCGGTCGGTGGCCTCGCGCAGGCCGATCGCGACCATCGGTCCACGATCGGTCCACGCCGGCGACAGGGTGAGGTCCACCGGCACCGAGCTGCCGTCAGAGTAGAAGACCTGCGCCTCGCGCACGTTGACCTCGACGTTGTTCGCGACGACCGCCTCCACCGCGACCCGCTGGAAGGTGCGCATCGTCTCGCGGCCGAAGTGCTCCACGGTGAGCCCGACCATGGTCTCGGCGGGCAGCCCGACGAGGTCACCCGCGACGGCGTTGGCCAGCACCACGGTCCCCTGGGCGTCGGTGAGCACGATCGCGTCGTCGGACTTGAGCACCATGTCCGAGAGCGCGCCGAAGCTCCACCGCTCCTCGTCCGCAACCTGCTGCATGGTCGAAACCGTCCCTTGTCCGGAACCCGAGGCCAGGCGCCGCCGTCGCGGTCGCACTCGAAGACTAATCCGAGGCAAGCGCACTTCCGGGTATCCGACGCGTGCGACCCGGACCCGCACTAGGCCAGTTCCCGACACCAGGTTCGGGCGCCGGTTCGTGGACATCTGACGACCCCGGCGCCGTAGGGTGCCGACACTGCCCTGGTCCGGAGGTGTGATGGCGCGACGTGTCGAGATCGCCTTCGCGGTGCCGCGTGATCAGGCCTTCGACTTCCTGGTGCACCCGCACAACCGGACGAGGTGGCAGTCGTCGCTGCGCGAGGTCGGCGCGGTGCAGCCGCTGCCGCCGCAGGTCGGCACCCGGTGGAGCGAGCGAGCCGTCGGCGGGGTGGTCTCGCAGATGAGCCTGACCGTCGTCGAGCGGCCGCGGACCTGGGCAGAGACCGGCACCTCCCGCGGCATCACCATGGACCTCAGCCTGTCCTTCGCCGACGCGCCCGACGGGTGCCTGGTGGCCGCCGAGGTGTCCTTCCGTGCCCGCGGGCCGTGGCGGGTCGTCGCGCCGGTCGCCGCGCTGCTCTTCCCGGTCGCCATCCGAAGCGACCTCGCAAGGGCCGCCCGCTTGCTCAGTGCCGGGTGAGGAGCGGACCCGACCGATGAGTCCCGAGACCGGCTGAGGTCCACATCCACACAGGCGTCACTGGGGCGCCGCGAGACGAGCGAGGCGACCATGGGTGAGCTGCACGTCAACATCATCAGCACGCTCGACGGCGTGATCCAGGCCAACGGCGGGCCCACCGAGCAGGACGGCGACTACGAGTACGCCGGCTGGGAGCGCCCGTACTGGGACGCGGAGTCGGGCGCCCGCGTCGAGGCAGACGTGCAGGCCTCGGACGCGCTGCTGCTGGGGCGCACGACGTACGACATCTTCCGCGGCTACTGGCCGGACCAGTCCGACGGCGTCGCGGAGGTCTTCAACCGCGTCCCGAAGTACGTCGCCTCCCGAGGCACGCCGGAGCTGAGCTGGGAGGGCAGCACCCAGCTCACCGTCGCGGCCGCCGGGGTGCGCCAGGTCCGCGACCGGCACGAACAGGTGCACACCTGGGGCAGCGCGGGGCTGCTGCAGACCCTGTTCCACGATGGACTGGTCGACCGGGTGAACCTCTGGCTCTGCCCGATCGTGCTGGGCAGCGGCACCAAGCTCTTCCGCGCGGGCATCGCCCCCACCCGCTTCGAGCAGGTCGAGCCGCCACAGGCGTACGCCGGCGGCATGACGCTGCTGCGCCTCCGCCGCCTGGAGGGGCCCCCGGAGGTGGTCGGCGCAGGGTGAGCGCCGAGTGCGGCGTCAGTCCAGGTCGTGCGCCCGGCGGATCGCGCGCACGATGCCGGCCATCGCCTCGGTGAGGCTGAAGTCCTTCGGGGTGAACACCTCGGCGACCCCGAGCTCCTTGAGCGCGCGGGCGTCGCGGTCCGGGATGATCCCGCCGACGATCACCGGGATGTCCTCGATCCCCGCCTCCCGCATCATGTCGAGCACGTCGGGGACGAGCTCCATGTGTGACCCGGACAGGATCGAGAGTCCGATGCAGTGCACGTCCTCGGCCACGGCGGCTCTGACGATCTGGTCGGGCGTCAGCCGGATCCCCTGGTAGACCACCTCGAAGCCCGCGTCGCGGGCCCGCACGGCGACCTGCTCGGCGCCGTTGGAGTGTCCGTCGAGGCCCGGCTTGCCGACCAGCAGCCGCAGCCGGCCGCCGAGTGCCTCGCCGGTCGCCGCCACCTGCTCGCGGACGGCGGTGAGCTCGCGCCCGGCTTCGGCGACACCGACGGCCCCGGATACGCCGGTGGGCGCGCGGAACTCGCCGAACACCTCGCGCAGCGTCCCGGCCCACTCCCCCGTGGTCACGCCCGCACGGGCCGCGACCAGGGTCGCCTCCATCAGGTTGGTGTCGGTCTTGGCTGCGGCGGCCAGCGCCTCGAGGGCACGGTCGACCCCGGCCTGGTCGCGCTGCTCGCGCCACTGCTCGACGGAGGCGATCGCGGAGCGCTCCGCCTCGGGATCGGCGGCCTGGATGGCGGTGTCGAGGTCGGCGGTGAGCGGCGACGGCTCGGTGGTCTCGAACTTGTTGACCCCGACGACGATGTCCTCACCGTTCTCGATCCGCGCCCGGCGCGCGGAGTGTGAGCTGACCAGGGCCTGCTTCATGTAGCCGCTCTCCACGGCCGCGATCGCACCACCGAGCGCCTGCACGCGGTCCATCTCGGCGCGGGCGTCCTCGACGAGCTGCGCCACCTTGGCCTCGATGACGTGGGAGCCGTCGAAGATGTCGTCGTACTCCAGCAGGTCGGACTCGAACGCCAGCACCTGCTGCAGCCGCAGCGACCACTGCTGGTCCCACGGGCGGGGAAGGCCGAGCGCCTCGTTCCACGCAGGCAGCTGCACCGCCCGGGCCCGCGCCCTCTTCGACAGGGTCACGCCGAGCATCTCCAGCACGATGCGCTGCACGTTGTTCTCCGGCTGCGCCTCGGTCAGCCCCAGCGAGTTGACCTGCACGCCGTAGCGGAACCGGCGCATCTTCTCGTCCTCGACGCCGTAGCGCTCGCGGGTGATCTGGTCCCACAGCTCGACGAAGGCCCGCATCTTGCAGGTCTCCTCGATGAACCGCACCCCGGCGTTGACGAAGAAGGAGATCCGCCCGACGACCTTGGGGAAGTCCTCCTCGGAGACCTGGCCGGAATCCTTCACCGTGTCGAGCACCGCGATCGCGGTGCACAGTGCGTAGGCCAGCTCCTGCGTCGGCGTCGCGCCGGCCTCCTGCAGGTGATAGCTGCAGATGTTGATCGGGTTCCACTTCGGGATCTCGTTGACCGTGTAGGCGATCAGGTCCGAGGTCAGCCGCAGCGAGTGCTCGGGCGGGAACACGTAGGTCCCACGGGAGAGGTACTCCTTGATGATGTCGTTCTGGGTGGTGCCGGCGAGCTTGTGCGCCACCTCGAGCGGCTCGAGGTCGGGGTTCTGCTCCTCCGCGACGACCTGGTAGAGCGCGAGCAGCCACATCGCCGTGGCGTTGATGGTCATCGAGGTGTTCATCTCGGTGAGCGGGATGTCCTCGAACAGGCGGCGCATCTCACCGAGGTGCGGGATCGGGACGCCCACCTTGCCGACCTCGCCGCGGGCCAGCGGGGAGTCGGGGTCGTAGCCGGTCTGGGTGGGCAGGTCGAAGGCGACGGACAGGCCGGTCTGGCCCTTGGCCAGGTTGTTCCGGTAGAGCTTGTTGGACTCCGCGGCCGAGGAGTGGCCCGCGTAGGTCCTCATCACCCACGGGCGGTCCTTCTCCGGACGGTCCAGGACAGGCTTGTCGTCGCTCATGGGGCTGAGGGTAGGCCCGGGGACCCGGGGACGGGTATCGCGTGTGGACTCTCTCACGCTGCGGGCTGGGTCACATGCCTGCGGGAAGGTCGCAGGGATGCTCAGGAGCCGGGCTGGTTCGGTGGGCCGGTGGCCGGCTCGACCGGGATCATCCAGCGCAGGTGGGAGATGTGCAGCAGCCGTCGTACGGCGGGCGAGCAGTGCTGCAGCACCACGCGGCGACCGTGCCGCTCGGCGAACCGGTTGGCCACCGCGAACATCTTCAGCGTCGTCATGTCCATCGACTCGACGTCGGCGAGGTCGACGCGGACGTCCCCGGTGGTGGTCTCCATCAGGCCGTACAGCGCGGCCCGCAGCTCGGCGGTGCAGCGCACGTCGAGCATCCCTGACAGCCGCAGGGTGTCCCTGTCGATGGTGTGCTGCATCGTGCTCCCCGAATCCCTCGACACCATCATGGTCCCCGAGCGGGCCTTTGCACCCCCGAAACGCCAACATCGTTTCGAAAACGTGCTGCCGGCGCAGACCGTGCCGCTGCCGATCGCGGTGAACGGTCAGTCGGCAAGGCGGGACACGTCCGCGCCCACCGAAGCCAGCGACTCCGCGAACCACGGGTAGCCGCGGTCGATGTGGTGTGCCTCGGCGACGATCGTGGTGCCCTGGGCAGCGAGACCCGCGAGGACGAGAGCCGCACCGGCCCGGATGTCGTGCGCGACGACCGGCGCCCCGGAGAGCAGCGGCACGCCGCGCACCACGGCGTGGTGCCCGTCGGTGCGCAGGTCCGCCCCCAGCCGCGCGAGCTCCTGGGCGAACATGAACCGCGCCTCGAAGACGTTCTCGGTGATCATCGCGGTGCCTTCCGAGACCGCGGCCAGGGCCATCGCGAACGGCTGCAAGTCGGTCGGGAACCCGGGGTAGGGCAACGTGGAGACGTCGAAGGACCGCAGCCGCTTCTCCGTGCGGACGGTGAAGCCGGAGTCACTCGGCTCGACCGCGGCCCCGGCCGCCGCGAGCTTGTCGAGCACCAGGTCGAGGTGGTGGGCGACACCACCGGAGATGTTCAGCTCCCCGCCGGCGATCGCGGTGGCGAAGACCCAGGTGCCGGTGACGATCCGGTCGGTCACGGTGCTGTGCTCGACCGGGTGCAACAGGTCGACGCCCTCGATCGACAGGGTGGAGGTGGAGATCCCGTCGATCCGGGCGCCCATCTTCACCAGCATCTGGCACAGGTCGATGATCTCGGGCTCGCGGGCCACGTTGTCGATCACCGTGGTCCCCCGGGCGAGCACCGCGGCCATCACGAGGTTCTCCGTCGCCCCGACCGACGGGAAGTCGAGCCAGAGGTTCGCCGCGACGAGACGATCGGGGACGAGCGCGACCACCTGGCCGTGCTCGATCCGGACCTCGGCGCCGAGCTCCTCGAGCCCGCGGATGTGCATGTCGAGGCCGCGCGAGCCGATGGCGTCACCG
The DNA here is from genome assembly GCA_035689885.1 of Marmoricola sp. Lineage (GTDB taxonomy): Bacteria > Actinomycetota > Actinomycetes > Propionibacteriales > Nocardioidaceae > Marmoricola. Next base: position 1,230 of record DASSLA010000079.1, on the reverse strand, counting down.
CCCGGCAGCGCGACGCTGGCCCGTCCGCACCGCGCGACCAGGGGACCCAGCACGGCGATCGAGGCCCGGAGGCGGCGTACCAGCTCGTAGGGCGCTTCGTGCGCGAGTACCTCGGGAACGTCGATGGTGGCCGTCCCGGTGGTGGAGTCGGTGGCCGGGTCCACGCCCTGCGGGTAGGCGATCTCGACCGTGCAGCCGAGCGTACGCAGCAGGTCACCCATCACGGCGACGTCGAGGATGTCGGGCACGTTGTGCACCACCGAGCGCCCCGGGGCGAGCAGTGCCGCGGCCATCAGCTTCAGCGCCGAGTTCTTCGCCCCACCCACGTGCACGGTGCCGGACAAGGGTCGGGTCAGCGGCCCGTCGGAGTCCACGCGGAAGCTGCCCATGGAGATCGAGACTAGGGGGAAGCAGAACCGCGCTGCCACACCCCTACGCTGGGTGCATGGTCAACCTCACGCGCATCTACACCCGCACCGGCGACGCCGGCTCCACCCGCCTCGGCGACATGAGCGAGACCACCAAGACCGACCTGCGGCTGCAGGCCTACGCCGACGTGGACGAGACCAACGCCCACATCGGTGTCGTCCTGGCCACCGGCGAGCTGTCCGACCACGTCGCGGCGCTGCTCACCCACGTGCAGAACGACCTGTTCGACGTGGGCGCCGACTTCTGCACCCCGATCGTCGAGGACCCTGAGTACCCGCCGTTGCGCATCGAGCAGGACTACGTCGACCGCCTGGAGCAGTGGTGCGACCGCTACAACGAGGACCTGCCCAAGCTGCGCTCCTTCATCCTCAACGGCGGCACCGTCCCCGCCGCCCACCTGCACGTGGCGCGCACGGTGTGCCGCCGCGCGGAGCGGTCCGCCTGGGCGGCGTACGAGCAGCACGCGGACACGATGAACGTGCTCGCGATCAAGTACCTCAACCGGCTCTCCGACCTGCTCTTCATCCTCGCCCGGCATGCCAACCGCGAGCGCGGCGACGTGCTCTGGGTGCCCGGAGGCGACCGCCCGCAGCCGGAGTGACCCAGGCCGGCCGGTCGCTCCCAAGGTGCCGACCGGGCAGTTCTGGTTGCTCCCAAAGTGCCCACCGGGCAGTTCGGGTTGCGGCCAAGGTGCCGAGCGGGCAGTTCTGGTTGCGGCCAGGGCGGCGAGGGCCCCGATGGAGGAGCGTTGCGGCGAGCGGTTCGCCGACCCTGGGTCGTGGCAGGCATGCAGTTGGGTGG
>DASSLA010000078.1:0-5009 GCA_035689885.1 Marmoricola sp. | reverse complement strand
TCGTGGCCTACGGCACCGCCAAGGCTGCCCTGGCGCACTGGACCCGGCTCGCCGCGGAGGACCTGAGCCCCGCGGTCCGCGTCAACGCGGTCGCGGTCGGCAGCGTGATGACCAGTGCGCTGGAGCTCGTCGCCGACGACGAGGCGACCATGCGCCAGATGACCAGCAAGACGCCGCTGGGCCGCGTGGGCGAGGCCGAGGACATCGCGGCCGCGGTGCTCTACCTCGTCAGCCCGGCGGGCGGGTTCGTCACCGGCAAGGTGCTCGAGGTCGACGGCGGCCTGCAGCAGCCCAACCTCGACCTGGGCCTGCCTGACCTCCAGGCCGGCCGGTCGGGAACGCAGTCGTGAGCGCCACGACGAAGCGGGTGGTCGCCTGGTCGACCGGCACCGTCGGCCGCCACGCGATCGCCGGCATCGACGCACGTCCCGACCTGGAGCTCGTGGGCGTCTGGGTGTCCAGCCCCGAGAAGGTCGGCCGGGACGCGGGGGAGCTGGCCGGGCTGGGGCGCGACCTCGGCGTGCTCGCCACCGACGACAAGGAGGCGCTCTACTCCCTCGAGCCCGACTGCGTGGTGCACACGGCGATGACCGACGACCGGCTGTTCGAGGCGATCGCCGACCTGACCGAGCTCGTCGAGCACGGCATCAACGTGGTCTCCAGCGGACCGGTGCTGCTGTGCTTCCCCGACGCGCTCGGTCTCGACGAGCTGGTCTCCACGATCAGCAAGGCCGGTGAACGGACCGGCGCGAGCCTGCACGTGACCGGCATCGACCCCGGATGGGCCAACGACGTGCTGCCGCTGGCGCTGTCGTCGCTGTCGCAGCGCATCGACCTGGTCCGGATGAGCGAGATCGCGGACTACTCGACGTACTACCAGCCCGTGGTGATGCGCGAGCTGTTCGGGTTCGGCCAGCCGATGGACCCCGGGGACGGGCAGCTCGCGATGCTCTGGCAGCCCGGCATCCTCACCACGGCCTGGGGACCGGTGGTGCGCCACGTTGCCGCGGGCCTCGACGTCGACCTCGACCCGGAGCTCGAGGAGGTCGTCGAGAGGGTCCCGGCCGACCGTGACCTGCAGACCGCGAGCGTCGACATCACCGCGGGCACGATGGGGGCGGTGCGCTTCCAGGTCGTCGGCAAGGTCCGCGGGGAACCTCGGATCGTGCTCGAGCACGTCACCCGCACGCACGTCGACCAGAAGCCCGAGTGGCCGCAGCCGCCCGAGGGCGGTGGCTGCTACCGCGTCGAGATCGAGGGCGAGCCGACGATGAGGATCGACCTCACCCACCGCGGCGAGCACAGCGACCACAACACCTCGGGGATGATCGTGACCGCCATGCGACTGGTCAACGCCGTGCACGCGGTCTGCGACGCAGCGCCCGGGCTGGTCCTCGCCAAGGACCTGCCACCGGTCACCGGGCGCGGGCTGGTCGCCCGGTAGCGTCCGAGCGGTGAGCAACCAGTGCGAGTCCACCGGGCGGGGTGCGTGGACCGAGCCCGGCACCTACGAGGTGGCGCCGGGCGTGCACCGCATGCCGTTGCCGCTGCCGATGGACGGGCTGCGCGCAGTGAACGTCTACGTCATCGAGACCGACGACGGCCTGGTGCTCGTCGACGGCGGCTGGGCGATCCCCGAGTCGCGGCGGCTGTTCGAGGCGGGGCTGGCCGAGCTCGGCTACACCTCGCGGGACGTCCGCCGTTTCCTGGTCACCCACATGCACCGGGACCACTACACGCAGGCCTACGTGGTCGGCCGCGAGGTCGGCGCGACCGTCTCCCTGGGGCTGGGCGACAAGGCGACGATGGACCTGATGCACGACGACGCCACTCGCGAGGACCCCAACACGGACCGCCTCCGGCTGGCCGGCGCCGAGCACCTCGCCCACCGCTGGCTGGCGCTGATGCCGTCGCGGCCGACCACCGAGACCTACGGGATGCCGGACGAGTGGCTCGACCGTGATCTCGTGATCGACCTCGGTGCCCGCCGCCTCGACGCCGTGTCCACGCCCGGACACACCCAGGGGCACTACGTGTTCGCCGACCCCGAGGCCTCGCTGCTGTTCGCGGGCGACCACGTGCTGTCCACGATCACGCCCTCGATCGGCTTCGAGCCGGCGTACGTCCAGCAGCCGCTGCGCGACTTCCTCGACTCGCTGGCGAAGGTGCGGGCGATGCCCGACATGCAGCTGCTGCCGGCGCACGGTCCGGCCACCCCCTCCTCGCACGCGCGGGTCGACGAGCTGGTCGCGCACCACGAGGTGCGCCTGGAACAGTCCCGCGCGGCGGTGGACGCCGGCGCCCGTACGGCGTGGGAGGTGGCCGGCGAGCTGCCGTGGACCCGTCATGAGCGCCGGCGCGAGGAGCTGGGGCCGTTCGACGCCGTCCTGGCTGCCTTCGAGACCCTCGCCCACCTCGAGCTGCTCGCCCTGCAGGGGCGGATCAGTCGGGTGGACGGGCCGACGGTCGAGTTCAAGACGCTGGGCTAGGGTGGACTGCGTCCGACAGGGGAGCGCCGCAGGGCGCTGAGAGTGCGGAGAGCCGCAGACCCTTGAACCTGCACCGGTTAGCACCGGCGAAGGAAGTCGAAGGAGCTCGATGATGCGTCCGTCCAATCCCGTGGCAGTTGCGGCTCTGCTCGCGCTGGTGCTCACCGGCTGTGGCACCGGTGACGACAACGGCGGCAGCGGTGACCAGAACTCGATCGTGGTGGCCACCCACGACTCCTGGGCGATGCCGAAGGAGGTCCTGCAGTCGTTCACCGACGAGACCGGCATCGAGGTGAAGGTGCAGCCCCAGGGTGACGCGGGGCAGCTGACCAACAAGCTGGTGCTCACCAAGGACTCGCCGGTCGCCGACGGGGTCTACGGCATCGACAACACCTTCGCGTCGCGGGCGGTCGAGGAAGGTGTGCTGGCCGAGCACGACGTGCAGCTGCCCGCCTCCGCCGGCGAGTTCGCCCTCGACGGCGAGGGCAGCGGCCGGCTCACCCCGGTCGACTACAGCGACGTCTGCGTCAATGTCGACGACCGCTGGTTCGCCGAGAACAGCAAGACCCCGCCACGCACGCTCGACGACCTGACCGACCCGGCGTACGAGGACCTGTTCGTCACTCCCGGCGCGACGACGTCATCGCCCGGGCTGGCCTTCCTGCTCGCCACGATCAGCGCGAAGGGCGAGGGCTGGAAGGACTACTGGGAGGACCTGATGGCCAACGGCGCCAAGGTCACCTCCGGGTGGTCCGATGCCTACGAGGTCGACTTCACCGCAGGCGGCAAGGGAGACCGGCCGATCGTGACGTCCTACTCCTCCTCGCCGCCGTTCACCGTGCCCGAGGGCGGCGACAGTCCGACCACGAGCGCGCTGCTCGACACCTGCTTCCGCCAGGTGGAGTACGCCGGGGTGCTGGACGGGGCCGACAACCCCGAGGGGATGGAGAGGTTCATCGCGTTCATGCTCGGTCGCGAGTTCCAGGCGGCGCTGCCGGAGAACATGTACGTCTACCCGGTCGACGACACCGTCGAGCTCCCGCCGGAGTGGGCGAAGTTCGCCAAGCCGTCGCCGAAGCCGTTCGCGGTCGACCCGGACGACGTGGCGGCGCACCGCACCGAGTGGCTGCGCGAGTGGCGCGAGATCGCCACGCGGTGACCCGCCACCGGCTGGCGGTCGCCGCGATCGCGGCCGTGCCGCTGGCCGCGCTCGTCGTCTTCTTCGCCTACCCGGTCGCGGGGATGCTCGCCCGCGGGTTCTGGCCGGAGGGCGAGTTCGACCCCGGTGCGGTGCTCGAGGTGCTCGCACGGCCCCGGGTCGGCCGGGTGCTGTGGTTCACGCTGTGGTCCGCGACGGCCGGGACGCTGGTCGCCGTCGTGCTCGGGGTGCCGGTCGCGTTCGCGCTGCACCGGCTGCGCTTCCCGGGGCGGGACCTCCTGCGGGCGCTCGTCGTGGTCCCGTTCGTGCTCCCCACGGTCGTGGTGGGGGTGGCGTTCCGGCAGCTGGTCGCCCCCACGGGCCCGCTGGGCGCCCTCGGCCTCGACGGCACCGCGATCGCGATCGTGGCCGCGCTGGTGTTCTTCAACATCTCCGTCGTGGTGCGCACCGTCGGGGCGTTCTGGGAGGCGCTCGACCCGCGTCGCGAGGAGGCCGCCGCTGCCCTGGGTGCCTCACCCCTGCAGGTCTTCCGCACCGTCACCCTCCCGGCGCTGCTGCCCGGCGTGGTCTCCTCGGCCAGCGTGGTCTTCCTGTTCTGCTCCACCGCGTTCGGGGTGGTGCTCACCATGGGCGGACTGCGCTACGCCAACGTCGAGACCGAGATCTACCTGCTCACCACCCAGGAGCTCGACCTGACCGGTGCCGCCGCGCTGTCCGTCGTACAGCTGGTCGCGATCGTCGCGCTGCTGGCGCTGGCAGCGCGGGTGCGTCGCGACACCGCCTCGGTCGACCGGATCGCCAGGACCGTGCCGCGCCCACGGCTCCGGCACGTCCCTGTGCTGATCTGGACGGGTCTGGTCGTGGTCTTCCTGATGGCCCCGATCGCCTCGCTGGTGCTGGCGTCCCTGCGTCGTGGGCAGAGCTGGGGGCTGCAGAACTTCCGCGACCTCGCCACCACGGGCGGGGACAACGCGCTGCTCGTCCCGGCCAGCGACGCCCTGTTGCGCTCGCTGTCGGTCGCGCTCGTCGCCACCCTGCTGGCGCTGACGCTCGGCACGATCGTCGCCGTGCTGGTCGGTCGTCGCAGGCAGGGTCGCCCGAGCCGGCTGTCGTCGGTCCTCGACGGCGCCTTCATGCTGCCGCTGGGCGTCTCCGCGGTCACCGTCGGCTTCGGCTTCCTGATCACCCTGGACCAGCCGCCGCTCGACCTGCGCTCGTCGGGCCTGCTGGTGCCGATCGCCCAGGCGATGGTGGCGCTGCCCCTGGTGGTCCGCACGGTCGCGCCGGTGCTCAGGTCGGTCGACGACCGGCAGCGCCAGGCCGCGGCGTCGCTGGGCGCCGGGCCGGTGCGGGTCCTCGCC
>DASSLA010000077.1:0-28818 GCA_035689885.1 Marmoricola sp. | reverse complement strand
CACCGGCCGGCCGGGCCTGGAGCTCCGCGGCACCGTGGCCGCCCGGGCCGCGGAGCTCGGGGTGGTGCGCACCCACCTGTCGCTCTCCCACGACGCCGGCGTCGCGGTCGCCTTCGTGGTGCTGGAGGGCTGACCGGCCGTCCTCCGGGTCGCTAGCGTGCGCACATGCGCAGCGCACACACCGTCGAGCAGGTGCGGGCCGCCGAGGCCGAGCTGATGGCGAGGCTGCCGGAGGGGGCGTTGATGCAGCGGGCCGCCGCCGGGCTGGCCGCCGCGATCGCGGACCTGCTCGGCCAGGTGTACGGCGCACGCGTGCTCCTGCTCGTCGGCCCCGGGGACAACGGGGGCGACGCGCTGTGGGCCGGTGCGATGCTGGCGCGCCGGGGCGCGGCGGTCGAGGCCGTGCTCCTCGGGGAGAAGGCACATCGCGCGGGCCTCGCCGCCCTGCTCGAGCGCGGGGGACGGGTGGTCGGTGTCGCCGAGGCCCACGCGCCCGACGTCGTGGTGGACGGCATCGTCGGGATCGGTGGCCGCCCCGGCCTCCGCGACGCCGCCGCGGACGCGGTGCGACAGTTCGCCGACGTCCCGGTGGTGGCGGTGGACGTGGCGTCAGGCGTGGACGTCGACGCCGGTCGAGTCGTCGGTGACCACGTCGCGGCCGACGTCACCGTCACCTTCGGCACCCACAAGATCGCCCACCTGGTCGACCCGGCGGCGGCGGCGAGCGGGGTGGTGCACCTCGTCGACATCGGGCTGGACCTCCCGGAGGCGCCGGTGGAGGCGCTGCAGGCCTCCGACGCTGCGGCCCTGCTGCACCGCCCCCTCGGTGCGGACCACAAGTACACCCGGGGCGTCGTCGGCGTGCGTGCCGGCTCGGGGACCTTCCCCGGTGCCGGGGTGCTGTGCACGTCGGGCGCCGCGAGTGGGCTGTGCGGCATGGTCCGCTACCTCGGGTCGGCCGCGGACGAGGTGCTCGCCGCCCACCCCGAGGTGGTCACCGCCACCGGTCGCGTGCAGGCCCACGTGGTCGGGTCGGGCATGGACCGGGACGCCCGGGGCGCTCTCGCCGAGGCGCTGGCGGACGGCGTACCGACCGTGGTCGACGCCGACGCCCTGGACCACCTCGACGTGGCCGAGCGCCCCGCAGGCGCGCCGGAGCTGGTGCTCACACCGCACGCCGGCGAGCTCGCCGCGCTGCTGGGGACGGAACGGGAAGACGTCGAGGCAGACCCCCTCGGCCATGCCCGTCGGGCTGCTGCAGGGCTGCAGGCCGTCTGCCTGCTCAAGGGTCGCCACACGCTGGTCGCGCACCCCTCCGGCCGGGTGCGCGTGAACACGACCGGGACCCCGTGGCTGGCCGTGGCCGGAGCCGGCGACGTCCTGGCCGGCGTCGTCGGTGCGCTGCTGGCGACGGGACTCGACCCGTTCGATGCGGCCTCCCTCGGTGTCTGGCTGCACGGCGCGGCAGCCACCGTCGCCAGCGACGGCGGCCCCGTCGACGCCCGCCGCGTGGCCGCGGCCGTCCCGGACGTGGTGCGGGGGTTGCTCGGCTGAGTGCCGCCGGGTGGGATGATGACCGCCGATGAGCGGTGCACCCCCGAGCGCGCACGCCGAGGTCGTCGTCGACCTCGGCGCGATCCGGCACAACATCAACCGGTTGCGCGAGATCGTCTCCGAGGGCGAGAGCGGCCCACAGGTCATGGTGGTGGTCAAGGCGGACGGCTACGGCCACGGCATGCACCGGGTCGCCCGGGCGGCGCGTGCTGCGGGAGCGGACTGGCTGGGCGTGGCGACTGCCGAGGAGGCACTCGAGCTGCGGCGGTCCGGGGACGACGGCCCGGTGTTGTGCTGGCTCATCGTCCCCGGCCTCGACCACGCTCCGCTGCTCGACGCCGGCGTCGACGTGACCTTCTCCTCGCACGCCCAGCTCGAGGACGTTCTCCGCGCGGCGCGTGAGACCGGTGTCGTCGCCCGCGTGCAACTCAAGGTCGACACCGGGCTCTCCCGGGGCGGCGCCCCTCGCGAGGAGTGGCTCGACCTGATGGCGGCGGCACGCGCGGCCGAGGAGCAGGGGCTGTTGCGGGTCACCGGCCTGTGGTCACACCTGGCGTCCTCCGACGAGCCCGACCACCCTGCCAATGCCCTGCAGGAGAAGGAGTTCGCCGCGGCCTGCGCCCTTGCGGCCGACACCGGCCTGGAGCTCGAGGTGCGCCACCTCGCCAACTCCGCCGGGGCGATCCTCCACCCGGCGACGCGCTACGACATGGTCCGGCTGGGCATCGCCGTCTACGGACTCTCGCCCGCGCCCCGGGTGGTCAGCAGCGGCGAGCTCGGTCTCGTCCCGGCGATGACGCTCCGGGCGCGGGTGGCGCTCGCCAAGGACATCGCCGCCGGCGCCGGGGTCTCCTACGGCCACACGTTCGTGGCGCAGGCCCCGATGCGGGTGGCGCTCGTCCCGCTCGGGTACGGCGACGGCGTACCCCGGCACGCGTCCAACCGCGCCGAGGTGATGCTCGCCGGGCGCCGGAGCCGGGTGCTGGGCCGGATCTGCATGGACCAGTTCGTCGTCGACGCGCCGTCGGCCGCCGCCGGCGACGAGGTGGTGCTGTTCGGGCCGGGGACCGACGGCGAGCCGACCGCCCAGGACTGGGCGGAGTGGTGCGAGACCATCAGCTACGAGATCGTCGCCCGGATGCAGGGGCGGCAGACCCGCGTGTGGGTCGACCGCACTCCGCCGTACGCCACCGTGGACGCGGACCGGTGAGCCGGCGCTCCATGGGCTACGCCGTCGCCGGCGGAGTCGTCGCAGCAGCCGCCGCCATCGCCTCCGGGGTGGTGGTCGAGCGCCGGGTGGTGCGCGCACGCAAGGCGGGCGCCGGCGACTCCGACCGGCTCGGCACGCTGCGTTCCCCCGCCGTCGAGGTGACCTGCGACGACGGGGTGGTGCTGCATTCGGAGGTCGACGAGGTGGCGCCGTACGCCGGCAAGCGGGCGCGTCCCGCCGACGACGTGACGCTGGTGTTCGTGCACGGCTACGCGCTCAACCTGGACTGCTGGCACTTCCAGCGCGAGGCGCTCCGCGGCAAGCACCGGATGGTGTTCTACGACCAGCGCTCGCACGGCCGCTCCGGCCGCTCGAGCCGGGAGCGCGCCAACGTCGACCAGCTCGGTGACGACCTCGCCCGGGTCATCGAGACGCTGGTGCCGCACGGCAAGGTCGTGCTGGTCGGCCACTCGATGGGCGGGATGTCGGTCATCGCGTTCGCCGAGCGGCACAAGGACCTCTTCGCCGAGCGGGTCGCCGGGGTCGCCCTGATCGCGACGACCGCAGGCGGCCTGCGACCGCACCGCACGGTCGCTGGACGGTGGATCCCCGACGGGATCGGCGAGCTGCTCGCCCCGCGTGTGGTGGCGACGCTCGCGAAGGCACCGCAGCTGGTGGACTCCGCACGCCGGCAGGGCTCCAACATCGGCTTCGTGGTGGCCGACCGGTTCGCCTTCGGCGGCGACCCGCCGGCCGCCGAGGTGGAGTTCCTCGACCGGCTGCTCGCGGGTACCTCCTTCGACGTGCTCGCGGAGTTCTTCCCGACGTTCTCCGAGCTCGACAAGTTCGACTCCCTCGCCGCCTTCGCGGACGTGGACGTCGCGATCATCTGCGGCACCCGCGACAAGCTGACCTCCATCGGGCACAGCCGCAAGATGGCGGCGCAGCTGCCCCACGCGAAGCTCGTCGAGTGCGCCGGGGCGGGGCACATGGTCATCTTCGAGGCGCGCGAGAAGGTCAACGCAGCGATCGAGGAGCTGGTGGCGGTGGCGACGTCATGAGCCAGGACCCTGTCCACATCGAGGTTGTCGACGGGCGCGCGGCCACCGAGGTGACCAGCATCATCCACGAGGCGTTCGCCAACCGCCCTCCGCTCGACCCACCGGCGACCGCGCTGGACGAGACCGAGGAGACGATCCGCGCCTCCCTCGAAGAGTACGGCGGGCTGCTGGCCGTGCACGAGGACAAGCCGGTTGGTGCCCTGCTCTTCGAGCTGCGTGGCCGGCTGCTCGGGCTGCGTCGAGTCGGTGTCGTCGGATCGGTCCGCGGGCTCGGTGTCGCCGCCAAGATGGCCAGCCGTGCCGCGGAGATCGCGGCGGCCCGGAAGTTCGGTGGGCTCGAGGTCGAGGCGCGGGTGGAGCTGCCGAAGACCATCGAGTTCTGGCGGCGGATGGGCTACGTCGTCTCGGGGCAGAACGGCAACCGGCTGAACATGCTGCGGTTGCTGCCCATCGAGCGGATCCTGCACACCGCCGAGGACACTCGCGCGTTCGGCGCCTGGCTCTCCACCCTGCTGCGTCCCGGCGACCTGGTGATCCTCACCGGCGACCTGGGGGCCGGCAAGACCACCATGACGCAGGGGATCGGGGACGGGCTCAACGTGCGCGGCCCCATCACCTCGCCGACGTTCGTGATCTCCCGCGTGCACCCCTCGCTCGATGACGGGCCGCCACTGATCCATGTCGACGCCTACCGGCTCGGCGACACCGCCGAGCTCGACGACCTGGACCTCGACACCGACACCATCGACGCCGTCACCGTCGTGGAGTGGGGCGAGGGCATCGCGGAGGCGCTCTCCGGCAGCCGGCTCGAGCTCGACCTGCACCGTGGCGACGACGACGTGCGCACCCTCACCCTGACGCCGGTCGGGGCGCGGTGGCGGGAACTCCTCATCTAGGCTCGCGTGGTGCTCCTCGCCTTCGACACCGCCACCCCCCACGTGACCGTGGCGCTGCACGACGGTGACCGCGTGGTCGCAGAGTTCGAGTCCACCGAGGCGATGCGGCACGGCGAAATGCTGGCGCCCGGGATCGCCGAGGTGCTGGACAAGGCCGGCGCCACGGCGGCGGACCTGACCGCGATCGCCGTGGGGACCGGACCCGGCCCGTTCACCGGGCTCCGGGTCGGCCTGGTCACGGCGCGCACGCTGGCACTGACCCGGGCGGTCCCGGTGCACGGCGTGTGCTCCCTCGACGTGATCGCCGCGGCCGCGATGGACGAGGGGAAGGACGAGTTCACCGTCGCCACGGACGCGCGCCGGCGGGAGGTCTACCTCGCGACCTACGCCGGGGGCCGTCGCACGTCGGGCCCGGTGGTGGCCAAGCCCGTGGACGTGGCGACGGACGCGACCGTCGTCGGCCGCGGCGGGATCCTCTACCCGGAGGCGTTCCCGAACGCCGGCGGACCGGAGCACCCCTCGGCGGCGGTGCTCTGCGACGTGGTGCTGCGAGGTCGGTTCGAGGTCACCGACCCGGAGCCGCTCTACCTGCGTCGCCCCGACGCCGCGGAGCCCGGACGGCCCAAACGGGTCAGCTGAGCGTCTTCCGAACGACCGGCATCCTCCGCCCGGCGTGTCGAGTGCGCCTCGTTCGGATCAACGCCGGGCCAGCGGGCCGGCGTACAACAGCACGGTGTTGACCACCACCACGAGCGCGAACGCCACCGCCCAGGGCAGCGGCAGCACCAGGAAGCCGGCCGCCACCCCGGCGCCGAGCACGACGGTCTTGGTCGCGAGCTCCAGCGGCCGCGACCTGACGCGCGCTCGTGGCGCCGCGAACAGCCCCCACAGCGCGGCTGCCGCCCCCGGGAGGGCCAGCGCGAGCAGCACCTGAAGAAAGGTGGGTCCACCGAGCTGCCACCCGGCCACGCCGAGGAGCACCAGGGCGGCGACCTCGACGAGGAACGCGACGAGGTCGTTGGCGTTGACCTGGATGGGCCCGTCGTCGTGACGGCGCTCGGTGCGGTTCACCGGGTCATCGTGCCCGCTTCTTCGGCGGGAGGGGGAAGAACATCGAGGTGCGTTCGGCGTACTCCGGGTAGCCCGGTCGCTTCATCATCGACCGCTCGAGCAGGCGCGCGCCGGTGGCAAAGGCGAGGAAGTAGGTCATCGCCAGCGGAGCCGCCACGGTGGCGACCGCGGGCAGCGGGCCCGCCGCGACCGCGCCGACCAGCCAGATGCCCCACCACACGCACGCGTCGCCGAAGTAGTTGGGGTGCCGCGTCCACGCCCACAGGCCGCGGTCCATCACCGGCGGCCGCTCCGCGTCCTTCTTGTACGCCGCGAGCTGGGCGTCGCCGACGGACTCGAAGACGAGACCGACGAGCCACAACAGCACCCCGACCGCGGCGACCCACCACCACCGGGTGTCGACGACCGCGGCCACCTGCACCGGCAGGGAGACGAACCACAGCGAGACCCCCTGGATCGCGTAGACCTTGCGCACCGCGGTCGCGAACCCGCCGCCACCGAGCAGCTCCTCGTAGCGGGGGTCCTCGTGCGGGTGCTGCGCCTGGCGTCGGCCGATGTGCCGGGCCAGTCGCAGGCCCCACACCGCGACCATGCCCAGCAGCAGCCACCGCACCGCGGTGTCACCCAGCACGGCCGAGACCACGGCGACCAGCACGAAGCCGAGGCCCCAGGCGACGTCGACCACCGCGACCCGGCCGAGGCGGCGTCCGGCGAGCGCGGTTGCGGTCATCAACGCCGCGACGGCGGCGAAGGACGTGACCAGGACTGCGAGCAGGGTCATCGCGCCACCTCGGGTCGTGCGTGCGGGGTCGTCGCCTCCTCCCGCGTGAGGGTGACCTGCTGGACGTCGAGGTAGCCCGAGGCGAAGCCGGCCCGGGAGTACTCGAGGTAGAAGTGCCACATCCGCCGGAAGGTCCGGTCCAGCCCGAGCGCCTCGACCTGCTCGCGCGCTGACATGAACGCAGCGTCCCAGCGGGCGAGCGTCTCGGCATAGTGCCGGCCGAAGGCGAGTCGGTTGCTGATCCGCAGCGTGGTGTGGGCGCGGGTCGCCTCGTCGATGGCCGTGACCGAGGGCAGGAAGCCGCCCGGGAAGATGTACTTGTGGATCCACGTCCACGTGTTGCGGGTGGCGAGCATCCGGTCGTGCGGCATCGTGATCGCCTGGATGGCGACCCGGCCGCCGGGGGCGAGGACTCGGTCGATGGTGGCGAAGTAGGTCGGCCAGAACTCGTGGCCCACCGCCTCGATCATCTCCACCGAGACCACGGCGTCGTAGGTGCCGCCGGCAGCGGGTCCGGTGGAGACGGCGCGGTAGTCGCACAGCTCGATGCTGACCCGGCCGGCGTACCCCGCCTCGTGGACGCGTCGCTCGGCGAGCTCGAGCTGCTCGCTCGACAGGGTCACCGAGTGCACCGTGGCCCCACGGGCGGCGGCGCGGATCGCCAGCTCGCCCCAGCCGGTGCCGATCTCGAGGACGCGAGTGCCGTCCCGGACGCCCGCCTCGTCGAGCAGGCGGTCGATCTTGCGGGCCTGCGCTGCCGCGAGCGCCTCGCTGTGGTCGCCCTCGGGAGGAGCGGCGGACAGGTGGTCGCCGCGCTCCCGCACCGAGGTGTCGAAGAGCGCCGAGGAGTAGCTCAGCGTCTCGTCGAGGAAGATCCCGAACAGCTCGTTGGACAGGTCGTAGTGGTGAGAGATGTTGTTGCGGGTGTTGTCCTCGGTGTTGCGCTGGTGACGAGGAGGCCGGGCGACGTACGCCGTGCGCAGCGCCTGCAGGGGAGCCGGCACCAGCCGCGGCAGGTCCGCAGCCAGCACGGTGAGGAACCCGCCGAGGTCGTCGGCCTCCCACGCCCCGGTCATGTAGGCCTCCCCGAAGCCGATCAGTCCGTCGCGACCGAGGCGGGCGAAGAACTCGCCGGGGCGCTGGATCCGCATCTCGGGTCCACCGGCGCCCCAGGTGCGGGTGGAGTCGCTGCCTTCCCGGACCGTCACCGGGAGCCGGCGTACGGCGGCCCGGAAGAGCCGCCGGGCGACGCGTGCGGAGACCTCGGCGCGGGGACCGGTCGGCACCTCGTCGAGGCCCGGCCAGGCCGCCTGGCGGGTGGGGGTCGTGGTCAACTCAGACTCCTCGTTGTGGCCGGTGGACCGGACGGGGACGCACCGCGAGCCGGCGGGCCCAGAGCCGGACGCCGTGGGCACGGATGAGCAGGGCACCACGTAGGGCCGCGGGTGCACTGCGCAGCGGCGAGGGCGCGGTTCGCACCCCGTCGAGCGACGCGCTGAAGGTGCCGTCCTCGCTGTGCAGCGACACGCTGACGTGCAGCCGCTCGCCCGGGACGGGCACCGCGATCTCGTAGTGGCCGTCGGTGCCGTGGAAGGGCGAGACGTACATCTGCTTCGCGGTGCGTGCCCGCCCCTGGGCGTCAGGGTGCAGCAGGTAGGCGTGCCGGTCGCCGTAGGTGTTGTGCACCTCGACCAGGACCGCCGCCAGCTCTCCGGTGCGGCGGTGGCACCAGAACACGCTGATCGGGTTGAAGCAATAGCCCAGGGCGCGGGCGTTGGCGGCCATCAGGATCCTGCCTCCGTCGGGCTCCACGCCGTGCTCGCGGAGGAACGCCTCCACGTTGTCCTTCAGCGGCCGGTCCGGGTCACCGAGGTGGTCACGGGCCTCGAAGCGGGCCAGCACCCCGTGGTCGGGGAGTCGGTCGAGGTCCACCAGCCAGGTGCGCGTGCGGTGTGCGAAGGAGCGGCGGAACGGCTGGCGGCGGATGTGCCGCACCGTCGTGGCGTACGCCGCCGGCTCGACCGGGAGCGCCGGTCCCCAGTTCACGCCCAGCTTGCGGGCGGCCGCGACCCCCGACCGGGCGCCGTCCTCGTGGAAGCCCCAGCCGTGCCAGGCGCCGGCGAGGACGACGCGCTGCGTGTCGCACGCGGGCAGCCGTCGCTGGGCGGCCACCGACGTCGGCGTGTAGAGGGGGTGCTCGTACTCGATGGTCGCGACCACCTGCTCCTGGTCGACGAGGTCCTCCCCGCCCAGGGTGACGAGGTGGCGGCGGCCGTCGGGCAGCGCGGGGAGCCGCATCAGCCTGGTCATGTCGTAGCTGACGGTGGGTCCGCCGGTCCCCGTGCTCCGGCGCAGGTAGTTCCACGACGCCCGTGCCCGGGCTGCGCGCGGCAGGACGGAGGCGTCCGTGTGCAGCTGCGCGGTGTTGCGCGAGTACGGCATCGCCCCGAGCACCTCGCGCTGGACGTCCGTGGGCTCGGCCAGCAGGTCGAGGGCCTGCCCGGGATGCGCGGCGACCACCACGGCGTCGAAGGCGTCCACCCGGCCGTTGCCGTCAGTGATCTCCACGCCGTCGGGGAGCTCCCGCACCGAGGTCACCTTGGTGCCGGTGCGCACGTCGGGCAGTCGCGCCGCGACCCGCTCGACGTACTGGCGTGACCCGCCGACCACCGTGCGCCACTGCGGCGACCCGAAGACCCGCAGCATGCCGTGGTGCTGGAGGAACGTGAACAGGTAGCGGGCCGGGTAGTCCAGCGCCACCGCCGGGTCGCAGGACCACACGCAGGCGACGAGCGACTCCATGAAGTGGGTGCGGAACAGCGGCGAGAACCGGCCGCGGTCCAGGAAGGAACCCAGCGTCTCGTCCTCGTCCGACCGGCCGGCCAGCAGCCGTCGCGCCCGCCGGTGGAACCGGGGGACCTCGGTGAGCATCCGCAGGTACGCCGGCCGCAGCGCGTTGCGCCAGGTCGGGAACAGACCCGGGACGCCCAGGGCGCCGGCCCACTCCAGCCCGGTCTCGTCGCAACGGACCGACATCGACATCTCGGAGGCCTGCGTCTGCACGCCGAGCTCCTCGAAGAGCCGGAGCAGGTGGGGATAGGTGCGCTCGTTGTGCACGATGAACCCCGTGTCGACGGCCCAGGTCTCCCCGGCCCCCTCGAAGACGTGGGTGTTGGCATGGCCGCCCAGCCGGGTGTCGGCCTCGTAGAGGGTGACCCGTGCCTCCCTGGCCAGGACGTGGGCAGCGGTGAGCCCCGCCACCCCGCTCCCGACGACGGCCACCCGGCGAGCCCGGGGGCCCGGCGTGCTCACGCGTCGGCCTCGGAGAGGTCGAACAGCGCGATCGGCTCGGTCGTCGGCTCCTCGGAGCCGCCGTCCGGCTCCACGGTGATGCCCACGCCGGTGGCAGCGCTGGCGTCGCCCTCGAGGAGCACCTTGTTGTCGCCCGGAGTGTCCATCAGACCCGCGGGGTGCATCGCGCCGGCGTCGTCCTGGAGCCACAGCTCGAAGGTCTTGCCCCGCGGGGGCGCGGCCATGTCGCGGGTGAGCAGCACCGCGCGGCCCTCCCGGGCGGAGTGCACCACGGTCGCACTGGAGCCGTCGTCGAAGTCCAGCGAAACACGCTTGGCGTCAGCGGCTGTCAGCACGCGGTCCGTCGCGGTCAGCGTCGTCGTCGTCGAGTCGTCTCGCCACGGCTGCTCGGCGACGACCCCGATCCCGACGGCTGCGGCCACCGCGGCCGCAGCAGCGGTCGCCACGAGCCGGCGCGGCCGGCGACGCAGGGGGACCACGTTGGTCTCGTTCTCCGGCGGCATCGGGCGGACGTTGCGGATGTCGGCGAGCACGTTGTCGCGCAGCCGCGACGGCGGGGCCAGGGCGGCGTCGTCGGCCATCAGCGACGCTGCCTCGCGCAGGCTGGCCACCTCCGCCTGGCAGTCGCTGCAGCCGGGCAGGTGTGCCTCGAACGTCTCGCGTTCGGTTTCGTCGAGTGCGTCGACGACATAGGCACCGGACAGCGCGTGCACGGACTCGTTCGGTGTCGCGTTCACTGTCCCACCCCCATCGTGTCCCGGAGACGGATCAGGCCGTCTCGAATCCTTGTCTTGGCCGTGCCCACCGGGAGGTCGAGCATCGTCGCCACCTCCGTGTGCGTGTAGCCCTTGAAGTAGGCGAGCTCCAGCGCCTGGCGCTGGACCTCGGTCAGGGAGCCCAGCGCCTGCCGGACCCGTCGTGCTTCGAGCGAGGCCTCCACGGCCTCGGCGGTCGAGTCGTGCTCCACCGCCTGGTTCTTCTGTCCGTACGTCGAGTCGCGTCGCGTGCGCGCCTCGGCGGACCGGACCCGGTCCACCGCCTTGCGGTGCACCAGGGTGAGGATCCACGAGACGGCGCTGCCCCTGGTCGGGTCGAACCGGCCAGCCGTGCGCCAGATCTCGAGGAACGCCTCCTGGGTGACCTCCTCGGCCTGGCTCGGGTCCCGCACCACCCGGACGGCCAGGCCGTAGGCCCGCGCCGAGGTGGCGTCGTAGAGCCGGGCGAAGGCGGACTCGTCGCCGCGGGCCGAGGTCCTCAGCAGCGCGGCCAGGTCCGGGCCGGCCGCGGACCCGTCGGCCTCCGGCCCCCGCACGCGGGAGCCGGAGGCGTCGGAAGCGGAGTGACTCACGTGTCAACCCTTGCAGATCGTCGACGGTCGCTGATCACATCTGCTGCGGCATCAGGACGCCGTCGACGATGTAGACGGTGGCGTTGGCGGTCTGCACGTTGCCGCAGATCACCTTGGCGCCGTCCGCACCCACGGTGAAGTCCTCGCCCGAGCCCTCGACGGTGACCTCGTCGCCGTTGAGTGTCTGGTGGGTGCCGGCCACGTCCTCCGGGCTGAGCTTGCCCTCGACCACGTGGTGGGTCAGAACCTTGGTGAGCCCCGGCTTGTCCGCCAGCAGGGCGTTGAGGTCCTTCGGCGGGATGGCCTCGAATGCGGGGTTGGCGGGCGCGAACACGGTGATCTCGGGAGCCGAGTTGAGCGTGTCGACCAGCTCGGCCGCGGTGACGGCCTTCACCAGCGTGGAGAGGACCGGGTTGTTGCTCGCCGCGGTGGCGACCGGAGCGGTCGACATCCCCTGGAACGAGCCGGCACCGTCGGCGGGAACCGAGTCGCAGGCAGCGCCGAAGGGCTCGTCGGTCATGGCTTGCTCACTGGGCTCCTCGGTGGCCGAGGTCTCCGCCTGGGGGGCGGAGGAGCCCGAGGACTCCTCGTCCGAGCCGCAGGCTGCGGTGCTGAGCGTCAGGGTGAGAGCAGCGGCGGCGAGGCCGAGGCTCCGGAGCTTCGTGCGCTTCATGGTGGTGCCTTTCGGTTGGGTTGGAGCTGGTCTTCGGTCGAGCAACAGGGATTCGGAGCCAGGGACCGGACGGATTGGCCGGATCCCGGGAATTCCCCGGATCCCTCAGGTGACGTTGACGACGACTTCCTGGATGCCGCTCGAGCCGTCGGGGAACGGGGTGGCGCGCTCGGCGGTCTGCACCTCGCCCCTGCGGTTGGTGGCGCGTACGGCGATCTGGTGGCTGCCGGACTCGGCGTCCCAGGGGAGGTACCACTGGCGCCAGTACTCGACGCCGGCGCTGGGGCCCAGCCGCGCCTCTTGCCAGCCACCGCCGTCGAGGCGCACCTCGACCTTCGCGACCCCGTCGGGCTGGGCCCAGGCGACGCCGCCGATGACGCGCTTGCCCGCGTCGACGGTGGAGAGAGGGCGCGGGGTGTCCACCCGGCTGGCGAGCTTGATCGGCCCGTCGGTGGCCCACATGCGCTTGGTCCAGTAGGCCTGGCGCTCGGCGTAGGTGGTCAGGGTGATCCGTTCGAGCCACTTCATCGACCCGACGTAGCCGTAGAGCCCGGGGGTGACCATCCGCACGGGGAAGCCGTGCTCGCGAGGGAGCGGCTTGCCGTTCATCCCGAACGCCACGAGCGTGTTGCGGCCGTCCAGCGCGACCTCGAGCGGGGTGCTGATCGTGAACCCGTCCACCGCGGTGGTGAAGATCTGGTCGGCACGGCTGCCCACGCCGGCCCGGTCGAGCAGGTCCGCGAGCGGCACGCCGAGCCATCGGGCCGCCCCGACCAGGTTGCCGCCGACCTCGTTGCTCACGCACGTCAGGGTGATGTCGCGCTCCACCACGTCCATCCGGGTCAGGTCGTCGAAGCTGAGCGTCAGCTCCTCCTCGACGTCCCCGTCGATGGTGAGCTGCCAGCCCTCGACGTCGACGACCGGGACGGTGAGGTTGGTGTCGACGCGGTAGAAGTCGGCGTTGCGAGTGACGAACCTGCTGATCCCGTCGTACTCCTGCTCGAGGCCGGCGGCCAGGGGCGGCAGCGGCTTCGCGGGCTTCGGCAGGACGACGTCGGAGATCCGGTTGCGGGTCCGGACGATCCACTGACCTGTCCCGGCGACCACCACGGAGGCAGCGGCCACGACACCGGCACCGACCAGGAAGCCGCGCCTCGAGGGCTGCGGCGTGTGCTGCGAGGCGGTGCCACCCCGGCGGGGCCGGGGTGACACGCCTCCCCTCGCCAGGCGGAGCAGGACGAGCACCCCGACAACCGCGGTCGCGGCTACCGGCACCGCGTCGAGAGGTCCGGCCGCAGGCTGGCTCATGGCTGCGACTCCCGCGGCGGCAACGAGGAGCAGCAGCAGGCCGACGCCGGCGGCCGGACGTCTGGGGGTGAGGAGACCGGCGATTCCGGCGAGGACCAGCGTGCCCGCCAGCACGCTGCCGACGAGCACGGGCTTGTCCGCGCTGCCGAGCTCTCGGACGGCCCAGACCTTCACCGGGGTGGGGGTCAGGTTGATCACCGCCGTGCCGACCGCGAGGACCGGCGAGGACGCGGGGTTGAGCAGGGCTGCGACCAGGTGTCCGGTCGCCGTACCTGCGAGGGCAGCGAGGATGCCGCTGCCGAACGCGGCCGTCCTGGGGTGGGTCGCCATGCCGGTGGTTCGTCGCGGGGTGCCGATCGGATGGGACGGGCAGGCAGGACAGGATGGACCCGTGCACGACGTGTCGATCCGCCCGGCCGGGTCCGCTGACGTGGATGCGGTGGCCCGGCTGGAGCGCGACTGCCTGGGCGCCGACGCGTGGAGCGAGGCCCTGGTCCGCGCGGGCGTGCTCGGGACGGTGCCCACGGTCACCTACCTCGTCTCCGAGTCCGCCGGCTCGGTGGTGGGCTACGCCGTCACCTCCGCGGTCGGTGACATCGCCGAGCTGCAGCGGATCGCCGTCGACTCGGGTGCCCGCCGCCACGGTCACGCCTCCGCGCTGCTGGCCGCCGTCGTCGAGGCCGCGCGGCGGACCGAGGCGGACCGGCTGCTCGTGGAGGTGCGGGAGGACAACCGCGGCGCGCTGGCGTTCTACGCGGCGCGCGACTTCGTCGAGATCGACCGGCGCCCGCGCTACTACGCCGACGGCGCCACCGCGGTGGTGCTGCGCCGGCGCCTGGGCCGCGGATGCACAATGGCGCCGTGACCACCCCTCCCACCTCCGAGCCGCTCGTGCTCGGCATCGAGACGTCGTGCGACGAGACCGGTGTCGGCATCGTGCGTGGCCACACCCTCCTCGCCGACGCGGTGGCCTCGTCGGTCGAGGAGCACGCGCGCTTCGGCGGCGTGGTCCCGGAGGTGGCCTCCCGGGCGCACCTCGAGGCGATGGTGCCGACCATCGAGCGAGCCTGCACCACCGCAGGCGTGACGCTCGCCGACGTCGACGCGGTCGCGGTCACCGCTGGGCCGGGCCTGGCCGGCGCGCTGCTCGTCGGCGTGGCGGCGGCCAAGTCGATCGCGCTCGGGCTCGGGAAGCCGCTGTACGGCGTCAACCATCTGGCCGCGCACGTGGCGGTCGACCAGCTCGAGCACGGCGCCCTGCCGGAGCCCTGCCTGGCGATGCTGGTCTCCGGCGGTCACTCCTCGCTGCTCCGCGTCGCCGATGTCACCGAGGACGTCGACCCGCTCGGCTCCACGATCGACGACGCCGCCGGCGAGGCCTTCGACAAGGTGGCCCGGCTGCTAGGCCTGCCCTTCCCAGGCGGTCCCTACATCGACCGCGCGGCGGCCTCCGGCTCCGCGGTGGCGATCGACTTCCCGCGCGGCCTCAGCTCGCGTCGCGACCTCGAGCGGCACCGGTTCGACTTCTCCTTCTCCGGGCTCAAGACGGCGGTCGCCCGATGGGTGCAGGCGCAGGAGCAGAGCGGGGAGCCGGTGCCGGTCGCGGACGTCGCGGCCTCGTTCCAGGAAGCCGTGTGCGACGTGCTGACCCGCAAGGCGATCGACGCGGCCGCCGCCGAGGGCATCGAGGACCTGCTCATCGGCGGAGGCGTCGCCGCCAACTCCCGGCTCCGGGTGCTGGCCGAGGAGCGCGCCGCTGCCCGCGGGATCCGGGTCCGGGTACCCCGGCCGGGCCTGTGCACCGACAACGGTGCGATGGTGGCGGCCCTCGGGTCGGAGATGGTGGCGCGCGGTCGTACGCCGTCCTCGCTGGACCTGCCGGCCGACTCCTCCATGCCGGTCGACCACGTCCTCGCCGTCTGAGCTCGCGACCCGAGCCCGCAACTCCCGACCGCAATCGAAGAAGGAGCAGCCCGTGCACCAGGTCAAGGCGGTCGTCGCCAGGTCGAAGGGGGCACCCGTGTCCCTGGAGACCATCAACGTGCCCGACCCCGGACCCGGGGAGGCGCTCGTGCAGGTGCAGACCTGCGGCGTGTGCCACACCGACCTGCACTATCGCGAGGGCGGCATCAACGACGAGTTCCCGTTCCTGCTCGGCCACGAGGCAGCCGGCGTGGTCGAGGCGGTCGGACCCGACGTGACGTCGGTGGCACCGGGCGACTTCGTCGTGCTCAACTGGCGGGCGGTGTGCGGTGACTGCCGCGCCTGCAACCGGGGCGAGCCGTGGTACTGCTTCGCCACCCACAACGCCACGCAGAAGATGACCCTGGAGGACGGCACCGAGCTCAGCCCCGCCCTGGGCATCGGTGCGTTCGCGGAGAAGACCCTGGTCGCCGCGGGCCAGTGCACCAAGGTCGAGGCCGGTGCGCGAGCGGCCGCGGTCGGGCTGCTCGGCTGCGGCGTCATGGCCGGGCTGGGCGCGGCGCTGAACACCGGTCAGGTCACGAGGGGCCAGTCCGTGGCCGTCATCGGCTGCGGCGGTGTCGGGGCCGCCGCGGTCGCCGGTGCGGTGCTCGCCGGCGCCGGCCGGGTGATCGCCGTCGACATCGACGACCGCAAGCTCGAGACCGCGCGCAGCATGGGTGCCACCCACACCGTGAACAGCACGCAGGCCGACCCGGTCACGGCGATCCAGGAGCTCACCGGCGGCTTCGGCGCCGACGTCGTGATCGACGCGGTCGGACGCCCCGAGACGTGGCAACAGGCGTTCTACGCCCGCGACCTCGCCGGCACGCTGGTCCTGGTCGGCGTGCCCACGCCGGAGATGCGGATCCCCGACATCCCGCTGATCGACGTGTTCGGCCGTGGTGGTGCGCTGAAGTCGAGCTGGTACGGCGACTGCCTGCCGAGCCGCGACTTCCCGATGCTCGTCGACCTCTACCTGCAGGGGCGGCTCGACCTGGACGCGTTCGTCTCCGAGGAGATCGGGATCGACGACGTCGAGGCCGCCTTCGGGCGGATGGAGAGCGGCGACGTGCTCCGATCGGTGGTGTCACTCACACCCCACGAAGACACTCGCTCCGCTCCCCTCCCCGCGGGGACCCCGGCATGAGCGGCGTGCGCGTGGACCACGCCGTCTCCAGCGGCACCTTCTCCCTCGACGGTGAGACCTTCGAGGTGGACAACAACATCTGGGTGGTCGGCGACGACGAGGAGTGCGTCGTCATCGACGCCCCGCACGACGTCGACGACATCCTCGCGGTGGTGGCGGGCCGCAGGGTCAAGGCGATCATCTGCACCCACGCCCACGACGACCACGTGCGGGTCGCGCCCGAGCTGCGCGAGCGGGTCACCGCGCCGATCCTGCTGCACCCCGCCGACCGCCCGCTGTGGGAGCTCACCCACACCGACCACCTGTGGGACGTCGACCTCGAGGACGGGCAGACGGTGAAGGTCGGCGGAGCGGCGCTGAAGGTGATCCACACCCCCGGCCACGCGCCCGGGGCGGTCTGCCTCTACGTGCACGACCTCGGCTGCGTGTTCACCGGCGACACCCTCTTCCAGGGCGGCCCGGGAGCGACCGGGCGGTCGTTCAGCGACGAGGACCTGATCAAGGAGTCGATCCGCGCGCGGCTCCTCGACCTGCCGGACGAGACCGTCGTCCACACCGGGCACGGCCCGGACACCACCATCGCCGCCGAGCGGGCCAGCCTGGCGTGAGGATCGTGGTCGCCAGGACGGCGTTCCTGCTCCTGCTCGTGGTGAGCCTGGTGATGTTCCTGGCGCCCGCGCCCGAGTCCACGCCCGCGACGCCAGACGACAAGCTCGTGCACGCGCTCACCTTCGCGACGCTCGCGCTGTCCGGTCTCTGGGCCCGGGTGCCGCTCGTGCCCCTCGGTCTCGGGCTGCTCGGCTACGCCGTACTCACCGAGACGCTGCAGGCCGTGCTGCCGATCGAGCGCCACGGCGACCTGCTCGACGCGGCTGCCGACGCCGTCGGCGTGGTGCTCGTGGTCGGGGCGGCGCTGCTGGTGGCCGGCCGGCGCCGCCGGGACGTCATGCGTTCCGGCAGCAACAGCGACCACCTCGCATGACGTCCCGCCGGACGTCGTACGTTCCGTTCGCAATGCCGACGAGCTCGTACGACGTCCGGGGCGGCGCGGGTCAGAAGGGCTCGACCAGCAGGCCGACCCCGTGGCCGGCGGCCCGGGTGAGCACCAGGGTGGCCTCGTCGTCCCCGGACAGTGAGAGCCGGTGGCGCAGCTCGTCGGGGACCACGGAGACGCCGCGCTTCTTGATGGTCAGGCGGCCGATGCCGCGCTCCCGGAGGGCGGCCTTGAGCTGCTTCTCGCGGAACGGCACCTGTTCGACCACCCGGTAGCCGCGGGCGAACGGGGTCCGGAAGGACGCCTCCGAGGTCACGTACGCGATGTGCTCGTCGAGCAGGTGCCCCTGCACCCCGCCGGCCACGGCGGTGACCAGTCCCGCGCGGATCACCGCGCCGTCCGGTTCGTAGAGGTACGACGCCACCGGGCCGACCGGCGGCGAGTCCCCGTCGTCGACCGGGTCGTCCTCGTCGGTGAGCGTGGCCAGCCCGCCGTCGCCGAGCACGGTCGCGCGGCGGCGTACGGTCGCGAGCCGGCCCGACCACAGCACCGCCTCCTTGACCTCGCGGTGGTCGCTGACCCACTCCGCCTCGACGTCGTCGGGTACGACGGAGTGCGGGATGCCCGGGGCGACCTTGACGCAGGAGTCGCGATCGAGAAGCCCCTCGACGAACGACCACGGCGGCTCCCAGTCGTGCACGTCGAAGGTGCGGCCGCGTGCGGAGCGCCGGGCCGGGTCGGCGAAGGCGACCTCGAAGGGGGAGGTGTCGACCGTGGTCGCGTCCGCGACCTTGACCGCCCCGCCCAGTCCGAGCGCGGCGAGGTTGGCCTCGGCGATCGCCACCCGCAGCGGGTCCTGGTCCACCCCTGCTGCGGTGAGTCCGGCGCGGGCGAAGGAGACGAGGTCACCGCCGATGCCGCAGCCGAGGTCGATCACGGTGCCGGCGCCCGATGCCAGGACCCGGGCGGCACGATGGGCAGCGACCGGCAGCCGGGTGGCCTGCTCGAGACCGTCGGGGGTGAAGTACATCAGGGCGGCCAGCTCGCCGAACTTCACCTCGGCCTTGCGGCGCAGCTCGACCTGGGTCAGCGCCGCCGCGACGTTGGCGGGCTCGGCGTCGCGGCGCAGCGCCGACTGGGCGCGCAGCGGGTCGTCGCTCGAGTCGCGGGCGCGCCCGAGCAGCTCCTGGCCGGGCTCGGTCAGCAGCCAGGCGAAGGTGTCGAGGTCCACGGCGCCATCCTCCCTGCCGGGTGCCCGGGCCCGACGAGGGACCCTTCGCCGTCGGTCGGAGGTCCGGACCGGCACCAGTTCTGGCACTCGGTTGGGCAGAGTGCTAGTTTCTGTTCTGGCACTCTCCCCGTGAGTGTGCCAGTGCTTGCGCCGAGGTGCGACTCCCGCGACGGCGTACCCCACGCAGGCAGCAAACTTCACACACCAACGACTCTGTGGAAAGTAGAGGTTGATCAGAAGTGTCGGTCAACATCAAGCCCCTCGAGGACCGGATCGTCGTGCAGCCGCTCGACGCCGAGCAGACCACGGCCTCGGGCCTGGTCATCCCTGACACCGCCAAGGAGAAGCCCCAGGAGGGTGAGGTCATCGCGGTGGGCCCGGGCCGGTTCAACGAGGACGGCGACGAGCGCATCCCGATGGACATCTCGGTCGGCGACAAGGTGATCTACAGCAAGTACGGCGGCACCGAGGTGAAGTACGGCGGGGACGAGTTCCTGATCCTCTCCGCCCGCGACGTGCTCGCCATCGTTTCCTGAATCCACCATCTCGAGTCGAGTGCTCGGTGGCTGCCGTCGGCGACCGCCTGAGCACTCGACTGCTTTCCTAGGAGCAACTGAATGCCCAAGATCCTGGAGTTCGACGAGAACGCCCGCCGCTCCCTCGAGCACGGCGTCGACAAGCTCGCCAACGCCGTCAAGGTGACCCTCGGCCCCCGCGGCCGCTACGTCGTCCTCGACAAGAAGTGGGGCGCCCCCACCATCACCAACGACGGCGTGACCGTCGCCCGTGAGGTGGAGCTCGACGACCCGTTCGAGAACCTCGGTGCGCAGCTCACCAAGGAGGTCGCCACCAAGACCAACGACGTCGCTGGTGACGGCACCACCACCGCCACCGTGCTGGCCCAGGCGATGGTCCACGAGGGCCTCCGCGCCGTGGCCGCCGGCGCCAACCCGATGTCGCTCAAGCGCGGCATGGACGCGGCCACCGAGGCCGTCGGCAACGCCCTCGGCGAGGCCGCCCGCGACGTCGACGAGCGCAAGGACATGGCGGCCGTCGCCACCGTCTCCAGCCGCGACGAGGTCATCGGCGAGCTGCTTGCCGAGGCCTTCGACAAGGTAGGCAAGGACGGCGTGATCACGGTCGAGGAGTCCAACACCATGGGCACCGACCTCGAGTTCACCGAGGGCATGCAGTTCGACAAGGGCTACCTGTCGCCGTACTTCGTGACCGACCAGGAGTCCATGGAGGCCGTCCTCGACGACCCCTACATCCTGCTGCACCAGGGGAAGATCTCGGCGATCGCCGAGCTGCTGCCCCTGCTGGAGAAGGTCATCCAGGCCGGCAAGCCGCTGTTCATCCTCGCCGAGGACGTCGAGGGTGAGGCGCTCTCCACGCTGGTGGTCAACAAGATCCGCGGCACCTTCAACGCCGTCGCGGTGAAGGCGCCGGCGTTCGGTGACCGTCGCAAGGCGATGATGCAGGACATCGCCACCCTGACCGGTGGACAGGTCATCGCCCCCGAGGTCGGCCTCAAGCTCGACCAGGTCGGACTCGACGTGCTCGGCACCGCCCGCCGCGTCGTGGTGACCAAGGACCACACCACCATCGTCGAGGGTGGCGGCTCCCACGAGGAGGTCACCGGCCGGGTCAACCAGATCAAGGCCGAGATCGAGAAGACCGACTCCGACTGGGACCGCGAGAAGCTGCAGGAGCGCCTGGCCAAGCTGGCCGGCGGCGTCTGCGTCGTCAAGGTCGGTGCGGCCACCGAGGTGGAGCTCAAGGAGAAGAAGCACCGCATCGAGGACGCCGTCTCGGCGACCCGTGCCGCGATCGAGGAGGGCATCGTCGCCGGTGGCGGCTCCGCCCTCATCCACGCGGGCGCGGTGCTCGACAAGAACCTCGAGCTCAGCGGTGACGAGGCCACCGGCGTCCGCGTGGTGCGTCGCGCGCTCTCCGAGCCGCTGCGCTGGATCGCCGAGAACGGCGGCGAGCAGGGCTACGTCGTGGTCGCCAAGGTCAAGGAGCTCGGCGTCGGCAACGGCTACAACGCCGCGACCCAGGAGTACGGCGACCTCGTGTCGCAGGGCGTGCTCGACCCGGTCAAGGTGACCCGTTCGGCGCTGGTCAACGCCAGCTCGATCGCGGGCATGCTGCTCACCACCGAGACCCTCGTGGTGGACAAGCCCGAGGACGAGGACGAGGACGCGGCAGGTCACGGGCACGGCCACGGTCACGGCCACTGAGGTCTGTCCCCTGACGGTTTCACTGGGGAACGTGTGAAACAGCCACTTCCCCCACGTTGCGACGTGGGGGAAGTGGCTGTTCTCGTGGGGGAGCAGCTCGCACCTATGCTCGCGCCATGACTCCTCGAGAGGCGTGCGCGTGAGCCCCGACCGTCCGGTGCCCCTGGTCGTGATGGGGGTCTCGGGCTCCGGGAAGACCACCGTCGGCGAGGTGCTCTCTGAACGCCTGGGAGTGCCCTCCGCGGACGCCGACGGGTTCCACCCGCAGGCCAACATCGACAAGATGTCGTCGGGCCAGGCGCTCGACGACGACGACCGGCAGCCGTGGCTCGAGGCCATCGGCGACTGGCTGCACGAGCACGCCGGCACCGGGTGCGTCGTGGGCTGCTCCGCGCTGAAGCGCTCTTACCGCGACCTGCTGCGCGACCGCGAGCCGCGCACCGAGTTCCTGCACCTGCACGGCAGCCAGGAGGTGATCGCGGCGCGGCAGTCCGCGCGCAAGGGCCACTTCATGCCGCCCTCGCTGCTGCAGTCGCAGTTCGACCTCCTCGAGCCGCTGAAGGACGACGAGGCCGGCCTGGTCGTCGACGTCGACCAGGACGTCGAGGCGATCGTCGACGAGTACCTCGCGCGCCGAACCCGATAGCGCCCGACCACGCTCAGCGCAGCGGCACGAACCGGTAGCTGCCGTGCTCGCTGGTCCGGATCTCGCTGCCCTCCCTGCGGACGAGCAGCATGGTGCCGCGCACCGGCACCACCATCCGGCCGCCGTCCACGAGCTGGTCGACCAGCTCCTCGGGGACCGACCTCGCCTCGGCGGAGACCAGGATCCGGTCGTAGGGACCCTCCTCCGGTACGCCGAGCACCCCCGGTGTGGCGACCCGGATCGACGCGTGCCGGTACGGCGTCCGAGCCAGGTTGGCGGAGCCGAACTCCGCGATCGACGGGACCAGCTCGACGCCCACCACGCAGCCGCGCTCGCCGACCAGGTGGGCCAGCAGCGCGGTCGTCCAGGCCGACCCGGCGCCCACGTCGAGCACCCGCATCCCGGGCTCGACCTGCAGCAGCCGCAGCATGTCGTCCACGGTGCGAGGCTGGGAGTTGGTCTGGCCGGCGCCGATCGACAGTGGGCCGTCGTAGTCGGCGCGCCACCGTGCGCTGCGCGGCAGGAAGTTCGAACGCGGCACCGCCGCGAAGGCGGCCGCGACCGGGTCGGCCGCTACGTCCATGGCTCCACTGAACCACGGCCGCCGCGGGCGGCCCAGCGGCGTACGCGGCGGAAGGATCTGCACCCGACGGCCGTTAGACTGGCGACCCGTCGCTCCTACCGGAAGGCCCGCCTCGATGACCTCTGGTGACTTCTCCGGTGTGCCCGCCGAGTTCGCACCGCTCGGGCTCACCTACGACGACGTCCTGCTGCTCCCAGGCGAGACCGACGTCATCCCCAGCGAGGTCGACACCAGCACCCGCCTGACCCGCGAGATCACCCTGCGCGCGCCGCTGATCAGCGCCGCCATGGACACGGTGACCGAGTCGCGGATGGCGATCGCGATGGCCCGCCAGGGCGGCATCGGCATCCTGCACCGCAACCTGTCGATCGAGGACCAGGCCTACCAGGTCGACCTCGTCAAGCGGACCCAGACCGGGATGATCTCCAACCCGGTCACCATCGGTCCCGACGCGACCCTCGAGCAGCTCGACGAGAAGTGCGGGCAGTACCGCATCTCCGGCCTCCCCGTGGTGGACGGCGACGAGCGTCTGCTCGGCATCATCACCAACCGCGACCTGCGCTTCGTGCCGGTCGCCGAGTGGGCCACCACCAAGGTCGACGAGGTGATGACCCCGATGCCGCTGATCACCGCGCCGGTCGGGATCAGCCGCGAGGACGCGACCACGCTGCTGCGCCAGCACAAGCGCGAGCGGCTCCCGATCGTCGACGACCAGGGGCGGCTGGCCGGTCTGATCACCGTCAAGGACTTCGTGAAGTCCGAGCAGTTCCCCGACGCGTCCAACGACGCCGACGGGCGCCTCCTCGTGGGCGCCGCCGTCGGCTACTTCGGCGACTCCTGGCAGCGCGCCACCACGCTGGTCGAGGCCGGTGTCGACGTGCTCGTCGTGGACACCGCACACGGCCACGCCCGGCTGCTGCTCGACATGGTCCGCCGGCTCAAGGCCGACCCGGCCACCCGCCACGTGCAGGTCGTCGGCGGCAACATCGCCACCCGCGAGGGTGCCCAGGCACTCGTCGACGCCGGGGTCGACGCTGTCAAGGTCGGCGTGGGACCCGGCTCCATCTGCACCACCCGGGTGGTCGCCGGTGTCGGCGTGCCCCAGATCACCGCCATCCACGGGGCCGCCCAGGCGTGCGGCCCCGCCGACGTGCCGCTGATCGCCGACGGGGGGCTGCAGTACTCCGGAGACATCGCCAAGGCCCTGGTCGCCGGCGCCGAGTCGGTGATGTTCGGCTCGCTCCTCGCCGGCTGCGAGGAGAGCCCGGGCGAGCTGGTCTTCGTCAACGGCAAGCAGTACAAGTCCTACCGCGGCATGGGCTCGCTCGGCGCGATGTCCAGCCGCGGCAAGAAGTCCTACTCCAAGGACCGCTACTTCCAGGCCGACGTGCAGAGCGACGACAAGATCGTCCCCGAGGGCATCGAGGGCCAGGTCGCCTACCGCGGGCCGCTCGCCGCGGTGGCCCACCAGCTCGTCGGCGGGCTGCACCAGTCGATGTTCTACGTCGGTGCGAGCACCATCCCCGAGCTGCGTGCGAAGGGCCGCTTCGTACGAATCACCTCCGCGGGGCTGAAGGAGAGCCACCCCCACGACGTGCAGATCACCGCCGAGGCCCCCAACTACTCGTGGCGGTGATCCGTCCGCACCAGGAGGCGGACTGGCCGCAGGTGCACGACCTCGTCGTCGAGGTCGCCGCGGCCGGTGAGACCTACGCGCTCGACGTGCCGGCCACCGAGGCCGAGACGCGGGAGTTCTGGACCGGTGACCACCTCGCGGTCGCCGTGGAGGGCGACACCGTCCTGGGCGCGGCCAAGATGGGCGCCAACCGCCCAGCCCAGGGTGCGCACGTCGGCACCGCGTCGTTCGTCGTCGGGGAGCGGGCGCGAGGTCGCGGCACCGGCCGCCGGCTCGGGGAGTACGCCGTGGCGTGGCACCGGGACCACGGCTTCCGAGGCATCCAGTTCAACGCCGTGGTCTCCACCAACACCGTCGCGGTGTCGCTGTGGAAGTCCCTGGGTTTCGAGGTGGTCGGCACCGTGCCCGGCGCGTTCCGGCGGCCCGACTCGTCGTACGCCGACCTGCACGTGATGTACCTCGACCTGGAGTCGGACCCCGCGTGACCGCCCCCTCCGTGGTGGAGATCCGCCGCTACCCGGTGAAGTCGATGGGCGGGGAGTCCCTGCCCGAGGCAGCGATCGACGAGCGTGGACTGGTCGGGGACCGGTGGTTCGCGGTGGTCGACGAGCAGGGGCGGCTGGCCTCCGGCAAGGACAGCCGGCGGTTCCGTCGCCGCGAAGCGGTCTTCGACCACCGCGCCGAGACCCGCGGCGACGCGGTGGTGGTGCACGGCCCGGACGGCACCTGGGAGGTCGGCGACCCCGCGCTCGACGCAGCACTGAGTGAACGCATGGGCGCCGCCGTGCGCGTGCTCCCCGAGCAGCGGACGCCGCACCACGACGCGGCGCCCGTCTCGCTGGTCGGCACCGCTTCGCTGGACTGGTGCCGCGACCACCTCGGTGTCGGCGGTGAGGCCCGGCGGCTGCGGTCGAACCTTCTCGTCCGGACCGAGTCGCCGTTCGTCGAGGAGACCTGGCGCGGCGTCGTCCGCATCGGGTCCGTGGAGCTCGCCGTGGTCGAGCGGATCGAGCGCTGCCGGATGGTCGACATCGCCCAGGAGGGCCTGCCGGAGCAGCGCGGCTGGTTGCGGGCGCTCGGGCACGAGCGCGACCTCTGCCTCGGCGTCTACCTCGCGGTGCTCACGCCCGGGACGGTCGCCGCCGGCGACCCCGTGGAGCCGTGACCGCGGCGGCCCGGGCCCTCTGCGCCGACCGCGGCGACCGATAGGCTCCCACGGTGACTGAGATCGAGATCGGGCGTGCCAAGCGGGGGCGACGCGCCTACGCCTTCGACGACATCGCGATCGTGCCGAGCCGGCGCACGCGCGATCCAGAGGAGGTCTCCACCGCCTGGCAGATCGACGCCTACCGGTTCGACCTGCCGATCATGGCGGCGCCGATGGACTCGGTGATGTCGCCGGAGACCGCCATCAAGCTCGGTCAGTACGGCGGGCTGGGGGTGCTCAACCTCGAGGGCCTCTGGACCCGCTACGAGGACCCGACCTCGCTGATCGAGGAGGTCACGTCACTCAGCGGCACCGAGGCGGTGGCCCGGATGCAGGAGGTCTACACCGAGCCGATCAAGGCCGAGCTGATCACCGAGCGCCTCCACCAGGTGCGCGGGGCCGGCGTGACCGTCGCGGGGAGCCTGAGTCCCCAGCGCACCAAGGAGTTCGCGAAGACCGTCGTGGACGCGGGCGTCGACATGTTCGTCATCCGTGGCACCACCGTGAGCGCCGAGCACGTCAGCGGGCAGGCGGAGCCGCTGAACCTCAAGGAGTTCATCTACGAGCTCGACGTCCCCGTCATCGTGGGCGGCTGCGCCACCTACCAGGCCGCCCTGCACCTGATGCGCACCGGCGCGGCCGGCGTGCTCGTCGGCTTCGGTGGCGGCGCGGCACACACCACGCGCACGGTGCTCGGCGTCGCCGTACCCATGGCCAGCGCGGTGGCGGACGTGGCCGCCGCGCGTCGGGACTACCTCGACGAGTCCGGCGGCCGCTACGTGCACGTCATCGCCGACGGCTCGATCGGCCGCAGCGGCGACATCGCCAAGGCGGTGGCGTGTGGCTCCGACGCGGTGATGATCGGCTCGCCGTTCGCCCGCGCGAGCGACGCTCCCGGGCGCGGTTTCCACTGGGGCGCCGAGTCGCACCACCCCTCGCTGCCGCGCGGTGAGCGCGTCGAGTTCGGCACCGTGGGCACCCTGGAGGAGATCCTCTTCGGCCCGTCCCGGGTGGCCGACGGCACGATGAACCTCGTCGGGGCGCTGCGCCGGGCGATGGCCACCACGGGCTACACCGAGCTCAAGGAGTTCCAGCGCATCGAGGTCGTCGTCCAGTAACGCACGTTTGTGCACTCGCCGTTTGGGCACCGTCGGTCGAAAGCAGCTGCCGGCCGCCCCCGAGACGAGGCACACATGACCGAGACCACAGCCCGCGACGACACGGTTCCAGGCGCATCCGACAGTGAGCTGAAGCGGTCGATCACCGGAAGACTGCTCTTCTTCTACGTCCTCGGCGACGTGCTCGGCTCCGGCATCTACGTCCTGATCGGCCTGGTGGCCGGCGCCGTCGGCGGCGCCTTCTGGATCGCCTTCGCCGTAGGCGTCACGATCGCCACCATCACCGGACTCGCCTACGCCGAGCTGGTCACGAAGTACCCCCAGGCGGCGGGTGCCGCGCTGTACGTCAACAAGGCGTTCCGGAGCACACCGCTGACCTTCCTGGTCACCGTGACGTTCCTGGCCGCCAGCTTCGCGGCGGCGGGGTCGCTCGCGACCGGCTTCTCCTCCTACTTCGCCGAGCTGTGGGAGCTGCCGCCGGCCCTGCTGATCAGCATCGTGTTCATCCTGCTGCTCGCGGTGGTCAACTACATCGGCATCACCGAGTCGGTGGTGGCCAACATGCTGATGACCTTCGTGGAGATCGCCGGTCTGGTGATCGTGATGATCACCGGCGTCTGGTACGTCGCCGAGGGCAAGGCCGACTTCGGGCAGCTCACGGACTTCACCACCGACGGCAACCCCGCGTTCGCGCTCCTCGCCGGGGTCGCGCTGGCCTTCTTCGCGATGACCGGGTTCGAGAACGCCGCCAACGTGGCCGAGGAGACCATCAACCCCTCGCGCACCTTCCCCCGCGCCCTGGTGGGCGGGATGGCAGCGGCCGGCGTGATCTACGTGCTCGTCGCGATCACGGCTGCGCTGACGGTGCCCAACAAGACGCTCGCCGACTCCGACGCGGCCCTGCTCGAGGTCATCGAGGCGGGCATCCTGCCCATCCCGGTGGGTCTGATGACGACCCTGTTCGCGGTGATTGCGATGGTCGCGATCACCAACACGACGCTGGTCGCCGTGGTCACCCAGTCGCGCATCCTCTACGGCATGGCTCGCGAGGACGTGGTGCCGGGCGTGTTCGCCAAGGTCCACTCCTCGCGACGCAGCCCGTGGGTGGCGCTCATCTTCGCCGCCGTCGTGGTCACCGGGCTGCTGGTGGTGGGCGCGCTGCTCAACAACGCCGGGGTCGGCGTCGACGTCGTGGAGCGACTGTCACTGGTCACCGTGGTGCTGACCCTGGCGATCTACCTGATGGTCATCGCCGCCTGCCTCAAGCTCACCAACTCCGACGTGCACGACGACTCCTTCCGCGCCCCGCGTGCCCTGCTCGCCATCGGCATCCTGGGCAACTTCGCCCTGCTTGCCTACGTCGTGATCGACGACCCGTTCTCACTGGTGTGGTGCGCCGGGCTGATCGCCGTTGGTGGGATCCTGTACGCCGTGGAGTACTTCTTCGGGACCAAGACGGCCGCGCGCGACAAGCACGGCGTCACGACCAGCAAGGAGATCTGAGATGCACGTCGTCGTCGCCACCGATGGCTCGAAGCAGTCCCTGGCCGCCGCCCGCCACCTGGTCTCGTTTGCCGACCCCGACAAGGTCACCGACGTCTCGGTCGTCGGCGTGGTCAGCCCCTACGCCTCGGTCGGGTTCGCCGACGAGATCAGCAAGGAGGCGAAGTCGAGGACGCCGCGCACCTTCCGCGAGGAGGCGACGGCCGCGGTCGCCACGGTGGCCGCCGAGTTCGCGGGGTGGGGTCCCAAGGTCCACCAGCGCCTGCGGAGCGGGTCCCCGGCCAACGAGATCGTCAAGGCCGCGCGGACGCTCGGCGCGGGTCTCGTCGTGGTGGCCAGCGGCAGCCGCGGGCTGAGCGACACGGTGCTGCTCGGCTCGACGGCACAGCGGGTGCAGCACTCCGCGCCCTGTCCCGTGCTCGTCGTACGACCGGCGCCGCGCAAGTCCCGCCGCCGCGCGAAGTCCTGAGTCCTCCGGGTGGCTGACACACTGGCCGCATGAGCCTCACCGCCGACCTCGGACCGGGCTCCCGGGCAGAGGCGCTGGAGGCGATGGCCGGGGGAGAGGTCGACGTGCTCGTCGTCGGCGCGGGCGTCGTCGGTGCCGGAACGGCGCTCGACGCGGTCTCCCGCGGTCTCTCCACCGTGCTGGTCGAGCAACGTGACTTCGCCAGCGGCACCAGCAGCCGGTCGTCCAAGCTGGTGCACGGTGGCCTGCGCTACCTGGAGATGCTCGACTTCGGTCTCGTCAAGGAGGCCCTCGAGGAGCGGGGTCTGCTGCTCACCCGGATCGCGCCGCACCTGGTCCGGCCGGTGCCGTTCCTCTACCCGCTCGAGCACGCGTGGGAGCGCCCCTACGTCGGCAGCGGCCTCCTCCTTTACGACGCCATGGCCCGCCTCTCGAAGTACGACGTCGGCCTGCCTCGGCACCGCCACCTCTCCCGCAAGGGCGTCGCCCGGATCGCGCCCGACTTCGCGGCCGAGTCCATCGCGGGCGCCATCCGCTACTACGACTGCCAGGTCGACGACGCCCGGCTGGTCGTGACCATCGCCCGGACCGCGGCCTCGCACGGCGCGCACGTGGCGACCCGGGTCAAGGTCACCGGTTTCCTCCGCGAGGGCGAGCGGGTCGTCGGCGTCCGCGCCGTCGACCTCGAGTCGCAGCGGGAGTTCGAGGTCCGCGCCCGGGTGGTCGTCAACGCCGCCGGGGTCTGGACCGACGAGATCCAGGAGCTGGTCGGCGGCCGCGGCAGCCTCCACGTGCAGGCCGGCAAGGGCATCCACCTCGTGGTGCCGCGCGACCGGATCCGCTCCGAGGTCGGCGTCATCAC
>DASSLA010000076.1:0-34488 GCA_035689885.1 Marmoricola sp. | reverse complement strand
TCTCGCACGACGCGGCGTTCTTCAGCCGGGTGACACCGCCGTCGTGGCGGGCCGAGCACGCGCCCCACTGGAACATGCGAAACCTCTCGCGCAGGGTGCTTCCGATGCTGCGTGACGGGGGTGCCACCGAGGCCGACCTGGACCAGCTGATGGTGCTCAACCCGGCCAGGGTGCTCGTTCCCTCGAAGGCCGGAAGTGCGCGATGAGGACGTCGATCGCGACGGTCTGCCTGAGTGGGACGCTCACCGAGAAGCTGCACGCCTGTGCCGAGGCGGGGTTCGACGGGGTGGAGATCTTCGAGCCGGACCTGGTCGGCTCGCCCTCGAGCCCCGAGGAGATCGCTGCCCTGGCTGCGCGGCTGGGGCTGACGCTCGACCTCTACCAGCCGTTCCGCGACGCCGAGGGGGTGGACGACGACGCGTTCGCCGCTGTGCTCCAGCGCGCGGAGGCCAAGTTCGCCCTGATGCAGCGGCTGGGCATCGACACCATGCTGGTGTGCAGCAACGTCGGCACCGCCACCGTCGACGACCCGTCGGTGTCGGCGACACAGCTGCGGGGGCTCGGGGAACTGGCCGAGCAACGCGGGTTACGGATCGCCTACGAGGCGCTCGCCTGGGGTCGCTTCGTCAGCGACTACCGGGACGCCTGGCGCATCGTCGAGCTAGCCGACCACCCCGCCGTCGGCACCTGCCTGGACAGCTTCCACATCCTCTCCCGCGGCCACGACCCCGCCGCGATCGAGCAGATCCCCGGGGAGAAGATCTTCTTCCTGCAGCTCGCCGACGCCCCGGTGCTGAGCCTGGACGTGCTGTCGTGGAGTCGGCACCACCGGCTGTTCCCGGGGGAGGGCGGGTTCGACCTGGTCGCGTTCCTCGGCCACGTGCTGCGTGCCGGCTACTCCGGCCCGCTGTCGCTGGAGGTCTTCAACGACACGTTCCGCCAGACCGACGTGCTCCGCACCGCCAAGCAGGCGCACCGGTCGCTGACCTGGCTGCAGGACGCGGTCGGGCGGCTCGACCCCGCGGTCCCTGCCACCCCGGTCCGGCTGCCCGACACAGGACAGCCCAGCGGCTTCGACTTCGTCGAGGTCAAGGGCGAGGACACCTCGAACGTCGACGCGCTGCTGCGCCAGCTGGGCTTCGCCTTCCGCGGCCGGCACCGCACCAAGGAGGTCCGGCTCTGGACGGAGGGTGCGGCCCGGGTGGTGTGCAACGAGCAGCAGGCACGGGAGCTGCCGCCGACGCTGGCCGCCGTGGGCTTCGAGGTGCGTGACCCGGTGGCGTCCGCCATCCGGGCGCGGCAGCTGCAGGCACCACCGGTGTTCCGCCGGACGTACGCAGGGGAGCAGGACCTGCAGGCCTTCCGCGCGCCCGACGGGACCGAGGTCTTCCTCGCGCCGACCGCCGACCAGGAGCCGCCGTGGGTGCCGGAGTTCGAGGACGGCGAGCCGGCGTCGACCACGTCGCTGCTGACCGGGGTCGACCACGTCAACCTGTCGCACCCGTGGCAGACCTTCGACGAGGCGGTGCTGTTCTACAGCAGCGTGCTGTCCCTCGAGTCCGGCAGCAGCCAGGACGTCGCCGCGCCGACGGGGCTGGTGCGCAGCCAGGTGGTGCGCTCGCACGACGGATGCGTGCGGCTGGCGCTCAACGTGGCGCCGCAGTCCTTCGGCGACGCGGAGGGGCTGCCCCAGCACGTGGCGTTCGCGAGTGAGGACGTGCTAGCAGTGGCCCGGGCGGCCGCGGAACGAGGGCTGCGCCCGTTGCGGATGCCGGCGAACTACTACGACGACCTGGCCGCCCGCTTCGACCTGCCGCCGGAGCGGATCGCGGAGCTGCGCGAGCTGGGCCTGCTCTACGACCGCGACGAGACCGGCGAGTTCCTGCACTTCTACACCGAGACCGTCGGGCGGGTCTTCCTCGAGGTGGTCGAGCGGCGGGGCGGCTACGAGGGGTACGGCGCCGCGAACGCGCCGGTGCGGCTCGCGGTGCAGCACCAGGGGTGAGGGTCTGCGGACGTCCGGTGCGCCCTCAGAGGTCGAGCTTGTAGCCCAGTCCCCGCACGGTGGTCAGCATCGTCGGGCGCGCCGGGTCGGGCTCGAGCTTGGCGCGCAGCCGCTTGACGTGTACGTCGAGGGTCTTGGTGTCGCCGACGTAGTCCGAGCCCCACACGCGGTCGATCAGCTGCCCGCGGGTGAGCACCCGCCCGGGGTTGCGCAGGAACATCTCGAGCAGCTCGAACTCCTTCAGTGGCAGCTTCACCTCCTCGCCGTCGAGGGTCACCACGTGCCGGTCGACGTCCATCCGGACCTTGCCCAGCTCCAGCGTGGTGGTGTCCGGCTCGGGCTCGACGCCGCGGCGCAGCACGGCCCGGATCCGCGCGACCAGCTCGCGGGGCGAGTAGGGCTTGGTGACGTAGTCGTCGGCCCCGAGCTCCAGCCCGACGACCTTGTCGACCTCGTCGTCCTTGGCGCTCACCATGATCACCGGCACGTTGGAGACCTGCCGGATCCGACGGCACACCTCGGTGCCGGGGAGCCCGGGCAGCATCAGGTCGAGCAGCACGATGTCCGCGCCGGCACGGTCGAACTCGGTCAGCGCGTCCGGCCCGGTGGCGGCGATCGCCACCTCGTAGCCCTCCTTGCGCAGCAGGTAGGCGAGCGCGTCGCTGTAGCTCTCCTCGTCCTCGACGACCAGTACGCGCGTCACTGGCTCTCCTCGGTGGGTACGCCGGAGGGGGAACCGGGCTTGCGGGGCAGGGTCAGGGTGAACGTCGAGCCCTGGCCCTCGACCGACCACACCGTCACCTCGCCGCCGTGGGTGGCGGCCACGTGCTTGACGATCGACAGGCCGAGGCCGGTGCCCCCGGTCGAGCGGTGCCGGGCCGGGTCGACGCGGTAGAACCGCTCGAAGATCCGGTCGACCTCCTCGGCCGGGATACCGATGCCCTGGTCGGTGACGGTCAGGTGCACCCACTCCTTGTCGGCGCGTGCCGCGACGACCACCCGAGACCCCTCGGGGGAGTAGGCGATCGCGTTGGCGACCAGGTTGCTCATCGCGACGGCGACCTGCTCGCGGTCGCCGAGCAGCTCCAGCGCGGGGGTGCCGTCCTGGACGAGCTCGATCTGCCGGGCCTGGGCGTCGGTGGCGTTCTCGTCGACGGCCCGCAGGATGACCTTGTCGACGTCCACCGGTTGCGGCTGATCGAGCGGGCCGTCGCCCTGCAGGCGGGACAGCTCGATGATCTGCTGCACCAGGCGGGAGAGCCGGTCGCTCTCGGTCTGCATCCGGCCGGCGAACCGCTGCACCGCCTCGGGGTCGTCGGCCGCGTCGAGCACGGCCTCGGCGAGCAGCTTGATCGCACCCACGGGGGTCTTGAGCTCATGGCTGACGTTGGCGACGAAGTCGCGACGGATGGACTCGACCCGACGCTCGCGGGTGCGGTCCTCCACGAGGGCCAGCACCAGCCGGGAGCTCAGTGGCGCCACGCGCGCAGTCACGTGTCGCGGCGGTACGCGGGGGCGCGCCATCTGCAGCTCGGTCTCGCGGATCTGGCCGTCGCGGCGTACCTCCCGGATCAGCTCGGCGAGCTCCGGCTCGGCAACCGCGTTGTCCCGGACCAGGCCCAGCGCGATCGCCGGGGCGGACGCCTTGAGCACAGTGTCGGAGGAGTCCACGACCAGCGCGCTGCTGCGCAAGACCGAGAGCACCGCGGCGACGCCGGGCGGGAGCGGCGGCTCGGGAAGCGAGTCCGGGTGCATCTGCCGCTGGCTGAGCCGGAACGCCAGGACGACACCGGCCCCGAGCACCGCGCCGAGCAGCGCGAGCAGGAGCGCCTGGAGCGTGGGGTCCACGCCGTCGATCGTACGCAGGCCCCCGCCGTTGCCCCGCCTACGCGGAGGTCGCTTCGCCCAGTGTTCACCTGCGGTTCACGCGACGGCTCCTGCGCGTCACCCGGGCCACCTACCGTCCCGGTCATGCGCGACGCCTACACAGACCAGCTCGACTCCATCCGGGACGACCTCGTCGCCATGGCCCGCCTGGTGCGGACCGCGGTCGACGAGAGCACAGCAGCCCTGCTCGAGGGCGACCCTCGACGAGCCGAGGCGGTGATCAGCGGCGACTCCCGCGTCGACGCGCTGCGCGAGGACGTCGAGGCGCGCAGCTTCGAGCTGCTCTCCCTCCAGAACCCCGTGGCCGGTGACCTGCGGATGCTGGTGGCCTCGTTGCGCATCGTCGGGGAGTTCGAGCGGATGGGCGACCTCGCCGTCCACGTCGCCAAGGTGGCGAGGCTGCGCGTCCCCGAGGTCGCCGTACCTCCGGACGTGATGCCGCTGATCTCGCGGATGGCCGCGATCGCCGAGGTGATGGTCGGCAAGGTCGAGCACGTGATCGCCCAGTCCGACGTGGCTGCGGCCATGGAGCTCGAGGACCTCGACACCGAGATGGACCAGCTTCGCCGCCACTCCTTCCGCGAGCTGCTCGGCTCCGACTGGCAGCACGGCGTCGAGTCCGCGGTCGACATCGCCCTGCTCGGCCGCTACTACGAGCGGATCGCCGACCACGCGGTGTCCATCGCGAGGCGCGTGGTCTACCTGGTGACGGGGGAGCAGCCGCAGCACGTGTGAGCGGTTGGGGGGTCGCGCGGGACGTCATACGCTCCGGCTGCTGTTGCGACGAGATCGCATGACCTCCCGCGAGACGTCATCGTTCCGGTCGTCAACGCGACGAGCTCGTTTGACGACCCTGCGCCGTACGACGAGAACGCAGGACGTCAGCGCGGAACCGCGATGTCCCGGCGGAAGCAGGAACCCCTACCGCCCCTGGTTCGCCACGGCCTCCGCCGCCGCGGCAGCGGCTTCCGGGTCGAGGTAGCGACCGCCACGCGTCACGGGCTGCAGGTCGGTGTCGAGCTCGTAGAGCAGGGGCATGCCGGTCGGGATGTTGAGGCCGACGATGTCCTCGTCGCTGATGCCGTCGAGGTGCTTGACCAGGGCGCGCAGGCTGTTGCCGTGGGCGGCGATCAGCACGGTCCTGTCCTCGCGCAGGTCGGGGACGACGGAGTCCTCCCACCAGGGCAGGAACCGCTCGATGACGTCCTCGAGGCACTCGGTGCGCGGCATCTCGTCGCCGAGGTCGGCGTAGCGCGGGTCGCCGGCCTGGGACCACTCGTCGTCGTCCTCGATCGGCGGCGGAGGCACGTCGAAGGAGCGACGCCAGGTCATGAACTGCTCCTCGCCGTACTGCTCGCGCACCTGTGCCTTGTTCTTGCCCTGCAGCGCTCCGTAGTGGCGCTCATTGAGCCGCCACGACCGGCGCACCGGGATCCAGTGCCGCTCGGCCTCGTCGAGCGCGAGGTGCGCGGTGGTGATCGCGCGGCGCAACAGCGAGGTGTGCACGACGTCGGGCAGCAGCCCGGCCTCGACCATCAGCTCGCCGCCGCGGATCGCCTCGGCACGACCCTTCTCGGTGAGCGGGACGTCGACCCAGCCGGTGAAGAGGTTCTTCGCGTTCCACTCGCTCTCGCCGTGGCGGAGCAGGACCAGGGTGTACGTCGCGTCGCTCATGCGCCCGATCCTAGACAGGGACGGGATCGGGGCCCGAGGGGGCGGAAAAGCCGCAGTGACTACTGGTTCGCGCTGCTGATGTCGGCGAACTCCCCGGTGCGGGAGACGACCGGCACGTTCATCTCGGTCTGCTGGCCGCTCGCGAACTCCAGGTTGACCCGCACCCAGTTGCCCGGGGCGACGCGGTCGCCGTTCACCCTGACCGAACCTTCCCCGGCCAGGTTGAGGAGTACGTCGGGGGTGAGCTCGACCGGGGAGACCACCTCGGCGTCCAGGCCGTCGCCGGAGACATTGGTCAGGCGGTCGGCCTCGCTGCCGGTGTTGACCAGCGAGGCCACGAAGGTGCCCTCGCCCTCGGAGGTCCGCACCACCACGGCGCCGAGCACGTCGACCGTGCCGGAGCGCTCGTTGACGCCCACGCCGGGCTGGTAGACCTGATCGGTCTGGTACTCGAACGAGCACGCGCCCAGCACGGGCACGAGCAGCGCGAGGGTCGCAGTGGCGATTCGACGACGAGTCACGGGCGGCAGCCTATCGCTCACGAGGCGATCCCGACCGTCAGGGCGCTGTAGGCGAAACCCACGGTGACCGCGACCGTCGCGACCAGGGTGATGACCAGCAGGGCAGGCGCCCCGGTGCGCAGCGCGATGCGCAGCGGCAGGTGTCGGGTGCCTGCCCGGTTGTCCACCACCAGGTCGGGCAGGGCGGTCAGGAAGTGCACGCAGACCCCGAGCG
Source organism: Marmoricola sp. (assembly GCA_035689885.1). Lineage (GTDB taxonomy): Bacteria > Actinomycetota > Actinomycetes > Propionibacteriales > Nocardioidaceae > Marmoricola. Next base: position 28,187 of record DASSLA010000076.1, on the reverse strand, counting down.
CTGCGCTCCACGCGACGAAGCCGGGCAGCGGCGCGGAGCCCTCCGTCTCGTTGGCCCAGCCGCCCCAGGTGACGAAGTAGGCGAGCAGCGCGAACGTCGTTGCCCATCCGACGAACGACAGCACGGTGCGCTGCAGCCACATGTCGTGCACGAACGCGACCGGGATCGTGGCGAGCACGAACAGCCCGGCCTCCAGCCCGTTCTGCAGCGACAGAGGCACCGCCAGCAGCAGGAGCAGCAGGATCGCGAACGTGGCGTTGCCGGTGGGCAGGAACCCGTCGGCAACCGGCTTGTTCGCCGCCTCCGAGGCGCGGTCGCGACGCGCGTCGATCACGTCGTCGATCAGGCCGGCGACCATCTGGGTGACCAGGACGGCGGCTGCGCTGACCCCCACCTCACGGGGCGGGCGGCCCATCAGCACGACCAGCAGGGCGACGCCTGCAGCCAGCGCCAGGGCCTGTCGCGGGTGGACGGCCCGGAGCAGGGAGCTCAGCTGTCGCGGCTGGCGGCGCACACCCACGGTGGTCATGGTCGGCAGTATCGAGCATCGGCCCGTGCCACGGGGAGTTTCGCGCACGCGGCACCGGCGGGGCAGGCGGGACGGGCATACGAATCGGCCAGTTGTCAAGCCCTGAAAGGGCGTCTGACCTGCGGAAACGACGAAAAGGTGGCTTCGTCAACCGTGTTAGACTGGTCACCTCGAAAGGGGTTAACCACATATGACCTTCACTGTCGGCGAAACAGTCGTCTATCCCAATCACGGGGCCGCAGTCATCGAAGACATCGAGATGCGCACCATCAAGGGAGAGGAGAAGCAGTACCTCGTCCTACGCATCGTCGCACAGCAGGACCTGGTCGTCCGCGTGCCGGCCTGCAACCTCGACCTCGTAGGTGTTCGCGACGTCGTCGACAAGGAGGGCCTCGACCGCGTCTTCGACGTGCTTCGTGCCGTCGTACCTGATGAACCGACCAACTGGTCGCGCCGCTACAAGGCAAACCTGGAGAAGCTGCACTCCGGTGACGTGATGAAGGTGGCCGAGGTCGTGCGCGACCTGTGGCGCCGTGAGCGGGACCGCGGCCTGTCGGCCGGCGAGAAGCGGATGCTGGCGAAGGCTCGCCAGATCCTCGTCTCCGAGCTGGCGCTCGCCGAGCACACCAACGAGGACAAGGCGGAGACCATCCTCGACGAGGTTCTCGCCTCCTGACCCGCACGATCATGTGACTGTTCGCAGTCTCCGTCGAGCCCCCGTGATCAGCACCGGGGGCTCGATGCCTGTCCGGACCATTCCGGGCGGGCTCCGGGCGCCGACGGAACCCCGTCTACGGTGGCGCCATGGATCCGCTCGGAGTGGTGCCGGTCGAGGGCCGCGGCTCGCTGCCGTACTCACTTGTGCATGGCGAGTCCTTCGTCGCGGCGGCGTCCTGGGCGCTGACCTCGGCGGGCGTGGAGCTCTTCGACTTCGACGTCGCCTGGGAGCAGATCCGCAGCAGCGGGCGGATGCTGGTGCTGCACGACCCGCTGTGCCCGCTCACCCCGGTCGAGTTCCTCATCCGCGCGGTCGAGGAGGCCGAGGCGAGCGGTGCCGTCGTGGTCGGCACGAGGCCGGTCACCGACACGATCAAGGCGTACGACGCCGCGGCGGATGGGACGATCCGCCTCGGCGCCACCGTCGACCGCGAGACGTTGATCTCGGTGACCTCGCCCGTGGTGCTGCCCGCGACGGTCGTGGAGGCCCTGGAGGGCCTCGACCTGAGCGACCTGCCGCGACTGGTGGCCGAGCTCGCGCAGCGCTACCCGGTGCGCCGCATCGAGGCGCCGCCGCTGGGCCGCCGGGTGCTCGGCGAGGACGACTTGGCCGTGCTCGCCGCGCTCAGCGAGAGCGCCGGGAACCCCGAGCCGGAGGACGACGAGCCGGAGGACGACGAGCCGGAGGACGACGTGGACCCGGAGCTCGCCTGACCCGCCTCAACCGTCCCGCTGGCGGAGCAACGTGGCGGCCAGGGCGACGTCCTCGCGGAAGGTGACCTTGAGGTTGGTCGCACTGCTGGGCACCCCGACGATCTCGAGCTCGGTGTAGCGCTCCAGGCAGGCGGCGGTGTCGGAGCCGACGAAGCCCTCGGCGTCGGCCTGCCGGTAGGCACGCAGCAGCTCGCGGGCGTGGAACGCCTGCGGGGTCTGCACGGCGACGAGCTCGGACGGGGCCAGGGAGCCGCCGGTCTCCAGCATCTGCGGGATCCTGACGACCGGGATCGCCCCACCGCGCTCAGCCGCGGTGGCGATCACCGCCTGCCACAACGCGGCGCCGGCGAGGGGGCGGGCGGCGTCGTGGATCGCGACCACGTCGAGCTCGCCGGACTCGATCTCGTGGGCCAGCACCCGAAGCGCCTGCCACTCCGAGTCGTGCCGCTGCGCGCCGCCGTCGACGACCCACAGGTCGTGCTCACCCAGGTACGGCGACACCGCCTCTGCGACCTCGTCGCGGTCCTCCGGCCGGACCACCAGCACGACGCGGTGCAGCCCCGGCACCTCGAGCACGGTGCGGACCGACCTGGCCAGCACGGCGACGCCGTCGAGCGGCAACAGCACCTTGTTGCGCCCCGCGCCGACCCTCGTCCCCGAACCGGCGGCGAGCAGCACCGCGGCCGCCCGGGTCGCGCTCCCGCTCACAGGTGCGGCCGGATCAGCCGGACGAGGGTGCCGGAGACCAGCCGGTCGCGCTCCAGGGGGAGCATGTGGCCGGCGCCGGGGGCGACGGTCAGCACGGCGCCGTGGACGGCGTCGGCGAGCCGGCGTGCGTGCTCGGGCGGGGTGAGCACGTCGCGGGAGCCGACCAGCACGTGCGTCGGGATGCCGGAGAGCACCTTCACCGCGTGCCCCCGGTCGTGCAGCATGCAGTCCTCGTAGAACCCGACCACCGTGTCCGCCGGAGAGCTGATCAGTCCCTCCACCGCCAGGGCGACGTCGGCCAGTCGCAGCGGCGTACCGAACACGAAGCGGCGCATCACCAGCCGCTCGACGATGGGCGCACGCCGTCGGGCCCGGCGCGACAGCGTGCGCGAGCGGAACGCCAGCATCCGCGGGATCTGCGCCCGCATCAGCTCGCCCATCTCGGGAAGACCGAGCGTCACGGTGCTCAGCTCGCCGCCGGACGTGGACACGAACGCCGTGCCGACCACGCGGTCGAAGATCTCCGGGCGCTGGTCGGCCAGCGCCATCAGGGTCATCCCGCCGATGGAGTGACCGGCCAGCACCAGCGGTCCGGTCGGCGCGAGGTCCTCGACCAGGGCGGCCATGTCGCGGGCGAGGTTGTCGATCGTGCACCCCGCGCGCGGCAGCGGGTCGGACTCGCCGTGCCCGCGGTGGTCCCAGGTGACGATGCGGATCCGGTGGCCGAACTCCGCCATCAGGTCGCGCACCTGGTAGTGCCAGTCGTGCTTGTTCAGCGTCCAGCAGTGGGCGAGGAACACGGTCAGCGGAGCGTCGGCGGGCCCGTACGTCGTGACGTGCAGCCGGTGGCCGTCGTGGGTCAGCATCAGTTCAGGTTCGCATCCGTCGGCATCGTGGCGAGCATGGACAGCGGTGCGGGCTGGCGGCGCAGCACGTCGAGCCAGAGCCGCTCGGGGTGGCGGCTGAACAGGTCCGCCGGGGCGGCGGGAACGACGTACCAACTGCCCTCCTCGATCTCGCCCTCGAGCTGCTCGGCACCCCAGCCGGCGTACCCGGCGTAGATGCGCAGCGCGGCCAGATGGCCGACGAGGTCCTCGGGGGAGCTGTCGAGGTCGACCATCCCGATCGCCCCGGCAGGGGTGTCGGTCAGCGTGCGCCAACCGGTGACGGGCTCGCGGTCGTCGCGCAGGAGGCCCACGCCGAGGGCCGAGTCGAGGCTGACCGGTCCGCCCACGAAGAGCACCGGCGGCTCGGTGATCATGTCCTCCCAGCCGGGGAGCACCTCGACCACCGGGGTCTCGGAGGGGCGCTGCAGGATCACGCCGAGCGCGCCGCCGAGCGGGTCGCTGTCGAGCATCAGCACCACCGAGCGGGCGAAGTTCGGGTCGACGAGCGTGGCCGAGGAGATCAGCAGGGATCCGGCTCCGGGGCGCATGGCTCCATGGTGGCAGCGACTCAGTCGGCGTGCAGCAACGCCGTGGCGATTGCGGCCAATCCCTCGCCGCGGCCGGTGAGGCCGAGTCCGTCGGTGGTGGTGGCGGTCAGGGAGACGGTGATCCCGTGCCGCTCGCGCACCCCGTCCTCCGCCTCCGCGCGACGTGTGCCGAGCCGCGGCCGGTTCCCGATGAGCTGGCAGGCAACGTGGTCGACCACCCAGCCCGCGGCGCGCACCCGGCGCAGCGTCTCCGCGAGCAGGTCGTGCCCAGGGGAGCCGGCCCACTGCGGCTCCGACGTACCGAAGTTGCTGCCCAGGTCGCCCAGCCCGGCCGCGGAGAGCAGCGCGTCGCAGATCGCGTGCAGCACCACGTCGCCGTCGGAGTGCCCCTCGGGCCCGGCGTCCTCGTCGGGCCAGTCCAGGCCGGCGATGCGCATCGGGCGGCCTGGGGCGAGCCGGTGCACGTCGGTGCCGATGCCGATGCGCGGAGCGGCTGCGGGGGAGGGCATGCGCCGATCATGCCGGAAATGCGGCGCCGTCCCGCCCGCAGTTGACGCGATGGGCCACGATGGAGGGGTGAGTACGGCCGAGCAGGCCTCGTCCGGCCCGACGGCGGCGGAGCTCGAGGGAGCCGCGGGACGGTCCCCTGGCGGGCCACGCCCTGGTGCTGACGGATCCCGTTGGCTCCTGGCGCTGGCCGGTGCCCTGGCGGGGGCGGCCGGCGTGGCGTTGAGCGAGGCCACTGCCCAGGCACTGCGGGTCGACATCGGGCCGATCGAGGGCGTCGCGAGCGCGGTCCGTGACCTGACGCCCGGGCCGATCGCGCTGTTCCTCGTGCACCTCGTCGGCACGCTGGACAAGCCGCTGCTGCTGCTCGGTACGGCGCTGATCCTGCTCGGCATCTGCGCGTACGCCGCTTCGTGGGTGCGGCGGTTCCCGCTCCTGCCCGACGTGGTGTTCTTCGTGCTCGGCGCGATCGGACTGGTCGCGGTGCTGCGGCTGCCCAGCCCCGGGCTCGGTGCCGGGCTCGCCATCGTGGTCGGGCTGATCACCTGGATCGTCACCCTGCGCGCGCTGACCGCACCCCTGCTGCGCGAGACCCATCCCGACGAGCCGCGCAGCGATGCCGCCACCCGGCGCGAGTTCCTGATCCGCTCGGCGTGGCTCGTCGGAGTCGTCGCCGTGCTGACGATCGGGGGCCGGGCGGCCGGCAGCGCGCGCCGCCAGGTCGAGCAGGCGCGCCGGCTGCTGCGGCTGCCGGTGCGGTCCGGGCGGGTGCCCGCCGGTGCGGCGCTCGACGTCGAGGGGCTCTCGCCGTGGCGCACGCCCAACCGGGACTTCTACGTCATCCACACCGCCCTGGCGCCGCCGTCGGTCAAGCCGGAGGAGTGGTCGCTGCGCATCCACGGGATGGTCGACCAGGAGGTGACCATCGACTACGAGGGCCTGATCTCGCGCGAGCTCACCGAGGACTGGCTGACGCTGTGCTGCGTGTCCAACCGGGTCGGTGGCGACCTGATCGGCAACGCGTGGTGGTCCGGGGTGCTGGTGCGTGACCTGCTCGCCGAGGCCGGGGTGCAGCCGGGAGCCGATGCGGTGAAGCAGACCTCCCGCGACGGCTGGACCTGCGGCACCCCGCTGGTCGCGCTCACCGACGAGCGCAACGCGATGCTGGCGGTGGCGATGAACGGCGAGCCGCTGCCCGTCGAGCACGGCTTCCCGGTGCGGATGGTGGTGCCGGGCCTGTACGGCTACGTCTCGGCGACCAAGTGGCTGGAGGACCTCGAGGTCACCCGGTTCGACGCATTCGACTCGTTCTGGACCGAGCGCGGCTGGTCCGAGCGAGGGCCGATCAAGACCCAGTCGCGGGTGGAGGTGCCGCGCAACGGCGCCAAGGTGCGTGCCGGGAAGGTCACGCTGGCGGGCACGGCGTGGGCGCAGCACACCGGCATCGCCAAGGTGGAGTACCAGCTCGACGGCCTGCCCTGGCGCGAGGCCGAGCTCGGCCGGGTGCCGCACCTGGACACCTGGGTGCAGTGGACCGCGGAGGAGGAGGTCGGGCCGGGGGAGCACCGGGTCACCGTCCGGGCCACCGACAGGTCCGGCTACACCCAGACCGCCGTGCGCACCGACGTGGTGCCCGACGGGGCGACGGGGTGGCACTCCCACCCCTTCGACGCCGAGTAGATCCCCCTAGCGTGGGGGCCATGGACGACTTCTCCGAGCTCTCCGGCGCGGCACTCGTCATCGGCGGAACCGGTGGCATCGGGCGGGCCGTCGTACGCCTCCTCGCGCAGCGCGGCAGCGACGTCGCCCTGACCTGGCGGAGCCACGAGACGGCGGCGCAGCGGATCGCCGACGAGGTCAGCTCGTACGGCGGCCGGGTCAGCGCCCACCAGGTCGACGTGTCCACCCCGGAGGCGTGCGGCGGTGCGGTCGCCGACGTGGTGGCCGCGCACGGCGGGATCCACACGCTGGTGCACGCGGCCGGTCCGCACGTGCCGATGAGTCACCTCAGCAAGGTCGACCCGGCGATGATGGCCGAGCAGCTCAGCGACGACGCGGGCGCGTTCTTCAACATGGTCTCCGCCGCGCTGCCGGAGCTGCGGGAGGCCGAGGGCAGCATTGTCGCGATCACGACCGCCGCGACCACGCGGTTCCCGGTCCGCGACGGACTCTCCTCGGCGCCGAAGGCGGCGGTCGAGGCGCTGGTGCGGGCACTGGCCGTGGAGGAGGGGCGGTACGGCGTGCGCGCCAACTGCGTCGGCCCCGGCATGCTCACCGACGGGATGGCCGAGCGGCTGGTCTCCTCAGGTGACCTCGACGACCGCGCGCTGGAGGTGGCGCGCACGCACATCCCGCTGCGCCGCTTCGGGATCGCCCACGACATCGCCGAGGCGGTGTGCTTCCTGGCCTCGCCCCGCGCCGGGTTCGTGAGCGGGCAGAAGCTGGACGTCGACGGCGGCTACGGGGCCTGAGGAAGAAGCCCTACCGGACCACGTAGACGGTGCCGCTGGACTTCCGCAACCAGGCGCGCTCGAACTGGCCGCGGTCGTAGATGCGCCGCACGCTGCTGTTGGACGGCGCGGCCGGGTCGTTGACGATCACGTTGCCGCTGCCGGTGAAGCCGGTGATCACCACGAGGTGACCGTTGGTGGAGCTGATCGGGGCCCCGCTGAGCTGGCCGCGGCCGAACGTGATCGATGCAGCCAGCGGGATGCCGGCGGCGATGAACCGCTCCGCCGAACGCAGGTTGCCCAACCGGGTCACGTAGGCGTCGCCGGTCAGCACCGAGGCGTAGGCGGTGTTGAACGCCCAGTTGCCGGCACCGCGGTAGCCGTAGTCGTAGACGACGCGCGCCACGTGGTCGACCCACGGGTCGGCGTCACCCGGGCGCACCCACGAGTAGTTGGCCTTGCTCGGCAGGCTGCGGTGGTAGCCGAGCAGCATCGACAGCGAGGTCGGCGAGCACCAGGCCTGGCCCCCGCCGCCGTACTGCGGGTACTCGCCGCGGTGGGTCATCTGCGAGTAGCGCGGCACCGTCAGGCTGCGCGCACCGAGCAGCGGCTTGCTGGTCGCGGGCAACGCGCTCGCGGTGCGGCTGGCGACCGCCTGCACCGAGCGCACCACCGGAGTCGCCCTGGAGCCGGGGGCACGCGCCGGGACGACGCGCAGCTGGTAGCCGGTCAGCGAGACGCCGGAGACAGCCCGCAGCGTGTCCGCGCTGACCGTGGCGACCTTGTCGGTCTGGGTGCCGGCGCTGGCGCGGCGGAACCCGACGTCGCGGGTCGACCAGCGCGCCATCACCTTCCAGCCGCTCACCCGGCCGGCGCTGCTGCGCACCCGCGCCTGCACCATCACCCAGGTGTCGGCGGGGGTCACGACGTTCCAGCTCGGCACCAGCTCGTCGAACCCGTGGCCGGGGTTGATCCAGCCCGACGTCCAGCGTGACCACGCCCAGCTGCGTCCGCCGTACGACATCCGGCCGAGGTCGCGGGCCATGGTGAGCGACCCGGACGCGACGCGGGTGCCCTCGTTGGTGCCGGCGCGGAACGCCGCGTCGGAGGTGACCTGGCGGAAGGTGTGCCGCGCGGGCGAGGCCGCCAGCTCGGCGCGCTCGGGCTGCAGGGGGTCGGTCAGCATCACGCCGACCACGGCCAGCGCGACGAAGCCGATCAGCAGCGCCGGGATCCGCACGTGGCGACGCAGGAAGGGAGACACCCCGGCAAGGATAGTGATCACGTGTCACTCCAGTAGCGTTTTGTCACAACTCGAGGGCGGTGACGCCGCGTGGTCCGGCCTGTTCGGGCGACCCCTAGACTTCCCGGGTGGCACTCCGGATCTACGACACCGCCGCACGGGCGGTCCGTGACTTCGTCCCGCGCCAGGAGGGCAGGGCGGCGATCTACGTGTGCGGCCTGACGGTGCAGTCGGAGCCCCACGTCGGCCACGTGCGGTCCGCGGTCAACTTCGACGTGCTGCGGCGCTGGCTGCAGGCCTCGGGGTACGACGTGACGTTCATCCGCAACATCACCGACATCGACGACAAGATCCTGCTCAAGGCCGCCGAGCATGACCGCCCCTGGTACAACCTCGCCTACGACATGAAGCGCGAGCTCGACCGGGCCTACGACGCCCTGCACGTGCTGCCGCCCACCTACGAGCCGGCCGCCACCGGTCACGTGCCGGAGATGATCGAGCTGATCTCGACGCTCGTCGACAATGGCCACGCCTACGCCGCGGAGGACGGGTCGGGCGACGTCTACTTCGACGTGCGGTCGTGGCCGTCGTACGGCGAGCTGACCCACCAGCGCGTCGACGACATGGAGGCCGCGGAGGACGCCGACCCGCGCGGCAAGCGCGACCCGCGCGACTTCGCGCTGTGGAAGGGCCACAAGGAGACCGAGCCCGGGACCGCGTCGTGGCCCTCGCCGTGGGGACGCGGCCGCCCGGGGTGGCACATCGAGTGCTCGGCGATGGCGGGCAAGTACCTCGGCTCGGCGTTCGACATCCACGGCGGCGGCGTCGACCTGCGCTTCCCCCACCACGAGAACGAGCAGGCGCAGTCGCGCGCGGCCGGCCACGACTTCGCGGCGTACTGGATGCACAACGCGTGGATCACCACCAGCGGCGAGAAGATGAGCAAGTCGCTGGGCAACTCGCTGCTCGTGCCCCAGGTGCTGCAGCGGGTCCGCGGGATCGAGCTCCGCTACTACATGGTCGCCGCGCACTACCGGTCCACCGTCGAGTTCAGCTTCGAGGCGCTCGAGGAGGCGGCCGCGGGCTTCCGCCGGGTGGAAGGGTTCCTCGACCGGGTGGGTGCCGGTGAGGCCGGCGAGCTCCCCGCCGCCTTCGTCGCCGCGATGGACGACGACCTCGGCACCCCTGCTGCGATCGGGGTGCTGCACGACGAGGTGCGCGCTGGCAACAAGGCACTAGGCGAGGGCGACCACGCGGCGGCGGCCCGGCGCGCGCGGTCGGTGCGGGCGATGCTCGCCGTGCTCGGCCTGGACCCGGCCCACGAGCACTGGTCGGACGACTCCACCAGCGACCTGAGCGGCGTCGTCGACGTACTGGTCAAGAGCCTGCTCGAGCAGCGCGAGGCCGCGCGCGCGGCGAAGGACTTCGCCACCGCCGACGCCATTCGCGACCGCATCAAGGAGGCCGGCATCGAGGTCGAGGACACCACTGAGGGCCCGCGCTGGACGCTGGCGGGCGGGAGCTGACATGGCAGGCAACTCGAAGCGCAAGGGCGCGATCAAGAAGTCCGGGAAGGGCAACCCCACCGCCGGGTCCGGCGGGCGGGTGCGCCGCGGGCTCGAGGGCAAGGGGCCCACCCCGAAGGCCAAGGACCGGCCGTACCACAAGGCGCACAAGCAGAAGGCGAAGCAGGAGCGGTCGCAGGCGACCCGACCCCGCCGTGGTCCGGCCCGCGGCGGTGACGCGGAGTGGATCGCCGGGCGCAACTCGGTGGTCGAGGCGCTGAGGGCCGGCCTGCCGGTGACCGCGATCTACGTCGCCGAGGGCGCCGAGCGCGACGGCCGGCTGCGGGAGGTGTTCGCGACCGCCGCCGACAAGGGGCTCTCACTGCTCGAGGTGCCCAAGCCGGAGCTCGACCGGATGACCTCCGGCGCGGTCCACCAAGGACTGGCCGCACGCATCCCCGCCTACGAGTACGCCCATCCCGACGCCCTCCTCGACGCCGCGGCCGCGGCCGGGGAGAAGCCGTTGATCGTCGCGCTCGACTCCGTCACCGACCCGCGCAACCTCGGGGCCGTGGTGCGGTCGGCCGCCGGCTTCGGGGCCCACGGCGTGGTGATCCCCGAACGCCGCGCGGCCGGGATGACCGCCAGCGCCTGGAAGACCTCGGCCGGCGCCGCCGCGCGCGTCCCGGTCGCCCAGACGGTCAACCTGACCCGCCAGCTGAAGGCCTACCAGCAGGCCGGCTGCATGGTCGTCGGCCTGGCCGCCGACGGCGAGGTCTCCCTGCCCGACCTCGACCTCGCCGACGGGCCGCTCGTCGTCGTCGTGGGGTCCGAGGGCACCGGCCTGTCCCGGCTGGTCGCGGAGACCTGTGACCAGCTGGTGTCCATCCCGATGGTCAGCTCGCTGGAGTCGCTCAACGCCGGCGTCGCCGCCAGCGTCACGCTCTACGCCGTGGCCCAGAAACGGGCCGGCGTCCACTAGTGCGCGGCCGCCGGACGGCACTGCGCGTCCTGGGGTACGTGGGAGCGTGGCTCGCCGTCGCCGTACCTGCCTGGATGGTGGTGTTCACCCACTCCACCGTCGACGTGGTGCTGGCCAGCCACGACGCCACGCTGCGGCCCAACCTGGCCGGAGAGGTGCGGCTCGACATGGGGCCCTACCTGCCGGACCTGCGCACCGATGCCGAGGGTCCGATCGGCGTCGACCTCGAGGTCGGCAAGACCAACGCGAGCACGACGGCCGAGCTGGCCGAGCGCTACGCGGCGATCGCCACGCGCCCCGAGGCGGAACAGCAACGGATCACCGAGCAGGCGGCCGGCCTCGCCGTCGACGCCGCACTCACCGCCACCGCCATCGGGCTCGTCCCGATCGCCCTGTGGGTGGCGCTGGGCCAGGCCCGTCGGCGGCAGCTGTTCCGCTGGCACGGGCGCCGCAACACCGCGATCGGGGTGGCCGTGGTCGTCGGCGCGACGCTGCTGGTCTGGCAGCCCTGGCGACCCGACGACGAGAGCGTCCAGGAGGACACCTGGATCCCGATCCAGGACGCGGTCACCGACGTGACCGTGCCCGAGGAGCTCACCGGCTGGGAGATCCAGGGCGGCCTGATGACCCAGCAGACCCGGCGGCTGCTGTTCAGCCTGTTCGACACCTACGAGCGCAGCAAGGTCTTCTACGAGGGGGCGACCGCCCGGGTGCCGGAGATCGCCGACGACCTGCGCACGCCCGAGGAGGGCGAGACCGTCGCGGTGCTGGTCAGTGACCGCCACGACAACGTCGGCATGGACGCGGTCGTCCGGGCCGTCGCCGACGAGGCCGGTGCCTCCGTGGTGATGACCGCCGGGGACGACACCTCCACGGGTGCGACCTGGGAGGCGTTCAGCCTCGCTTCGCTCGACGAGGCGTTCAAGGACTACGACGCGAAGATCTCGGTGGCCGGCAACCACGACCACGGCGGGTTCGTCAGCCGCCGCCTCGAGAACCTGGGCTGGACCCACCTCGACGGGAAGCCGGTCGAGCCGTTCGGCGACGTGCGGATGACCGGCGTCGACGATCCACGCTCCAGCGGGCTCGGCACCTGGCGCGACGAGAAGGACCTGAGCTTCGCGGACGTGCGCGAACGCATCGCCGACGACGTGTGTGCCCTGGACGAGGACGGCGAACGGATCGCCACCCTGCTGGTGCACGACGCCAACCTCGGGGCGGGCGCTCTGGACCGAGGCTGCACCGACCTGGTCCTCGGCGGACACCTGCACTCACAGGTCGGACCCACCCGCGTGGCGGGGGAGAACGGCGTCGGCTACACCTACACGAACGGCACGACCGGCGGGGCGGCGTACGCCATCGCGGTGGGCAGCAAACCGCGCCGCGATGCGATGTTCACCTTCGTCACGTACGCCGAGGGCCGGCCCGTCGGCATCCAGCCGGTGACGGTGCGCACCACGGGCGAGATCGTGGTCTCGCCGTACGTCGCGCTGGACCTCGAGGACGACCAGAGCGCCTCATCCGCAAACCGGACGGACGGAGGAGACTGAGCCCATGCGCGTCGCCCTGATGGTCACCTGCATCAACGACGCGATGTTCCCTGCCACCGGGCAGGCGGTGGTCACGCTGCTGCGCCGGCTGGGCGTGGATGTGGAGTTCCCGGAGGCGCAGACCTGCTGCGCGCAGCCGATGGTCAACACCGGCTACCTCGACGAGGCGGTGCCGGTGGTGCGCACCTTCGTGGACGCGTTCGCCGGGTACGACGCGGTGGTGGCCCCGTCGGGCTCGTGCGCGGGGTCGGCCCGGCACCAGCACGGCCTGGTGGCCCGGCGCAGCGGGGACGCCTCGCTGGAGCAGGCGGTGGCCGAGCTCGGGCCGCGGGTCCACGAGCTGAGCGAGTTCCTGGTCGACGTGCTCGGGGTGACCGACGTCGGGGCCCACTTCCCGCACCGGGTGACGCTGCACCCCACGTGTCACTCATTACGGCTGCTCGGGGTGGGTGATCGTCCGCGGCGGCTGCTGGAGGCGGTGCGCGGGCTGACCCTGGTGGACCTGCCGGCGGCGACGGAGTGCTGCGGGTTCGGGGGCACGTTCGCGGTGAAGAACGCTGACACCTCGGTGGCGATGGGCGCGGACAAGGCGCGTCATGTCCGCGAGACGGGTGCGGAGGTGCTGGTGGCCGGCGACAACTCGTGCCTGATGCACATCGGCGGGGTGCTGTCGCGGCAGCGGTCCGGCGTACGCACGATGCACCTGGCCGAGGTGCTGGCCGCGACGGAGGAGCGCTGATGGGGACGTTCGTGGGGATGCCGGCCTTTCCCGGGGCCGCGCGGCGCGCGCTGGCCGACACCCAGCTGCGGCACAACCTGGCCCACGCCACCGGCACGATCCGCGCCAAGCGGGCCGGGGTGGTCGCCGAGGTCGCGGACTGGGAGCAGCTGCGCGTGACCGGGGCGGCGGTCAAGGACGCCGCGTTGCTCGACCTGGACCGCCACCTGGTCGACCTGGAGGCGGCGCTGCAGGCCAACGGCGCGGTGGTGCACTGGGCCCGCGACGCCGCGGAGGCGTGCGCGATCGTCGCCTCGGTCGCGCACGCTCACGATGCGGAGGAGGTGGTCAAGGTCAAGTCGATGGTGACCCAGGAGATCGGCCTCAACGAGGCCCTGGCCGCCGAGGGGATCGCGGCATGGGAGACCGACCTGGCCGAGCTGATCGTGCAGCTCGGGGACGACCTTCCCTCGCACATCCTGGTGCCGGCGATCCACCGCAACCGCGCCGAGATCCGGGAGATCTTCCTGCGCCAGATGGCCCGGGCGGGCCGGCCGGCTCCCGCCGACCTGACCGACGACCCAGCCGCGCTGGCTGAGGCGGCGCGCGAGCACCTGCGCGAGAAGTTCCTGCGCGCCAAGGTGGCCGTCTCCGGCGCCAACTTCGCGGTCGCCGAGACCGGCACGTTGGTGGTGGTCGAGTCCGAGGGCAACGGGCGGATGTGCCTGACGCTGCCGGAGGTGCTGGTCTCGGTGGTGGGCATCGAGAAGGTGGTCCCGACGTGGGCCGACCTGGCCCCGATGCTGCAGCTGCTGCCGCGGTCCTCGACCGGGGAGCGGATGAACCCCTACACCTCCACGTGGTCGGGGGTGACGCCGGGCGACGGCCCGCGGGAGGTGCACGTGGTGCTGCTGGACAACGGTCGCACCCGTGCGCTGGCCGACTCGGTGGGCCGGCAGGCGCTGCGCTGCATCCGCTGCTCGGCGTGCCTGAACGTCTGCCCGGTCTACGAGCGCACCGGCGGCCACGCCTACGGGTCGGTCTACCCGGGCCCGATCGGCGCGATCCTCAACCCGCTGATGCGCGGCCCCGGCAGCGACAAGCAGGTGGACTCGCTGCCATATGCCTCCTCGTTGTGCGGGGCGTGCTTCGAGGTGTGCCCGGTGCGCATCGACATCCCCGAGGTGCTGGTCGACCTGCGCAGCCAGGTCGTCGACGCGCACCGCGAGGACCGGGTGCCGCACGCGGAGTCGCTGGCGATGCGCGCCGCGTCGTGGACATTCAGCGACGCGCGGCGCTTGTCGAGGGCCGAGCGACTCTCCGGCGTCGCCGGCCGGGTGCTCGACCGGGTCTCCCGCACCGTGCTGCCGGGAGGTCGCCGGGGGAGTGCCGCGCTGCCGGGCCCGTTCTCCGCGTGGACCTCCGCCCGCGACGTGCCCAACCCGCCCCGGGAGTCGTTCCGGGCCTGGTGGCGACGCACCGACGGCGGTCGGGACGGGGGCCCTCGATGAGCGCCCGCGACGACATCCTCGCCGGGGTGCGCGCTGCGCTGGCCGACGCGCCCGTTGCCCCCTCGGTCCCGCCGGTGCCACGGGCCGCGTCCCCGGCCGACCCGGTGGCGCTGTTCGCCGAACGGGTCGCCGACTACCGCGCGGTCGTGCAGCGGTGTGGTCCCGACGAGCTGTCGACCGCCGTGGCCGAGGTCGTCGCGGGTCTGCGGGTCGTCGCACCTCCCGGGCTGTCGGTGCCCCTGCCCGGCGCCGACGTGGACGAGGCGTTCTCCGCTCTCGAGCTGGACGCCTACGACGCCGTGGTGACCGACGCACGGCTCGGGATCGCCGAGACCGGGACGATCGTGCTCGATCACCAGCCCGGACAGGGTCGGCGCGCCCTGACCCTGGTGCCCGACGTGCACGTCTGCGTGGTGCGCGCCGAGCAGGTGGTCCTCGACGTGCCGGACGCGATCGTGCTGCTCGACCCCACCCGCCCCACCACCTGGATCAGCGGGCCCAGCGCCACCAGCGACATCGAGCTCGACCGCGTCGAGGGGGTGCACGGACCGCGGCGGCTGCACGTGCTGCTGGTCGGTTGAGCCCGCTGCGTCCTGCGGTGCGGTCCGCCCTCGAGGCGTCCTTGCGTCCTTGCGTCCTGCGGTCCGGTCCTCCCCAGCGCGGACGTCCTGCGAGCTCGTGGCCGGAGCAACCGGGACGCAGGACGTCCCGGCTCCGCACGACCGCTCCGCAGGACGTACGCGGCACTCGGGCGACCAGACCGCAGGACGTTGGCGCCCCGCCTATGGTTGAGGGATCAACCTGCGCATGCTCCCGCTCGCGGCCGTGCTGGCCGCCGCTGTCGCGTGCTCGGGTACGCCGGCCGAGACCGCGGAGACGGCCGAGCCTGCGGCGGAGACGTCCTCCCCGGCCACCCCGAGCAGCACGCCCACCCCGAGCCCGACCCCCTCGACGACGTCGCCGACCCCGACCCCCACCCCGAGCAGCACGCCCACGGCCCCGGAGCCGCGCCGCTCCTTCGTCACCATCCCGGCGCTCGGCGTCCGCGACGTCCCCACCGTGCGCTACCGGGGCCGCCCCGACGACGGACCGGGCACGGCGATCCAGGACACCGGCGCGATGGCCTCGCCGCGCGGCCCCCGCGGCGGGGTCGGTCCGGGCGTGGTCGGCAACTTCATCATCACCGGGCACCGCACCTC
Source organism: Marmoricola sp. (assembly GCA_035689885.1). Taxonomy (GTDB): domain Bacteria; phylum Actinomycetota; class Actinomycetes; order Propionibacteriales; family Nocardioidaceae; genus Marmoricola. The sequence goes on along the minus strand of DASSLA010000076.1, from coordinate 12,419 downwards.
GCACGGCGCCCCGCTGGCCGAGCTCCCGGCCCTCGAGCGAGGCGAGGGCGTGCTGGTGCGCAGTGGCGACCAGGTGTTCGTCTACCGGATCGTCGGCACTCGGGAGACCTCGTTCCGCTCCGCGGCCTCCCTCGCCCGCCAGTCTGCACCGGTGCCCGGCCACCCGGGCCGCGATCCGGTGCGGCCGATGCTGACCCTGTCGACCTGCGCCACTCCCGAGGACAACGCGGCCGGCAACTTCTGGCGCGACGAGTTCGGCAACCCCGAGCACCGGATCGACAAGATCGGCGTGCTGGCGGACGTCCGCCCGGCACGGCGTACGACGGGCTGAGACCGCACGTACGATGTCCACCGGTCGCAGGCAACCGCCCGCGTCCACTGGCCGGTGTAGCTCAGTTGGTAGAGCGCCTCACTTGTAATGAGGATGTCGCGGGTTCGACTCCTGTCACCGGCTCCGACCCCGACCTCCATCCCGGCTCAGGCAGGCAGCGGCGCCGACGGTGAGCCCCGGTCGCGGGCCGAGGAGCGCATCCACACGCCGAGCGCGATCCAGGCCAGACCCCACACGAACGCCACCAGTCCCAGGATGAAGGCGATGCCGACCGCCGCACCGCCCGGGTTGGTGACGAACAGCGTGCCGAGCAGGACGTCGACCAGGGCGTTGAGCAGCGTCACCCAGCGCGACGAGCCGATCCGGTCGACCAGCGCGACGATCACCTCGAGCACGCCGCGCGCGAGCAGCCAGACGCCGAGCACCCACGTGATCGCCTCCGCCGCGATACCCGGGCTGAAGATGGCGAAGAACGCCACCACCAGCGACGCCACGCCGGTCACGATCAGGATCCAGCGGGGGACGGTCCGGGTGTCGCCGAACGCCACCCCGATGGCGGCCAGGCCGTCCAGCAGCGCCCACACGCCGAACAGCACGACCAGGACGTCGATCGTCAGCGACGGCCACGCCATCGCGACGATGCCGAAGACGACGGCGATGACACCGCGAACCACGAGGGGGCGCCATCCCGAGGTCAGCATGCCGGTCTCCACACCTCGAGATTACGGCTGAGGACGGGTCCCAGGGGAGGCCCCAAGCTGGATACGTTCGTTCGGTAACGATTTGATCATCCTCGGCGATGGTCATTTACATCACATCGCGACAGGGGTTCTCTTTCCGGGTCCGCCACATCGGTGGCGGCGTGGTTTCTCGGGAGGAAACACCTTGTCACGCCGAAATTCTCGGGGCCTGGCGGTCATCACCGCCATCTCCCTCGCAGCCGGTCTGTCCATCGCCACCGTCCCGGCCAGCGCAGCGCCGGGCCAGCCGAAGCCACCCGGCGGACCGGGACTCGACAAGCACGACCGCGCACTGCTCGCCGAGGCCAAGGCCGACGGCGAGAAGCGGGTCACGATGCTGATCGCCGCGCGTCCGGGCCAGAACGCCGCCGCCGCCGAGGGGCTCACCGACCTGGGCGCCACCGTCGAGAAGCGCGACAACGAGGTCGACTACCTGCGCGTCTCCGTGCCGATCAGCAGGGTCAAGCAGGCCGCCAACGTCGCCGGCGTCCAGGCGGCGGACCTCGACGAGGTCATCCCGCTCGACGACCCGCGGCCCGAGGGCACCCAGAACCCCACCCCGCAGACCCCGCCCGGCAAGCGCACCCCCAAGGTCAACTCCTACATGCCGATCGGGGAGACCAAGGCGGCGCAGCTCACCGCGAAGCACCAGACCTGGGACGGTCGCGGCACCACCATCGGGATCATGGACACCGGTGTCGACCTCGACCACCCGGCGCTCCGCGAGACCACCACCGGTGAGCGCAAGATCACCGACTGGGTCACCTGGACCGACCCCGTGGCCGACGACGACCCGACCTGGGTCCGGATGGCCACCGAGGTGACCGGCCCGACCTTCAGCCACGAGGGCGTCACCTACACCGCTCCCGGCAACGGCAGCTACAAGGTGGGTCTCTTCGACGAGCGCGACCCCCGCCTGGGCGGCGAGGTCGAGAACGACGTCAACCGCGACGGCAACCCCGCCGGCAGCAGCGGAGTCTTCGCGGTCCTGGTGAACGCCCAGGGCAACCGCGTCTGGGTCGACAGCGACCAGGACGGCTCGTTCACCGACGAGGCGGGCATGACCGACTACCGCGAGCGGCAGGACGTCGGCCACTTCGGCACCGACAAGCCCGGCACCGACGTCAAGGAGTCGATGCCGTTCGTCGTGCAGACCACCACCGACAACCAGTACGTCAACATCGGCATCGTCTCCGGTGCGCACGGCTCGCACGTCGCCGGCATCACCGCCGCCAACGGGATGTTCGGCGGCAAGATGACCGGTGCCGCCCCGGGCGCGAAGATCAAGTCCGTCCGCGTCTGCCTGTTCGTCGAGGGCTGCACCAACCACGCCATGGTCGAGGGCATGACCTGGCTGGCCAAGACCGCCAAGGTCGACGTCATCAACATGTCGATCGGTGGCCTGCCGGCCCTCAACGACGGCAACAACACCCGCGCCGTCCTCTACGACCGGCTGATCGACGAGTACGGCGTGCAGATCTTCATCTCCGCCGGCAACAGCGGGGCGGGCATGAACACCGTGGGTGACCCCTCGGTCGCCACCAAGGTGGTCAGCGTCGGCTCCTACATCAGCCGCGACAGCTGGCAGAAGAACTACGGCTCGGACTCCGAGTACCGCGACAACATGCACGGGTTCAGCTCGCGCGGTCCCCGCGAGGACGGCGGCTTCAAGCCGCAGGTCGTCGCACCCGGTTCCGCCGTGTCGACCACCCCGACGTGGCAGCCGGGTGGCCCGGTCCCGGGCACCTACGTCCTGCCCGCCGGCTACGGCATGTTCAACGGCACGTCGATGGCCTCCCCCCAGGCAGCCGGCGCTGCTGCGGTCCTGGTCAGCGCGGCCCAGCAGTCCGACGTACGCCACGAGCCGGCGCAGCTGCGCCAGGCGATGCTCTCCTCCGCCCGCTTCATGAAGCGGTACGGCGCCTACGAGCAGGGCAACGGGCTGCTGAACACGGAGGAGGCGTGGGAGCTCCTGCGCCGCAACATCGCGCCGACGACGATCACCTCGTCGGTGCCGGTCAACACGGTGCTCTCCGACTTCCTCGCCACCAAGGACGAGGGCGTCGGGATCCACGACCGTGAGGGCGTGAAGGCCGGCGACCGCTACGAGCGGGTCTACACCTTCACCCGGACCGCCGGTGCCGCCCGGGCGCGCAACTACAAGCTGTCCTGGGTGGGCAACGACGGCACCTTCGCCTCGGCGGCGACGTTGTCGCTCGCGAAGGGCAAGGCGGCCAAGCTGCCCGTGCAGGTGCGTCCGAAGACCGCCGGCGCCCACTCGGCGATCCTGAACGTCGACGACCCGACCACGCCGGGGGTCGACTACCAGACCCTCAACACGGTGGTCGCCGCCGAGCAGTTCTCCGCGGACAACGACTTCACCGTGACCAAGGAGGGGACGATCGGTCGCAACCAGACCACGTCGTTCTTCTTCAACGTGCCGACCGGGACGCCCGCCTTCAAGGTCGACCTGGACGGCGGCGGCGTCGCCCCCGGCGCGGGCCAGGTGCGGTTCCTGCGGTTCCACCCCTACGGCACCGGCTTCGACAGCAACTCCTCGACGAACTGCTACACCCCGCCGGCGGGTGGCTGCACGACCGGGTCGCCGACGAGCCGGACCGTGACCGACCCGCAGCCGGGCGTCTGGGAGGTCGTCATCGAGGGCCGGCGTACGTCGGACGCGGCGGCGGCTCCGTTCGAGCTCACCGCCTCGGTGCTCGGTGCGACGGTGACCCCGAACCCCGACGTGGTCGAGTCGGCCACGGTGGGTCAGCCGGTGTCCCGCGAGTACGGGATCAGCAACGTCTTCGGTGAGTTCACCGGACGTGCGGTCGGCACCAACCTGGGCAGCGCGAAGCGTGGCCAGGAGACGATCACCCCGGGCCAGCAGAAGCAGTACCCGGTCCGGGTCGGCGCCGGGGCGACGAGCCTCCGCGCCACGATCGGCAACACCTCCGACCCGGCGGCCGACCTCGACCTGTACATCTTCGACTGCACCACGGGCTCGTGCAGCCTGGCGGCGCAGGCGGCGGACGGGGACTCCGAGGAGTCGGCCACGATCCAGAACCCGAAGGAGGGCCTCTACGTCGTCCTCGTGGACGGCTTCGCGGTGCCGTCGGGCTCGACCACGTTCGACTACGTCGACGTGTTCACCAGCCCGTCCTTCGGCAAGGTCGACGTGACTGACGAGAACACCACCCGCACGGCCGACGCGACCTGGACCGTGCCCGGCACGGTCACCGCGAACGCCGTACCGGCGACCGGCCGGGTGCTCCTGGGGGCGGTGCAGGTGCGCACCGACGAGAACGTGCTCGTCGGCACCGGCGACGTCGTGGTGCAGAACGTCACGCCGTAGGGCAGCAGCTACTGTCCCCGCCACGCAACTGCTGGGAAATGACGGTGGAATCGGCACGTCCGCCCGTCATTTCCCAGCACTTGCTGGATTCTTGAGGCCGGGCACGTCGACGCGAACGGGGGGCCGGTGCAGAGGAGCGCGAGGACGGCGGGCACGGTGCTCGTCACCGGTCTGCTGCTCAGCCTCGTCGCGTGCGGCCTGGCGCCCTCCTCGAGACCTGACGCCGACCAGCCGCCCCGGGTGCGCGAGACGCTGATCACCCCGGCGCCGCCGGAGGTCACCGAGGCGCCACAGCCCCGGCCCAACGTGCTGGTCATCGAGACCGACGACATGAGGTCCGACGACCTGCGCTGGATGCCCAACGTGCGCCGGCTGCTGCAGCGGCGCGGGCTGACCTTCGAGAACTCCTTCGCGCCCTACCCGCTGTGCTGCCCGTCCCGCGCGAGCTTCCTGACCGGCCGCTACGCCCACAACCACGACGTCTACAGCCACGTCGACCCCTACGGATTCGGTGCGTTCAAGGACCGCCGTACGCTGGCGACGGTCCTGCAGCGGGCCGGCTACACCACCGCGCTGGTCGGCAAGTACCTCAACGGCTACGGCAACCAGCCGGTGCACCGCACCGGGGAGTCCTCACTGGACTACGTGCCGCCCGGCTGGTCGCAGTGGTATGCCGGGTCCGACCGCGCCTGGCTGCCCTGGGAGACCTACGGCGGCGGCACCTACGACTACTTCAGCCTCACCCAGAACATCAACGGCCGGCTCGAGTCCTTCCCGGGTCGCTACTCGACGGGTGTGCTCGCCGAGCAGACACGTCAGCTGGTGCGTGACTTCGGCCGCGGGTCGAAGCCGTGGTTCGTGTGGTGGACCCCGGTGGCCCCGCACCACGGCTCGCCCAACGAGGCCGACGACCCCGGCTCGACCGTTCGCACCGACGGCTACACGACGCACTGGAACACTCCCGCGCGGCCGGAGTGGGTGAAGGGGCAGTTCGACGAGCAGATCACGCACGGGTCGGGCACCCCGCACGAGGAGTCCGCCGAGGAGGACGTCAGCGACAAGCCGCGCTACCTGCGCAGGATGCCGGAGCTGACCGACGCCGAACGTGCCGCGCTGACCACGGTGACCCGGCAACGGGCGGAGTCCCTGTTCGTCCTTGACGTGCACATCGGCCGGACCATCTCCACGCTGAGCCGCACCGGGCAGCTGCCCAACACGGTCATCCTCCTCACCTCTGACAACGGCTACTACCTCGGCGAGCACCGCAAGCGGCAGGGGAAGATCAACCTGCATGAGCCGTCGCTGCGGGTGCCGCTGATCATCGCCGGGCCGGGCGTGCCACGGGGCCACCGCTACGACCCGGTCACCACCGTGGACCTCGCACCCACGATCGCGGCGTACGCCGGGACGCGGATGCGCCGCCCCGACGGCATCGACCTGCGCCCGGTGATCACCGGCGGTGACCGGGGCTGGGACCGCCCGGTGGTGACCGAGGGGATGATGCCGGAGGTCGGCTATGCGGCCGGCACGAGGCTCGGCCCGTCGGTGCTGAACACCCGCGGCCTGCGGCTGGGCCGCTGGAAGCTGACCCGCTACTCGACCGGCGAGTCCGAGCTCTACGACCTGCACACCGACCCGCTGGAGCTGAACAACCTCGCCCGCCGGCCGGCGCACGCCACGACGCTGCGGCAGATGAAGCGCCTGTGGCGGCGCTACGCCGATTGCCGCGGTGCCGAGTGCGTCGCCACGGTCCCGGCGAAGTACCGCGTCACCGCCCGGGCGTCCCGGGTGATCACCGAGCGTCAGAAGGAGATCACCCGGCGCTACTACGGCGGCTGATCACCCGACCTCGCGAACCCCGAACTCGCGCGGCGGGTCGGCGATCACGTCCTGCGACTGGACCAGCTGCAGCTCGCGCCGTCCGGAGTCGAGGGTGTTCTGCAGCAGGCCGAAGACGCTGGAGGCGGTGCGGGCCAGGGCGTCGGCGGCGTCGCCGGTACTGCGGTAGTGCGCGGTGAACAGCGCTGAGGTGACGTCGCCGGAGCCGTTGGCCTTCATCGGCAGCAGCGGGGTCTGCACCATCCACGCGCCCTCCGGGGTGACCGCGAGCATCTCGATGGTGCCCTCGGGACGGTCCGGCCGCTCGACACTGGTCACCAGCACCGACGTCGGTCCCATCGCGCGGGCCTTCTCCACCGAGTCGAGCGTCGACTCCAGCGAGCCGGGCTCGGTGCCGGTCAGGTAGCCGAGCTCGAACTGGTTGGGCGTGATCAGGTCGGCCTGCGGCACCACCCGGTCGCGCAGCAGGTCGGGGATTGACGGGTGCACGAAGCAGCCGGACTTGGCGTTGCCCATCACCGGGTCGCAGGTGTACGTCGCCTCCGGGTTCGCGGCCTTGACCCGGGCCACCGCCTCGAGGATCACCTCGCCGATGTCCTCGCCGCCCTGGTAGCCGGACAGCACCACGTCGACCTCGGCAAGAGCGCCGCGCTCCTCGACACCGGTGACCACGTCGCGCACGTCGGAGGCCGGGAGGAGCGGGCCGCGCCAGGCGCCGTACCCGGTGTGGTTGGAGAAGTGCACGGTGTGCACCGGCCACACCTCGTGGCCGAGTCGCTGCAGGGGGAAGACGGCGGCGCTGTTGCCGACGTGGCCGTAGGCGACCGAGGACTGGATCGAGAGCACGTGCATGCGACCAGTCTCGGTGGCGGGGGACTGTCCGACCAAACTAGAACAGGTTATAGTCGAGCCGCCCGACCCCCTCCGCCGCGCCCGAGCGGCGACGCAGCGTCCAAGACGAGGTGAGCATGGCCCGAAGAACGCCGCGAGCGCCGTACCGCAACGAGGCCGACTACGTGGTGATCGGCTCCGGCAGCTCCGGCGCCACGGTCGCGGGTCGGCTCGCCCAGTCGGGCGCGACGGTGATCGTGCTCGAGGCCGGCAAGAGCGACGACCAGTTCCTGGTGCGCAAGCCCGGGATGATCGGGCCGATGCACGCCGAGCCGAAGCTGAAGCGGCGCGTCGACTGGGGCTACCACTCCACCCCGCAGCAGCACGTGCTCAACCGCCGGATGCCGGTGCCGCGCGGCAAGGTCGTCGGCGGCTCGAGCTCGATCAACGGCATGGTCTACGTGCGCGGCAACCGCGCCAACTACGACTCCTGGGCCGCTGAGGGCAACACCGGCTGGGACGCGGACTCGGTCAACGCCGCCTACAAGCGGATGGAGGACTTCGAGGACGGCGAGAACGACTACCGCGGCGCCGGCGGGCCGATCCGCATCACCCGCAACAAGTTTCCCCAGGAGGGGACGCTGCAGTTCATCGAGGCGACCTCGGACGCGCTGGGCGTGAAGGTACTCGAGGACTACAACGCCGAGCAGCAGGAGGGCATCGCCCGGATGCAGCAGAACGCTGCGGACGGCCTGCGTTACAGCGCCTCGCGCGGCTACATCCACGGTCTCGCCCCTGCCGGGCTGGAGGTGCAGACCGAGGTGCTGGCCACCAGGATCCTGGTCGAGGACGGCCGTGCCGTCGGCGTCGCGGTGGTCGACAAGGACGGCTCGACCCGCATCGTGCGCGCGGGCAAGGAGGTCGTGCTCTCCGCGGGCTTCGTCGGCTCACCGCAGCTGCTGATGCTCTCCGGCATCGGTCACGCCGACCACCTGGCCGAGCACGGCATCGACGCGATCGCGGACCTGCCGGTCGGGGACAACCTGCAGGACCACATGTTCCACGCGCTCACCTTCCACGTGACGTCCTCGACGATGCGCGGCACGCCGCTGTTCTTCGCCAAGGGTGTGGCCCGCGAGCTGCTGCGCCCGGGCACCACCTTCCTCGCCAACTCGGTCTTCGAGTCCGTGGGGTTCGTGCGTACGTCGCAGGCCACCGACGTACCCGACCTGCAGCTGCACCTGCTGCCGTGGGCCTACGTCTCGCCCAACCAGGACGCCCCGGTCCGCCACGACGTCGACCTTCGGCCGTCGCTGACCGTGCTCGCGACGCTGATCTACCCGCGCAGCCGGGGCACCGTTCGGCTCGGCTCGGCCGACCCGCTGGAGCCGCCGCGGATCGACCCCCGCTACCTCTCCGAGCCGGCCGACCTCGAGGTGCTCGCCGAGGGTTCGGAGATGGTCCGCGAGATCATGGCCGGTGCGGCCTTCGGCGGCACGGTGAAGTCAGAGATCCACCCCGGCGAGCAGCTGCAGGGCCGCGAGCTGCGACGGGAGATACTCAACCGGGCCACGTCGGTCTACCACGGCGTCGGCACCTGCCGGATGGGCGTGGACGACCGCGCCGTGGTCGGGCCGGACCTCAAGGTGCGCGGTCTCGAGGGGCTGCGCGTCGCCGACGCCTCGATCATGCCGTCGATCACCGGCGGCAACACCAACGCGCCGTGCTTCATGATCGGTGAGAAGGCCGCCGAGCTGATCCTGAACGGCTGACCCGAACGGCTGAACCTGGAGTGCCGATGCCAGACCTGACCCGACCCGCCTCGCTGACCGACGACTTCCTGCAGCGACTCGTCGCGCGGGTGCCCTCGACCTCCGGTGGGACCTGGAAGCTCACCGAGGTCTACACCGGCGAGGTGCTCGTCGACCTGCCGCAGTCCACGCCCGCCGACATCGAGCGCGCGTTCGCGCGGTCCCGGCAGGCGCAGCGGGAGTGGTCGCAGTGGCCGCTGCGCAAGCGGCTCAAGGTGTTCCGCACGTTCCACTCACTCGTGCTGGAGCGCAACGAGACGATCGTCGACCTCGTCCAGGCCGAGAGCGGCAAGGCGCGACGGATGGCGTTCGAGGAGACGCTCGACGTACCGATGGTGACCGGCTACTACCTCAAGCGGGCGGCCAAGGTGCTCGCCCCGAAGAAGCACCCCGGGCCGGTCCCGGTGGTGTCCTCCTCGCTCGAGGTGCGCCAGCCCAAGGGGGTCGTCGGGATCATCGCCCCGTGGAACTTCCCCTTCGCCACCGGCATCTCCGACGCCGTGCCGGCCCTGATCGCCGGCAACGGGGTGGTGGTCAAGCCGGACAACAAGACCGCGCTGTCGCCGCTGTACGGCGTGGAGCTGCTCGAGGAGGCGGGACTGCCACCGGGGCTGTTCCAGGTGGTCTGCGGCGACGGTCCCGACGTGGGCCCGACCCTGATCGACAACGCCAACTACGTGATGTTCACCGGCTCCACGGCGACAGGGAGGGTGATCGGTGAACGGGCCGGCCGCAACCTGATCGGCTGCTGCCTCGAGCTCGGCGGCAAGAACCCGATGATCGTGCTGCCCGACGCCGACCTCGACGACACCGTCAAGGGCGCGCTGTTCGGCGCCTTCGGCAACACCGGCCAGATCTGCATGCACATCGAGCGGATGTACGTCCACGACTCGATCTACGACGAGTTCAGGCAGCGGTTCGTCGCCGCGACGAAGGAGCTGCGCCTGGCCGCGTCGTACGACTTCGAGCCGCAGGTCGGCTCGCTGGTCTCGGTCGAACACAAGCACCGGGTCGCCTCCCACGTCGAGGACGCCATCGCGAAGGGAGCGACCGTGCTGACCGGCGGTCGGGAGCGACCCGACCTCGGGCCGGCGTTCTACGAGCCGACGATCCTCGAGGGCGTCACCAGGGACATGCTTGCGGGGGAGTGCGAGACCTTCGGGCCCGTGGTGGCGCTGCACCGTTACTCCAGCGAGGACGAGGCGGTCGCGCTCGCCAACGACACCGACTACGGGCTCAACGCCAGCGTCTGGGGCGCGGACGTCGCCGACGCGACCCGGGTCGGGCGGCGGATCCACTCCGGCAACGTGAACATCAACGACATCCTCGCCACGGCGTACGCCTCCAAGGCCTCGCCCTCCGGCGGGGTGAAGCAGTCCGGCGTCGGCGCCCGGCACGGCGACCAGGGCCTGCTGAAGTACACCGACTCCCAGAACGTCGGCATCCTGCGCAAGCAGGTGATGCAGCCGCCGGACGACCTCCCCTACGAGCAGAACGTGCAGCAGCAGCTCAAGGGGCTCGCGGTGATGCGGCGGCTGGGGATCCGGTAGGGGGTTGGAAGTTTCACTGGTTCACGTGTGAAACAGCCACTTACCCCACGGTGCAACGTGGGGTAAGTGATGGGATCACTGGTTAACCAGTGAAACTTCAGGCCACCAGCAGCGACCGCTTCGACAGCCCCATCCAGTAACCGTCGATCACCTGGTCGCCCGGCGTCTCGGGGTCGCTCGCCGCACCGAGGGTGACGAACAGCGGGGTGTAGTGCTCGACCGTCGGGTGGGCGTAGGGCATGCCCGGGGCCTTGGAGCGGTACGCCGCCAGCTCGGCGACGTCGCCGCGGGAGAGGGCGTCGGCCGCCCAGGCGTCGAAGTCCTTCGACCAGCCCGGAGCCGCGGCCTCGATGCGGAACTCGGTGAGGAACGGCAGCCCGTGGGTGAGGAACCCGGAGCCGATGATCAGCACGCCCTCGTCGCGCAGCTCCCGCAGGCGGGTGCCGAGGGTGAGCAGCTGATAAGGATCGTGCGTGGGCAGCGACATCTGCAGTACCGGGATGTCGCCCTCTGGGTACATGATCTTCAGCGGCACCCAGGCGCCGTGGTCGAGGCCGCGTGAGGGGTGCTGGTGCACCGGCTCGGTGTCCGGCATCATCGCCGCCACCCGCCGGGCGAGGGCGGAGGCGTCGGGCGTCTCATACTTCTCGTTGTAGTACTTCGCGGGAAAACCGCCGAAGTCATAGATCAGGCCGACGCCGGGCCCGGACGCACTGAGCGCGAGCGGGGCCGACTCCCAGTGGGCGCTGACGATGAGGATCGCCGTCGGCCGCGGCATGTCCGCGGCCAGGGTGCGCAGCTGGCCCGACCACACGGGGTCGTCCAGGAGCGGCGGCGCTCCGTGGCCGATGTAGAGGGCGGGCATCCGGGTGCTGTCGTCCATGACACTCCAAACTGTTGACACGTCAACCATATTCCTCGGACCGCTGTCAGGGAAGTCGCCAGTCCACCGGCGTACCGCCCTGCTCCTCGAGCATCCGGTTCACCCGGCTGAACGGACGCGAGCCGAAGAACCCCCGATGCGCCGACAGCGGGCTCGGGTGCGCCGACTCCACCCACGGGATCGGTGCGAGCTCCGGCTTGAGCGACTGCGCGTCGCGTCCCCACAGGATCGCCGTGAGCGGTTGGTCGGAGGCGCGCTTGGCGAGCACCCGGATCGCCTGGTCGGTGACCGGCTCCCAGCCCCGCCCGCGGTGGGAGGCAGGCTGCCCGGGCGTGACGGTCAGTGAGCGGTTCAGCAGCATCACCCCGGCGTCCGCCCACGGCGTGAGGTCGCCGGAGGTCGGCGGGAGTACGCCGAGGTCCTCCACGAGCTCGCGGAAGATGTTGACCAGGCTCTTCGGCGGAGCGACCCCGGGCGCCACCGAGAAGCTCAGCCCGACCGGGTGGCCCGGTGTCGGATACGGATCCTGCCCGACGATCAGCACCTTCACCTGCGCCAGCGGCCGGCTGAACGCGCGGAAGACGTGCTCGCCGCGGGGGAGGTACTGCCGGCCGGCCGCGAGCTCGCTGCGCAGGAAGCGCCCCATCGTGGCGATCTGCTCGTCGACCGGCGCCAGTGCCGCGGCCCAGTCCGGCGCCACGAGCCCCTTCTCCACCAGTCCGGCCAGAGCGCTCATGCGTGCCACCCTAGGTGTTCTGATCACGGACGTTAGGCACGGCGGGTCGGCTGGCTCATGACGAAGACCTCCGGGTGAGGTGTGGAGCTACCACAGCAACCACGCTCACCAGGAGGCCTTCGTGTCCCACGCTAACGCCACCCTCACACCAGCCGGACGGCTGCGCCTTGCGCGGCTGGTCGTCGACCGTGGCTGGTCCTACGCCCGTGCCGCCGAGCGGTTCTCGGTGGGAGTCACCACCACCCGTCGCTGGGCTGAGCGTTACCGGGAGCTGGGCGAGGCCGGGATGCTCGACCGGTCCTCGCGGCCGCTCCGGTGCCCGAACCAGCTGCCTCGACGAACC
>DASSLA010000075.1:0-49897 GCA_035689885.1 Marmoricola sp. | reverse complement strand
GACAAGATCATCGGCACCCCCGACGCCCAGCTCTCTCGCGCCGAGCTGAAGGCGAAGACCGGGTGTGTCGTCGGGGTCAAGGACGTCTCCTTCGAGGTGGCGCCCGGCGAGGTGTTCGTCGTGATGGGGCTCTCCGGGTCGGGGAAGTCGACCCTCGTCCGCATGCTCACCCGGTTGATCGAGCCCACGCACGGGGAGATCTCGATGGGCGGCGAGGCCATCACCGGCGCCTCCGAGTCCCACCTGCGTGACCTGCGCCGGCGACACGTGTCGATGGTGTTCCAGCACTTCGGGCTGCTGCCGCACCGCAAGGTCGTCGACAACGTCGCCTACGGCCTCGAGGTGCGCGGGGACAAGAAGGCAGCCCGCCGGGCCCGCGCGATGGAGATGGTGGAGCTCGTCGGACTGAGCGGGTACGAGATGTCCTACCCCGACCAGCTCTCCGGAGGCATGCAGCAGCGTGTCGGGCTCGCCAGGGCGCTGGCCGGCGACCCCGAGCTGCTGCTGTTCGACGAGCCGTTCTCCGCGCTCGACCCGCTCATCCGGCGGGACATGCAGAACGAGGTGGTGCGCCTGCACCACGAGCTCGGCAAGACGATGGTGTTCATCACCCACGACCTGGCGGAGGCCCTCAAGCTCGGGGACCGGATCCTGATCATGCGCGACGGGGAGATCGTCCAGATCGGTCGCCCCGACGAGGTCGTGGGCCAGCCGGCCGACGACTATGTCCGGGAGTTCGTCAGCGACGTGCCGAAGTCGCACGTGCTCACGCTGCGCTGGGTGATGCGACCGGTGACCGACGAGGTGACTGCGGACGCGCCCGTGCTGCAGTCGCACGTGATCGTCCGCGAGGCAGCCCGCGCCGTGCTCGCGCACCAGGGTCCGGTGAAGGTCGCGGAGGGAGACCAGATCATCGGGATGGTCGACGACGACGACATCCTGCGCGTCGTGGTGGCGGAGGAGACCTGATGGCCACCGCGACGCTCGACCGCCCGGTCGAACCGGGCGCAGCCGCTCCTCCACCCCCCGCGCCGCGCACGATTCCGCGCTGGGTCTGGGTGCTGGTCGTCCTCGGCGTCTGGATCCTGGTGTGGTCCTTCACCCGCGGCGACGACACACTGGTGGTGTCAGGGACCGACCAGACCAGCCGACACGTGGACATCGGCGACTTCGCCAACGGGCTGGGCGGCTCCGCCTTCACCCAGGCCATCGCCGACGGCATCAACGCGATCGTCGAGTTCTTCCAGGGCCTGATCTCCACCCCGGTCCCGCCGCGGCCGGCGCCGGAGATCGGCTGGCTCGGCGTCACCGCGATCGCGACCTACCTCGGGTACGCGGTGGCGAGCTGGCGGATCGCCCTGCTCGTGGCGGCCTCGTTCGTCAGCTTCGGGCTCTTCGGCTTCTGGGAAGACTCGATGGACCTGCTGATCGTGACGATGGTGTCGGTGTTCTTCGCCGTCGTGATCGGGTTCCCGCTGGCGATCTGGGTCGGGATCAGCAGACGCGCGGTCGCGATCGTGACGCCGGTCCTCGACCTGCTGCAGACGATGCCGACGTTCGTGTACCTGATGTTCGTCTTCATCCTGTTCGGCATCGGAGCGCCCAACGCGGTCGTGTGCACCGTGGCCTACGCCCTTCCGCCAATCGTGCGCATCGCCGGCTTCGGGATCCGCGACGTGTCCCCGACGGCACTGGAGGCGACCGACTCGCTCGGCCAGACCACGATGCAGCGCCTGGTGCGGGTGCAGATCCCGATGGCCCGCAAGACGATCATCCTCGGCCTGAACCAGACCATCCTCGCGGCGCTGTCGATCGCCATCATCGCCGGCTACGTCAACGGGCCCGGCCTCGGCAAGCCGGTGCTGGCCGCGCTGACCCAGAACGACTTCGGCGCCGGCCTGGTCCCTGGCCTGCTCATCGTGGTGATGGGCATCATGCTGGACCGCACCACGACCGCGGCCAGCGAGCGAGCCGAGCGGGTCTCCCGCGGCGGTGGCGAGGACCCGAAGCGGCGCCGGATCCTCCTGGGCGCCCTGCTGATCCCGGTCGCGTTCTGCGTCTGGTACTCCCGGTACGCGATCGACGCCGCGGTGTTCCCCGAGAACGACCTGACCCGTCGGGTCGCGGACAAGGCCAACGAGTGGATGGCCTCGATCACCTCCGCGCTCGACGGCATCGCCGGCTGGTTCGCGGACCTGATCACCAACAGCCTGCTCAACCCCCTGCAGGCCCTGCTCGCGGAGTCGCCCTGGTGGCTGGCGTTCGCCGGGCTGTTCGCCCTGTCCCTCGTGATCGGTGGCCGCAGGGCGCTGGTGCCGGCGATCATCTGCCTGACCGGCATCTATCTGCTCGACCTGTGGAACGGCACGATGGTCGTGCTGAACATGACCCTGGTGGCCACACTGCTGGTGATGGTGCTCGCCCTCGTCTTCGGGGTGTGGATGGCGCGCAGCAGGACGGCCGACCTGGTGATCCGCCCGTGGCTCGACGCCGGCCAGACCATCCCCGCGTTCGTCTACCTGATCCCCGTCCTCGCCCTGTTCGGACCCACACGCTTCACGGCGATCGTCGCCGGCGTCATCTACGCGGCACCGGCGTCGATCAAGCTCGTCGCCGACGGCGTACGTGGCGTGAGCCCCGGCGTCGTCGAGGCCGGGCGGTCGACCGGTACGACGCGGTGGCAGGAGATCACCAAGGTGCAGCTGCCGATGGCCAAGGGGTCACTGGTGCTGGCCACCAACCAAGGGCTGCTGTTCGTCCTCGCCATGGTGGTCATCGGCGGCCTCGTCGGTGCCGGCGCCCTGGGCTACGACGTGGTCTACGCCCTCGCGCACCAGGACTACGCGGGCAAGGGCATCGCCGCGGGCTTCTCGATCGTGCTGCTGGGGATCCTCATCGACCGGGTGACACGTGCGGCCGCCGACCGGGCAGGTGCCGACTCGAGCGCACCGCCGAAACCCCAGGGACTCGGGTTGCAGCGACTCCTGACGTGGAGGTGAGGGCGGGCCGATCTCACCGCAGGAACGAAGTGCACGGCCCGACAGGTCGCAGGACGCGACGCAGCAGACAAGAAGGAGATTGAAAGTGCGGCATCTACACAAGCGGCGCCTTCGCCTCGCCGTGGTCGTCGCGAGCGCCGCGCTCGCGCTGACCGCGTGCGGTGGCGGGTCGGTGTCCGAGCAGACCAAGGAGAACGAGGCCAAGGCGGGCGCGGGTGACTGCGGTGACTTCAAGATCATCGTGAACCCGTGGGTCGGCTACACGGCGGACGCCTACGTCGTCGGGCACGTGGCCGAGGAGGAGCTCGGGTGCAACGTCAGCTACGTCGAGCTCAAGGAGGGCGGTCCCTCCTACCAGGCACTCGCCTCCGGCGACGGTGACGTGATCCTCGAGGAGTGGTCGCACCAGGCCGAGCTCAAGGAGGCGGTGGACAATGGCACCGCCGTGGACCTCGGGTCCCCGGGCAACGTCGGCATCATCGGCTGGTACGTCCCCGGATGGCTGGCCGAGGAGCACCCCGACATCCTCGACTACGAGAACCTGAACAAGTACGCCGACGAGTTCAAGACCTCCGAGTCCGGCGGCCAGGGCCAGTTCCTCGGGTCCGACCCGACCTTCACGCAGTACGACGAGGCCATCGTGAAGAACCTCGACCTCAACTACAAGGTCGTGTTCGCAGGTGGCGAGACGGCGACGGTGCAGGCCTTCAAGAAGGCGCAGGAGAACAAGGAGTGGCTGCTCGGTTACTTCTGGGAGCCGCAGTACGTGCACGCGGAGGTGGATCTCGCCCGAGTGAAGCTGCCCGAGTACGAGCCCGGCTGTGACGCGAAGAAGGACGCGGTCGCCTGTGACTACGCCGAGACCGAGCTGAAGAAGGTCGCGGCCAAGGAGTTCGCGGACTCGGGCTCGCCGGCCGCCGACCTGGTGAAGAACTTCGAGTGGACCAACGACGACCAGAACCTGGTCGCGAAGTACATCACCGCCGACAAGATGTCGCCGGAGGACGCGGCTGCCAAGTGGGTCGCGGACAACCAGGACAAGGTCGACGCCTGGCTCGGCTGAGAGCAGACCGACCTTCGTCGAGAGAGGTGCCCGGGACCGCGCTCGCGGTCCCGGGCACCTCACTTTCCCGGCACTTCCCCGGCTCCCGTGCTGACTCCTTGACACTGCCGGAGCGCCGGGTGATATTGAGAACCACGTTTCGCAATACGCACTCTGTTGCATGATAAGCAACAGTTCAGGAGGACCCGTGGCCACCGTCCCCGCCACCGCCAACGTCGTCGTCATCGGAGCCGGCATCGTCGGCAACAGCCTGGTCCACCATCTCGCCGAGCTCGGCTGGACCGACATCGTCCAGATCGACCAGGGGCCGTTGCCGAACCCCGGGGGCTCGACCGGGCACGCCTCCAACTTCATCTTCCCCGTCGACCACTCCCGCGAGATCACGGACCTGACGCTCGACTCGATGCGGCAGTACAAGGAGATGGGCGTCTTCACCGAGTCCGGCGGCTTCGAGATCGCCCGGACCGAGGAGCGGATGGAGGAGCTGCGGCGGCGGATGTCCAGCGCCAAGTCCTGGGGCATCGAGGCCGAGCTGGTCTCGCCCGCGTTCGTCCAGGAGAAGGTGCCGTTCCTCGCCCCCGACCAGATCATCGGCGCGTTCTGGACCCCGTCGGTCGGCGTGGTCGACTCCCTGCGTGCCGGCACGATCATGCGCGAGGGCGCGCAGGAGCGGGGAGCGCTCACGGTGGTGCCCAACGTCGAGGTGCTCGGCCTAGACATCGCGGGCGAGGGGCCGCAGCGCCGAATCCGCCGGGTGCGCACCGCCCAGGGCGACATCGAGGCGAACTACGTGGTGATCGCGTGCGGCGTCTGGAGCCCCAAGATCGGTGCCATGGCCGGGGTCGAGCTGGCCATGACGCCCGCCGTGCACCAGATGATCTCCGTGGGTCCGTGCCCCCAGCTCGCCGAGCGCGAGGGCGAGATCTCCTTCCCGATCGTGCGCGACATGGACGCCCTCTGCTACGAGCGCCAGCACGGCGCCGACATGGAGGTCGGGTCCTACGCGCACCGCGCGATCCTGCACGAGCCCGAGGACATCCCCTCGCTGGAGCAGGCCAGGCTCTCCCCCACCGAGCTCCCGTTCACCGACGACGACTTCGACCCGCAGCTCGAGCAGGCCCTCGAGCTGATGCCGGAGCTCCTCGGAGCGGAGGGAGCCGAGATCCGCTACGCGATCAACGGGCTGCTGTCGCTGACCGCCGACGGCTCCCCGATCCTGGGCGAGAGCGACGTCCACGGCCTGTGGGTGGCCGCGGCGGTGTGGATCAAGGAGGGCCCGGGCGTCGGACGCGCGGTGGCCGAGTGGATGACCCACGGCCACTCCGAGATCGACATCAGCCACAGCGACATCGCGCGGTTCCACCCGCACGAGACCGAGCGACCCCACGTCCGCGCCCGCACCGGTGAGGCGTTCATCAAGACCTACGGGATCGTCCACCCGAGCGAGCAGTACGAGTCGGACCGCGGGGTGCGCTGGTCGCCGATGGCCGACGCCCAGCGCGAGCTGGGCGCGATCTTCTTCGAGACCGTCGGGTGGGAGCGGCCCTGGTGGTACGAGTCCAACGCCCCGCTGCTCGAGAAGTACGGCGACGCGGTGATGCCGCGCGAGCACGAGTGGGACGCGCGCTGGTGGTCGCCGATC
This sequence comes from Marmoricola sp., assembly GCA_035689885.1. Taxonomy (GTDB): domain Bacteria; phylum Actinomycetota; class Actinomycetes; order Propionibacteriales; family Nocardioidaceae; genus Marmoricola. The sequence continues at coordinate 44,193 of DASSLA010000075.1, read as the reverse complement.
ATCAACGCCGAGCACCTCGCGATGCGCGAGAACGCCGCGGTCATCGACCTCACCGCGTTCTGCATCTTCGACGTCACCGGGCCGGGTGCGCTGGCCTCGGTGCAGCAGACCTGCGTCGCCCAGTGCGACGTGCCGGTGGGCAAGGTCGTCTACACCCCCGTGCTCGACGAGAAGGGCGGGTTCCGCTCCGACCTCACCGTGATGCGGCTGGGCGACGACCACTTCCGGGTGGTGACCGGCGGCGCCCACGGCATGGCCGACCGGAAGTGGTTCACCGACCACCTGGTCGACGGGGCCGAGCTGGCCGACCGCACCGAGGAGCTGTCCACGATCGGCCTCTGGGGGCCGAAGGCCCGGCAGGTGCTGTCGATCCTCACCGGTGACGATCTCAGCGACGGTGGCTTCGGCTTCCTGACCTGCCGGGAGATCTCGGTCAAGGGCGTCGACTCCCCCGTGCTCGCCTCTCGCATCTCCTACGTCGGCGAGCTGGGTTGGGAGCTCTACGTCCCGATGGGCCACGCCGCGCAGCTGTGGGACGCGCTGCTCGCCGCGGGCAAGGACCACGGGGTCGTCCCTGCCGGGATCGGTGTCTACGGCACCACCGGCCGTATCGAGAAGGGCTACCGCGCGTTCGGGTTCGAGCTCGACGCCGAGCGCTCGATCGTCGAGGCCGGCATGCAGCGGCCCAAGGTGAAGGCCGCCGACTTCGCCGGCAAGGAGGCCTACCTCGCCCAGCGGGACAGTGAGCCCGCAGCGGTGCTGTGCACCCTCACCGTCGAGGACCACACCTCGGCCAGCGGCGTGAAGCGCTACATGCTCGGCGGCGAGCCCATCCTGACACGCGACGGCGGCACCCTCACCGACGGCCACGGGCACCATCCCTACGTCACCAGTGCCGGGTCGGCGCCGAGCCTTGGCCGGCACCTGCTGCTCGCCTACCTGCCGCCGGAGGAAGCCCGGATCGGCAACGAGCTGGCTGTCTCCTACATGGAGGAGCTCTACCCGGTGACGGTGCGGTCCGTGGACGCGACACCGCTCCTCGACCCCGGCAACGAGCGGATCCGCTGATGGCCGGCCCGACCAACGTGCTGGTCTGCGTCAAGCGGGTGCCGGACGTCTCCGGCGAGGTGATGCTCACCGAGGACGGGCAGCAGGTCGATGCCCGCCACGTGGGGTTCACCCTCAGCGACCACGAGAGCTGCGCGGTCGAGCTGGCCGTGCAGGTCGCCCAGGCCGGAGGCGGCGAGGTGACGGTGGTCTCGGTCGGCGCCGCGGAGTCGGTCGAGCAGATCCGCAGTGCCCTCGGCGTCGGCTGCTCGGCGGCGGTGCTGGTCGAGGCCGACCCGGCTTGCCTCGGTCCGGCTGACGTGGCCCTCGAGATCGCCGAGGTGGTGCGCGACCACGAGGGCCGCGGCACGTCGTACGACCTGGTGCTACTGGGCAACGACGCCGCGGACTCCGGCGACTTCCAGGTGCCGGTACGGCTCGCCCACGAGCTCGGGCGGCCCGTGGTCACCGGCATCAAGACGGCCACGGTCACCGACGGCCTCGCGCGCCTGCGCGCTGACGGACCCGACGGCACGGAGACCTACGAGGTACCGCTACCGGCCGTGGTCAGCGTGATGGAGGGCGGGGTCGAGCCCCGCTACCCCACGATCAGCGGTCGGATGACGGCGAAGAAGGTCGAGGTCGAGACCCGAGCCCCGAGCCGTGAGCCGGTCGGCAGCGGGCGGCTGAAGCTGACCCTGCCGCCGCCGACGCGCAGCACCGCGCAAGTGCTCGGCGAAGGACCCGGGGCCGCTCCGGCCGTGGTCGACCTGCTCGAGCAACTGGGGGTGGCCCGATGATCCTGGTCTACGTAGAGACCACCGCCGACGGGGCGGACGAGGTCTCCCTGGAGACGATCACCTTCGCCCGGTCGCTGTCCGCCGCCGGGGGCGGGGTGCCGGTCGACGCCATGGTCGTCGGGCCCGCGCCCGACTCGGTGGCCGACCAGCTCGCGGCGCACGGCGTCCGCACGGTCTACCGCGCCGACGGTGCGGACTTCGAGCGGTTCTCCGGTGCGGCCACCGCTCGCGCGGTCCTGGCGGCGCGCGAGGCGGCCGGTGCCGTGGTCGTGACGGCCGGTGGCACCAACCGGGGCAACGAGGTGCTGGCCCGCGTCGCCAGCCAGGTGGAGGTCCCGATGGCCGCCAACGTGGTGGCCTTCGAAGGGCTCTCGCCGTTCGTCGTCGTGCGCCAGGTAGTCGGAGGTGCCGCGCTGGAGCACCTGCGCCTCGGGCATCGTCCCGCGATCTTCACGGTGGCCGGCCACGCGGTCGAGCCCGCGGCTGCGGAGACCCCCGGGCAGGGCTCGGTCGCTCCGCTCGAGGTCGCCCTCGACCCCGCCGACCTCGCTGTCCGCGTGGTCTCGGTGGAGAAGCAGGACGACAGTGGCGCCGACAGCCTGAAGTCCGCCCGCGTGGTGGTGGGCGCCGGACGGGGCGCCGGAGGACCGGACGGGTTCGACGGCGTCACCGAGCTGGCCAAGCTGCTCGGTGGATCGCTCGGCGTCTCGCGGGTGGTCACCTCGCTCGGCTGGCGGCCGCACCACGAGCAGGTCGGTCAGACCGGCAGCCGGATCTCGCCCGAGGTCTACATCCCGTGCGGCATCAGCGGCGCCATCCAGCACTGGGCGGGCTGCTCGAGCTCCAAGGTGATCCTGGCGATCAACACCGACCCCGAGGCGCCGATGATGACCAAGGCGACGTACGCCGTGGTGGGTGACATGCACGAGGTGGTCCCGGCGATCAACGAGGAGATCCACCGGAGGCGGGCCGGCGGCTGACCCGAGCCCTACGCTGCGAGGGTGAGCAGGCGGGCGTGGGTCAACGGGCTGACCGCGCTCGCCCTCGTCATCGCCGGCGCGGTCACCTGGCAGCGCGTGCGCGACGACTGCGGTGCTGCCGTCACCAGCCTGCCTGCCTCGGAGTCGTCCTCGCCGTTCCTCGACGCGGAGGGCATGCGCGAGCAGCCCGACGAGAACCGCGACGCCTTGGTCCGGGCCCTGGCGTCCGCCCCCGCGCCGATCGGTCCGGTCCTCGGCGCGGTCGGCTACCACTACGAGCAGTGGGCGCAGGTCTCGGCGCTCGACCAGGGCCTGGGTGTGCGGACCCGCAACAACCCCGACTTCACGATGCTCGACGACCGTTCGCTGCGACCGCGGTGGAGCGTCGCGGTGGACACCCCGCGGTCGACGTACGACGCGGGAGCGGGTCACTACCTGGTCGGCACCACCCCGAGGAACGCCCCGCCCGAGCTCGTCCTGCTCGACGCGGAGACCGGTGAGCGACGCTGGTGCGTGGGTGCGGGTGGTTCGGCGCTCCTGGGCCGGGACGCGCTCGCGACCGAGGTGCTCGACGACGGCGGGGTGCTGCTGCTCCGGCCGACGGAGGACGGGGCTCCCCGGCTCGCCAGGCTGGCCGGCCGCGACGGCAGCACCCGCTGGGAGACCAGCGTCGCGGCGGGTGACGGCGACTTCGTCGGTCGGCTCGGCGACGACCTGGTCCTGGCCGGGGGGACGCCCCGCGCCGACCTGCTCGACCCCGGCCTGCTGGCGGACCGCGCCGAGGGACCCGCACTGGCCGCGGTCTCCTCCCGGACCGGCGAGCGCCGCTGGGAGGTGCGCACCGGCGCCGGCCAAGGCCTGCACGTGCTGGCCGCGGACCCGGACACCGGGCTGGCGGTCCTCGAGGAGTGGAACGCCGAGAACACCGAGGGACGGCTCTACGCGATCGACCGGCGGGGCGACGAGGTGTGGTCGGTGCGGCCACCGGCCACGCCGTACTTCGATGCCACGGTGCGCTCCGGGCGAGTGCTGGTCCGGGCCGGCGCACGGTGGGCGGCCTACGACAGCAGCGACGGCCGCCGGCTGTGGTCGCGGACCATCCCGGACCGGCCGCAGTTCCTGCCCTACGGCTTCGAGCTGGCCGACGTGCCGCTGCTCGACGCCGACCACGTGCTCATCGGTGGCACCACCGGCCTGCACACCATGGACCTGCGCACCGGCTCGTTCACCACCGCGCGACTGCCGACGGATGGGATCAACACCACCTATTGGCCCTACCAGGTCGCGGTCACCGCCGACGCGGTGGCGGTCGCGACCAACACCGGCGCTGTCGTCGTACGCCGGGAAGACCTGTCGTGACGACCGAGGACGAGGCCCGGACCGTGGTCGAGGCCTTCAACGCCTGCATCACCGAGCACGACCTCGATCGGCTCGGGGCGCTGATGACCGACGACCACACCTTCGTCGACAGCGGCGGCCGGGCCTGGCACGGTCGAGACGACTGCCTCTCGGCGTGGACCGGGTTCTTCTCGGCCTTCCCCGACTACCGCAACGTCCTCGAGGTCCTGACCTTGCGCGACGACGTCGTGGTCGTCACCGGTCACTCGGTGTGCGAGGAGCCGGCACTGAGCGGCCCGGCGATCTGGACCGTCAGGATCGAGGCGGGGCACGTCGCCGAGTGGCGCGTGCACGACGACACCGACGCCGCACGCAGCGAGCTCGGGATCGCCTGACCGAACGGCCTGTCGAGACACCCTGTCGCACCCGGTTGGTAGACAGGGCCCATGTCCTCCACCTCGACCTCGGCCGCCACCTCCGCGCGCGAGGAGGCGGAGCAGCACCTCCGGGCCCTGGTCGGCCACGACGACGCCCGGCTGCACGACGACCAGTGGGCGGCGATCGAGTCGCTGGTCGTGGGCCAGAGCCGGGTGCTGGTCGTGCAGCGCACCGGGTGGGGCAAGTCGGCGGTCTACTTCGTCGCCACCGCCCTGCTCCGTGGGCTCGGTGCCGGCCCGACCGTGATCATCTCGCCGCTGCTGGCACTGATGCGCAACCAGATCGAGGCGGCCGAGCGTGCCGGCATCCGTGCCGCGACGATCAACTCGACCAACATCGAGGACTGGGACGCCATCCGCGAGCGCGTGGAGGCCGGCGAGGTCGACGTGCTCCTGGTCAGCCCGGAGCGGCTGAACAACCCCTCCTTCCGCGACCGGGTGCTGCCGCAGCTGACCGAGACCGCCGGACTGCTCGTGGTCGACGAGGCCCACTGCATCTCCGACTGGGGCCACGACTTCCGGCCCGACTACCGCCGGATCCGCCAGATGCTCGCCACGCTGCCCGCCGGGATCCCCGTGCTGGCCACCACGGCGACCGCCAACAGCCGGGTCACCAACGACGTCGCCGAGCAGCTCGGCCAGGACGTCCTGGTGCTCCGCGGCTCCCTCGACCGCGAGTCGCTGCACCTGTCCGTGCTCGACCTGAAGCGCCCCGAGGAGCGGTTGGCCTGGCTCGCCGAGCACCTCGACTCCTTCGACGGCTCCGGCATCATCTACACGCTGACGGTGGCCGCGACCCAGGAGATCGCCGAGCACCTGCGCGCCCAGGGGCACGCAGTCGCCGCCTACTCCGGACAGACCGAGGCCACCGAGCGACTCGGCCTCGAGCAGGACCTGTTGTCGGGCCGGCTCAAGGCCCTGGTCGCGACCAGCGCGCTGGGGATGGGCTTCGACGCCCGCCTCGGCTTCGTGGTCAACGTGGGCGCCCCGCCCTCGCCGGTCGCCTACTACCAGCAGGTGGGCCGCGCCGGCCGAGGCACCGGGCGCGCCGACGTGGCGCTGCTCCCGGCCCACGAGGACCGCGACGTCTGGCGCTACTTCGCGTCGCTGGCGTTCCCGCCCGAGCAGCACGTGCGCACCACGTTGCGGGTGCTGGCCGAGTCTCCCGCACCGATGTCGACGGCCACGCTGGAGACCTACGTCGACCTGAGCCGCACGCGCCTCGAGCAGATGCTCAAGGTCCTCGACGTCGACGGTGCGGTCGATCGCGTCCAGGGCGGCTGGGTCGCCACCGGTCAGGAGTGGACCTACGACCAGGAGCGCTACGACCGGGTCGCGGCGGCCCGTCGCGAGGAGCAGGCGGCGATGCTGGCCTACATCGCGACCGACGGCTGCCGGATGCGCTTCCTGCGCGAGCAGCTCGACGACCCGGACGCCGCCGACTGCGGCCGGTGCGACAACTGCGGTGGCGTCGAGCTGGTGCGCGAGGTCTCCACCGGCGGGGTGCAGCAGGCGGGTGACCGGCTGCGGCGGCCGGGCGTGACCATCGCTCCCCGCAGGATGTGGCCCAGCGCGCTGGCCAACCTCGACCTCGACCTCAAGGGCCGCATCTCTGCCGCCGCCGAGGAGGGCCGGGCCGTCGGACGGCTCACCGACCTCGGGCACGGCCGTGCCCTGCGCGAGCTCTTCGGTGCCGACGCCGAGGACGGGCCGGTGCCCCGGCCCCTCGTCGACGCCGTGCTCGAGGTGCTGGGTGACTGGCACCCCGACTGGCCGGCGCGACCCACCGGGGTGGCGTACGTCGAGTCGGTGCGCCGACCCACCCTGACCCGCGACCTCGCCGAGGGGGTGGCCCGCTTCCTGCACCTGCCGGTGGTGGCCCGCTGGCAGGTGGCCGACCCGGGAGTGGCTCCCGGCCAGGGTACGGCCAACTCCGCGCAGCGGGTCGCGGCGGTGAACCGCCGGGGCACACTCGCCGTGGACGCGCCGCTCGACGGTGGGCCGGTGCTGCTCGTGGACGACCTCGTGGTGACCGGCTGGACGCTCACCCTGGCGGCGCGTGACCTACGCGCCGCCGGGGCGGGCCCGGTGCTGCCGCTGGCGCTCGGAGTGGACTCCTAGGCCGGCTCGGTCAGGCCGGTCGACTCAGTGGCCCATCATCGCGGTCGGGTCGACGGGTGCCACCTTCTTGCGCGGCAGGAACGCCGCGGGGACCAGGCAGCAGGCGACCAGGACGGTCGCCACGACGAAGACCGTCGCGAACGCGTCGGCGAGGTCGTTGACGACGAGCTGCTCGAGGTTGCCCAGCTGTTCGGGCGAGATCCCGAACTTCGCCAGGATCGCGGCGATCCTCGACTGGTCGTCCCCAGCGGCCTCGAGCGCCTGGCCGGCGGCGACGAACCTCGAGTCCTTGATCTCGTTGGTGAGGATCACCGAGAACAACGCCGTACCGATCGAGGCAGCCACCTGCTGGGTGATGTTGAGCAGCGTCGACCCGCGGGCCACGTTGTGCGCGGTGAGCGTCGCGAGCGCGGCGGTCATGATCGGCATCATCGTGCCGCCCATGCCGAGGCCCATGATGAAGAGCGCGCCGAGGATGTAGGTGTAGGAGGTGTCCGCACCGATCTGGGTGAACATCGCCATGCCGACGGTGATCACCGAGATGCCGACGAGCACGATCTTGCCCGGGCCGATCCTGTCGGCGAGGACGCCCGCGACCGGCATGGTGAGCATCGCGCCGACACCCTGCGGGGCCAGCAGCCAGCCGGTGAAGAGCGTGCCTTCGCCGCGCACCTGGATGAAGTAGAGCGGGAACAGCAGTGAGGCGCCGAAGAACGCGATCGCGAACAACGTCATGGCGATGATCGCGACGGTCATGTTCCGGTTCTTGAACAGGCGCAGCTCGACCAACGGGTGGATGTTGCGCTCGGCGAGGGCCCACGGCACGAACGCGACGATGAGCGCGAGGCCGATGATCATCGGCACCAGCACCTTGCTCGCCATGGCGGTGCCCTCCTCCGGGATGGAGCTGACGCCGTACAGGAACGCGGCGAGACCCGGGGAGAGCAGGATCATGCCCAGCCAGTCGAAGGTCTCCGACGGCTCGACGTGGTCCTTGGGCAGCACGATCCACGCGTAGACGATCGCGGCGAGGCCGATCGGCAGGTTGATCAGGAAGATCCAGTGCCACGAGGCGCTCTCGATGAGCGCTCCACCGAGGATCGGGCCGAAGATCGGGCCGAGCAGCATCGGGATGCCGAGCACGGCCATCACGCGACCGACGCGCTCCGGGCCGGCGGCGCGGGTGAGGATCGTCATGCCCAGCGGCATCAGCATGCCGCCACCGAGGCCCTGGAGGACCCGGTAGAGCACGAGCAGCTCGAGGGAGGTGGCCATGGCGCAGAGCACCGATCCGGCGGTGAAGAGGGCGACCGCGAGCAGGTAGAGGCGCTTGGTGCCGAAGCGGTCGGCCGCCCAGCCGGTCAGCGGGATGACGCTGGCGAGGGCCAGGGTGTAGCCGGTCATCGTCCACGCGACCTCGGCCGCGGTGGCGTCGAACTCCTGCTGGAAGGTGTTCAGGGCGACGGAGACGACGGTGATGTCGAGGATCGACATGATCGCGCCGAGCACCACGACACCGGCGACGACGAGCACCTTCGCGTCGAGCTTCTCGGTCTCGGGCGCCGTCGTTTCGTTGCGTAGGTCAACATTCTGGGTCACCGGCAAAGAGTAGGTGCCCGGTCCCGACCCGCGCCAACGGATTGCCCGACACGGGAGGTGGCGTTCGTCACCGGCTCGACCGTGTCGGACGTGAGGGGCAGGATGCTCACCATGGACGTGGGCGAGGGGCTGGCCGAGGACGTGGTGGCGACTGCCGGCGGGGAGCCGGCACGCAAGAGGCGGGCGGCCACCAGTGCGTCGTACTCGATCACGATGCGGCTGCACACCGCCGTCGACCACGCGGTCGTCGGGCACATCGCGACCGGCATCTCCAGTGCCGGCGGCATCGTCACCGCGCTCGACGTCGCCGAATCGCGCCACGACCGGCTGGTCATCGACGTCACCTGCTCGGCCACCGACTCCTCGCATGCCGACGAGATCGTCGACGTGGTCCGGGCGCTGTCCGGCATCACCGTGCACAAGGTCTCCGACCGCACCTTCCTGCTGCACATCGGCGGCAAGATCGAGGTCAGCTCCAAGGTGCCTTTGCGGACCCGCGACGACCTCTCGATGGCCTACACACCGGGCGTGGGGCGGGTGAGCCTCGCGCTCGCGGAGCACCCCGAGGACGTGCCGCGGCTGACCATCAAGGGCAACAGCGTGGCGGTGGTGACCGACGGCTCCGCCGTGCTCGGCCTCGGCAACATCGGGCCCGGCGCCGCGCTGCCGGTGATGGAGGGCAAGGCTGCGCTGTTCAAGCGCTTCGCCGGCATCGACGCGTGGCCGATCTGCCTCGACACCCAGGACACCGACCGCATCGTCGACGTGGTCGAGGCGATCGCGCCGGGCTTCGGCGGCATCAACCTCGAGGACATCGCAGCCCCGCGCTGCTTCGAGATCGAGGCCCGGCTGCGCGAGCGGCTCGACATCCCGGTCTTCCACGACGACCAGCACGGCACCGCGATCGTGGTCCTCGCCGCCCTGGCCAACGCGCTGCGCTGCGTGCACAAGTCCCTGCCCGACGCGCGGATCGTGGTCGCCGGTGCCGGGGCCGCCGGTACGGCGATCGTGACGCTGCTCCTCGCCGCCGGCGCCGGTGACGTCATCGTCTGGGACCGCGAGGGCTGCCTCTCCGCGGACGACGAGACGCTCTCGCCCGCCAAGGCCGAGCTCTCCCGGCGTACCAACCCACGGCGCGTGCGCGGCGACCTCCAGGCCGGCCTCGACGGGGCCGACGTGTTCGTCGGGGTCAGCGGTCCGGGCGTGCTGCAGGCGGAGTGGATCCGCACCATGGCCGACGACCCGGTCGTGTTCGCCCTCGCCAACCCCGACCCGGAGATCGACCCGGCCGAGGCCGGCGAGCTGGCGGCGGTGGTGGCCAGCGGTCGCAGCGACTACCCCAACCAGATCAACAACGTGCTCGCCTTCCCCGGCGTCTTCCGCGGCCTGCTCGACGCTCGGGCCAGCGACGTGACGATCGAGATGTTGCTGCGCGCCGCGACGGCGATCGCCGAGGTCGTGACCGACGACGAGCTCAACGCCAGCTACATCATCCCGAGCGTGTTCGACGACAAGGTGCCCAAGGCGGTGGCGACCGCGATCCGCGGCGTCGAGGGGTGAGTCGTTGAGCTTCGTGCCGCTGCAGGGCCGCGCGACCTGGGTGCCCAACCACCCGCCCCGGCTGAGCGAGGTCGAGTTCTCGGGTCCGACGCGCACCATCCGGATGCCCCTGCGCGGGGCCATCCCGGTGCTGACCCGGGCGATGCGCGTCGAGGACGCCCACCCGTCCGTGGGCCTGCTCAGTGGCGCGACGCTGCTCGCGATGAAGCTCGTCGCCGCCGGTCGGGTCCGGCTCTCCGAGAGCGGCGACTCGTGGAGGGTAGGCCCGCTCCATCCGGAGGACGAGGAGCGGGTGCTCGCGCTGGCCGGGGCGCGGGCCCACCCCGGGACCGGGGTGGAGGAGGCGGAGGAGCTGATCCGCCAGCTCTGCGACGCGGTCGCGGACACCATGACCCGGCCACCCGAGCAGCGGCCGCGCCCGCCGGCGCCACGAAGGCCGCTGGCCGAGCGGCTCGCCGAGCACACCGATCTGGACGACGACCTACCGAGCGAGGTGCGGCTCTCGCTGCGCGTCGAGGCACCCGAGGAGGTGCTCGAGGCCGGTGGCGTGGTCGTCGTGCTCCAGGTGCACGACGATGCGGACGACGCCCACTTCTGTGACGCCGACCGGCTGTGGACCGACCACGACCACGGCTTCTCCCCGCGGGCCCGGCTCAGCACCACCGTGGCGCTGCGCCGCGCCGCCCAGGTGTGGGAGCCGCTGCACCGGCTGCTGCGCTCCCAGGTGCCTGACCGGATGGTGCTCGACGCCGACGAGCTCAGCGACCTGCTGGAGAGCGGACTGGCCGCGCTCACCGACGCCGGCGTCGACGTGTTCTGGCCCCGCGGCCTGCGCGGCGAGCTGGTGCCCCAGGCGCGGGTCGAGGTCGCGAGTGGCCCTCGCGAGGGACCGCTGACGGAGGGGTTGTTCGGCCCCGAGTCGTTGTTCTCCTTCGACTGGCGGGTTGCCCTCGGCGACGACTCGCTCACCGACGAGGAGATGACCGCGCTGGCCGATGCCCGGTCACCGGTGATCCGGCTGCGCGACAACTGGATGGTCATCGACCCTGCGGTCGCGCGCCGGGCCCGTCGACGCAAGGCGGCCACCACGCTCAAGCCGGCAGTCGCCCTTCAGGCGGCGCTCACCGGCACGCTCTACCTCGACGGCGGCGCCCTCGAGGTGCACCCCGGGGCCACCCTGGAGAAGGTCCGCGACCGGATCGTCGACGCCGCGGTGGTGGCTCCCCTCGAGAGCCCGGCCGGCCTTGCGGTCGAGCTGCGCGACTACCAGCGCCACGGGTTCACCTGGCTCGCTGAGCTCACCGGCGCGGGCCTGGGCGCCTGCCTCGCCGACGACATGGGCCTGGGCAAGACGGTCACGCTGATCGCGCTGCACCTGCACCGGCGCCAGCGCGAACTCGCGACCGGACCCACCCTGGTGGTCTGCCCGACCAGCCTGATGGGCAACTGGGAGGCCGAGATCCACCGCTTCGCCCCTGGAGTGCCGGTGCGCCGCTTCCACGGTGCGTCCCGGTCCCTGGCCGGTCTGGTTTCCCGGTCCGGTGAGGATCCCGGGTTCGTGCTCACGACGTACGGCACCATGCGCCGCGACGCCGCCTCGGACGGTCCTCGCGAGCTCGCCGGCGTGCCGTGGGACCTGGTCGTCGCCGACGAGGCCCAGCACGTCAAGAACCCCACGTCCTCCACCGCCCGCAACCTGCGCACCGTCGAGTCGAAGTGCCGCGTCGCGCTGACCGGTACACCCGTGGAGAACAACCTGACCGAGCTCTGGGCCATCCTCGACTGGGCGACCCCGGGCCTGCTCGGCTCGCGCAACGCGTTCCGCAAGGTGTGGGCCGCTCCCATCGAGAGCGGCGCTGACCCAGCCGTTGCTCGGCGATTCGCCCAGCTGGTCGAGCCGTTCCTCCTGCGCCGGCGCAAGTCCGATCCGGGCATCGCCCCCGAGCTGCCGCGCAAGACCGAGACCGACCACCTCGTCGGACTCACGCATGAGCAGGTGGTGCTCTACGAGGCGCTGGTCCGGGAGTCCATGGAACGCATCGAACGCGCCGACGAGGACTCCCGCCGCGGCCTCGTGCTCGCGCTGCTGACCGGCCTCAAGCAGATCTGCAACCACCCCGCCCACTACCTGCGCCAGCCGGGCGGCCGGCTTCGTGCCCGCTCCCAGAAGCTCGACCTCACCGACGAGCTGCTCGAGACGATCGTCGCCGAGAACGGCTCGGCGCTGGTGTTCACCCAGTACGTCGAGATGGCCCGACTGCTCGAGCGGCACCTCGCCGGGTCGTCTGTCCCCACGCTGTTCCTGCACGGCGGCACACCGGTCCGCGAGCGGGAGCGGATGGTGCGGGACTTCCAGGACGGCGTCGCGCCGGTCTTCCTGCTCTCGCTCAAGGCGGGCGGCACCGGTCTCAACCTGACCCGGGCCGACCACGTCATCCACTACGACCGCTGGTGGAACCCCGCTGTCGAGGACCAGGCCACCGACCGCGCCCACCGCATCGGCCAGACCCGCCCGGTCCAGGTCCACCGGCTGCTCACCGAGGGCACCATCGAGCAGCGCATCGGTCAGCTCCTCGACCGCAAGCGCGACCTCGCCGAGTCGGTGCTCGGCACCGGCGAGGTGGCGCTGACCGAGCTCAGCAACGACGAGCTGCGCGACCTGGTCACCCTGCGGACGTCGGGCGACGTGGGTGCCTGACCCGATCGTGCTGCCGCGGATGGCCCGACTCCGCGGCGCCATCGCGCGCAGCTCGACCTGGTGGGGGCGGGCGTTCGTCCGCTCGTTCGAGGAGACCGCGCTCGATCCCGCCGACCTCGGCGCGGCGCGCACGCTTGCCCGCTCCGGCCGTCTCGGCGCGATCGTGGTGCTCGAGTCGATGGCGTCGGCGGTCGTCGACCCCGCGACCGAGTCCCCGCTGATGGCACAGGTGAAGGTCGACCGGCTCGACGACAAGGGCTGGACGAGCTTCGCGAGGGAGGCCGCGCGGGAGAGCGGGTTCGTGGCCGATCTCGAGGCGGGCGAGCTGCCGGTCGACCTCGTGGAGCACGCCGACGAGGTCGGTGTCGAGGTCCTGCCCGGCCCGGGCGACATCGACGCCGCGTGCGAGTGCGATACGTGGGCCCAGCCCTGCGTGCACGCCCTGGCGCTGCTCTACCAGCTCGCCTGGCAGGTGGACCGCGACCCCTACGTCCTGATCCTGCTGCGTGGCCGCACCCGCGAACACCTCCTCGAGGAGGTGCACGCCCTCGCCACCGGCGGCGAGGTGCCCGGTGAGGCGGAGCGTGCCGACGCGCGGATCCGGGCGGCGCAGGTGCTCGCCCTGGCCGAGGACGCCCCGGCCGGTCACGGTCTGGCCGATGCCGCTGTTGCCGCCTACGACGAGGCGGTCAGTCGGCTGCTCTGAGGTTCAGACGCGGGCCGGATCAGACCGGCTCGGCGACCCGCAGCCCGAGGGCGCGGGCGGCCATCCGGCAGAGCAGCTCGCGCATCCCCTGCGCGTCCAGGAACGCGCTGTGCGGCGTGGAGTTGAGCAGCCCGAACACCGCGTGCACGGTGGCGCGGGCCTCCTTGGGCGTCAGCTCCGGCGAGATCGCGCGCAGCTGCTTGACCCACACCTCCACGTACTTGCGCTGCGTGTCGCGCACCTTCTCCCGCGCCTCCAGCGGCAGCGCCGCCCAGTCGCGGTCCTGCACCACGATGAGTGCCTTGTGGTCGAGCGCGAACGTGACGTGCCAGTCCACCAGCGCGTGCAGCGCCTCTTCCGGGGACGCCGCGTCGCGCACCCGCTGCCGCCCCACGGCGAGCAGCTCGTCGCTGATGCTGACCAGCATCTCGGCCAGTACGGCGTCCTTGGACCGGAAGTGCCGGTAGAGCGCCGGACCCGAGAACCCACATGCCGCCCCCAGCTCGGCGATCGAGACGCCGTGGAAGCCTTTCTCGGCAAAGAGCTCGGCCGCGATCGCCAGGATCTGTTGCCGTCGCTCGCTCACGAGCCAAGGTTATCGTTCGCTAACACGCGCCGGCGACCGGGCTTGCTCGGGGTCTTCTCTCGCCACTTGAGGTACCAGTTCGTCCGGCGTCACGGTGAATTGAGCGTGAGCGAGGCATGTCTCATCCCGAACTGGTACCTCAAATGGCGTGGACTCCCGCGAAGGCGCCAGATCGCCACTTCCGCGCCGCGCAGAGGGCTGAGCGGGCGAGGGCGTCCGTCGCCCCTGGCTGATCGTGGAGACGCGGCTCAGGCAGCGCCCGACCCTCAGTCCTCCAGCACCAACCGCACGCGCTCGTCGACGGATTGACGGCGCGGTGCGTGGCCGGGAGGCTCTCACCGGTAGATGCCGGGCGGGTGCTTGCGCACCACGTCGACGAGATGGCCACCCGAGGCGCCCAGCATGTAGCCTGAAGTTAACGATCGTTAACGTGACGGTCGAGGCGAGGAGGGGCAGTGACCACCGGCACGACCACCAGCGAGATGGAGGCCCTTGTCGCCGAGCTCCGCGAGCGCACCGCCCGGGTCCGGCAGGGTGGCTCCGAGGCAGCGCGGCGCAAGCACACCGACCGAGACAAGATGCTCGTCCGCGACCGGGTCGACGCGCTGCTCGACCCGGGCAGCCCGTTCCTCGAGCTGAGCACGCTGGCGGCGTACGGCATGTACGGCAGCGAGGCCGACGACTTCGCAGTGCCGAGCGCCAGCGTCGTCACCGGCATCGGCCGCATCGAGGGTCGCGAGTGCGTGGTGGTCGCCAACGACGCGACCGTCAAGGGCGGCACCTACTACCCGATCACGGTCAAGAAGCACCTCCGCGCGCAGGAGGTGGCGCGCGCCAACAAGCTGCCGTGCGTCTACCTGGTCGACTCGGGCGGCGCGTTCCTGCCGATGCAGGACGACGTCTTCCCCGACAAGGAGCACTTCGGCCGGATCTTCTTCAACCAGGCCAACCTCTCCGCCGAGGGCATTCCGCAGATCGCCGCGGTGATGGGCTCGTGCACCGCGGGCGGTGCCTACGTGCCGGCGATGTCCGACGAGACGGTGATCGTCAAGGACCAGGGCACGATCTTCCTCGGCGGGCCCCCGCTGGTGAAGGCGGCCACCGGCGAGGTCGTCACCGCCGAGGAGCTGGGCGGGGGCGACGTGCACGCGCGCAGGTCCGGCGTCGCCGACCACCTCGCCGAGGACGACGCCCACGCACTGCAGATCATCCGGTCGATCGTCGCGACGCTGCCCGCGCCATCTCGAAGAGAGACTGCGCCCCTCGTCGAGGAGCCGGTGAAGGACCCCCGCGATCTCTACAGCGTCGTCCCGACCGACCCGCGCACGCCGTACGACGTTCGCGAGGTGATCACCCGGGTGGTCGACGGCAGCCGGTTCCACGAGTTCAAGCAGCTGTACGCCGAGACCCTGGTCTGCGGGTTCGCGAAGATCTGGGGCCACGACGTCGGCATCGTCGCCAACAACGGCATCCTCTTCGCCGAGTCGGCCCGCAAGGGCGCCCACTTCATCGAGCTGTGCAACCAGCGCCGCACCCCGATCGTCTTCCTGCAGAACATCAGCGGCTTCATGGTCGGCAAGGAGTACGAGAACAACGGGATCGCCCGCGACGGCGCCAAGCTGGTCACCGCCGTCGCGTGCTCGGTGGTGCCGAAGTTCACCGTCGTCATCGGTGGCTCGTACGGCGCCGGCAACTACGGCATGTGCGGCCGCGCCTACGACCCGCGCTTCCTGTGGATGTGGCCCAACGCCCGGATCTCCGTCATGGGCGGCGAGCAGGCGGCCAGCGTGCTGGCCACCGTCAAGCGCGACGGCATCGAGGCGCGTGGCGGGGAGTGGTCCGAGGCGGAGGAGGAGGCGTTCAAGGAGCCGATCCGCTCCCAGTACGAGCACCAGGGGTCGCCGTACTACTCCACGGCCCGGCTGTGGGACGACGGCATCATCGACCCGCTCGACACCCGGCGCGTGCTGGGCATGGGCCTCGCGGCCGCAGCGAACGCCCCGGTGCCCCCGCCCTCCTACGGCATCTTCAGGATGTGACCACCATGTTCGACACCCTCCTGGTCGCCAACCGGGGCGAGATCGCGCGCCGGGTGATCCGCTCCGCCCGCGCGCGCGGGCTGCGCACCGTGGCCGTCTACTCCGACGCCGACCGGGGCGCGGCCCACGTGGCCGAGGCCGACACCGCCTGCCACATCGGCCCGACCCCGGCCACCGAGTCCTACCTCGACATCGAGGCGGTCATCGGAGCCGCCCGCGCCAGTGGGGCCCAGGCCGTCCACCCGGGCTACGGCTTCCTCTCCGAGCGCTCCGCGTTCGCCCGCGCAGTCACCGAGGCAGGACTGGTCTTCGTGGGTCCCTCCGCGGACGTGATGGACCAGATGGGCCGCAAGGACCGCGCACGCGAGATCGCGCTCGCCGCGGGCGTGCCCGTGGTGCCCGACCACCCGGTCGAGGGGCCTCCCCTGCCGGCCGAGGAGTTCCCGATCCTCGTCAAGGCGGCCGCCGGGGGCGGCGGCAAGGGCATGCGGGTCGTCCGCGAGCCGGCAGCCCTGCCGGCCGCGATCGAGTCGGCCCGGCGCGAGGCCCGAAGCTCCTTCGGTGACGACACCCTGCTGATCGAGCGGTACGTCGAGAACGGCCGCCACGTCGAGGTGCAGGTGCTCGCCGACGCCCACGGCAACGTCGTTCACCTCTTCGAGCGCGACTGCTCCACGCAGCGCCGGCACCAGAAGGTGATCGAGGAGGCCCCTTCGCCGATCGTCGACGACGCCGTGCGCGCCGTGCTCACCGAGTCGGCCGTGGCGCTGGCGCGCGAGGTCGGCTACGTGAACGCCGGCACCGTGGAGTTCCTCGTCGACCCGACGCGCGGGCCCGACGGGGTCTACTTCCTGGAGATGAACACCCGCCTCCAGGTCGAGCACCCGGTCACCGAGCTGGTCGTCTCGACCGGCACCGCCCACGGGATCGACCTGGTCGACCTGCAGCTCGCCGTCGCGCTGGGTGAGCCGCTCCCCTTCGCCCAGGACGACCTGCGCTGCGTCGGCCACGCCATGGAGGCCCGGGTCTACGCCGAGGACGCCTTCAACGGCTTCCTGCCCCAGGCGGGCACGGCGACGTTCGTGCACTGGTCCGACCTGGCCCGCAACGACGAGGCCCTGGCCACCGGGCAGGAGGTCGGCACCTCCTACGACCCCATGCTCGGCAAGGTGATCGTGCACGGGCCGACCCGCGAGGCGGCCCGCAAGAAGCTGGTGGCCGCCCTCGACGACACCGCCGTGATCGGGCTGACCACCAACACCGGCTTCCTGCGCGAGCTCGCCGACGGCGACGCCTTCCGCGACGCCGACATCGACACCGGCTGGCTCGACCGGCATCCGGACGCAGTGGTCGCCCCCGACGACGAGGTCGCCGCAGTCTTCGCCGCCTGGGTGGTGGCGGCGGACGTACCCCGCGACCCCAGCCCGTTCGGGGCCGGCGACGGCTGGCGATCCTCCGGCCCGGCCGCCCCGGTGACCGTCGAGCTCGAGGACCCCTGGCTGGTCTCGGCGACCGAGGTCGTCGGCCCTTCCGGGCCGCACCGCGTCGCTCTGGTCGACCGCGACGACCACGTGGTCCGGCTCGAGCTGGACGGCGTGGTGCTCGAGGCGGTCGTGGTCGTCTCCCCACACGTCGTCGAGGTGGCCCACCGCGGACACACCCGTCGCTTCACCCGCCCGGACGCCTTCGGCCCCGGCGCCTCGGCCGGCACGACGGACGGCGCGGTGCTCGCCCCGATGCCCGGCACCGTGCTGGCGGTCGACGTGTCCGAGGGCGATGCTGTCGAGGAGGGCCAGCGGCTCGGCGTGGTCGAGGCGATGAAGATGGAGCTCTCGCTGAACGCACCGTTCGCCGGCACGATCGCCTCCGTCGCGGCGGCGGTCGGTGCCCAGGTCGCCCTCGGGGAGGCGCTCTTCGAGGTGGTGGCCGAGAAGTCCGAGGAGGAGACCCCATGAACCAGCCGAGCGTGAGCAGGCCCGACGGCCTCCCCGAGCGCGTCACGATCTACGAGGTCGGCCCGCGCGACGGTCTGCAGAACGAGTCCCACGTCGTACCCGTGGCGGCCAAGGCGGAGTTCATCAGCCGCCTCCTCGCCGCCGGCCTGCCCGTGGTGGAGGCAACCAGCTTCGTGCACCCCCGGTGGGTGCCCCAGCTCGCCGACGCCGCGGAGCTGATGGAGATGCTGATCGACGGGGGCCTCGGCGAAGCAGCGCGCGACCTGCCGGTGCTGGTCCCCAACGAGCGCGGCCTCGACCGGGCCCTCGAGCTCGGCTGCCGACACGTCGCCATCTTCGGCAGCGCCACCGAGACCTTCGCCCAGCGCAACCTCAACCGCAGCCTCGACGAGCAGTTCGCCATGTTCGAGCCCACCGTCACCCGGGCTCGTGACGCCGGCATGGACGTCCGGGCCTACGTGAGCATGTGCTTCGGCGACCCGTGGGAGGGCGCCGTACCCATCGAGCAGGTGGTCGCCGTCGGCAAGCGCCTCTTCGACCTCGGTGCCAGCCAGCTGTCCCTCGGTGACACCATCGGCGTCGGCACGGCGGGCCACGTCAGCGCCCTGCTCACCGCGTTCAACGAGGCCGACCTCCGAGACGACGTGCTCGCGGTGCACTTCCACGACACCTACGGGCAGGCGCTGGCCAACGCCCATGCCGCGCTGCAGCACGGGGTGACCACCTTCGACGCCAGCGCGGGCGGCCTCGGCGGCTGCCCGTACGCCGAGAGCGCGACCGGGAACCTCGCCACCGAGGACCTCGTCTGGATGCTGCACGGGCTCGGCATCGAGACCGGCGTCGACCTCGGGGCCCTGGTCGCGACGAGTGCCTGGATGGCCGACGTGCTGGAGCGTCCCAGCCCCTCTCGCGTGGTGAACGCGCTGCTCCCGGCACAATGACCCCATGAGCCGTCGCGTCTTCCTCCACGTCGGGACGCCCAAGAGCGGCACGAGCTACCTGCAGGACAAATTGGCCCTCAACCGCGGCCAGATCGAGGCGCAGGGCCTGGAGTACCTCCACACCCGCACCGGCGACCACTTCGAGGCCGCCCTCGACGTGCTCGGGGACCGCTGGGCCGGTGCCGAGAAGGCGGCCCGCGGCCAGTGGGACGCGCTCATGCTGGAGGCACGCAAGACCCGCCGCGACCTGGTGATCAGCCACGAGATCCTGGCGGCGGCCCCGCCCGGCCGGGTGCGGCAGGCGTTGTCGGGGTTCGCCGACGACGAGGTGCACATCGTGGTCACCGCGCGCGACCTCGGTCGGCAGATCCCCGCCGAGTGGCAGGAGCGCATCAAGCACCGGGGCGGACGCACCTACGCCCAGTTCATCCGTGCCCTGGTGCGCAACCACGGCCGCAGCGACTCGCAGATGTGGTTCTGGCGGGTGCAGGACCTGCCCAACATCCTCACCACCTGGGGCACGGGCCTCACCCCCGACCGGCTGCACCTGGTCACCGTCCCCCCGAGCGGGGCCCCCAGCGGCGACCTGTGGCAACGCTTCGCCGGCGTCCTCGGCCTGGACCCTGCCGCCGACTACACCGACAGCACCAGCCTGAACGTCTCCCTCGGCGGCGCCGAGGTCACCATGCTGCGACGGCTCAACCTCGCGCTGGCCGAGCGGAAGCTCCCCCGCGACGTCTACATCGACTGGGTGCGCGAGTCGATCGTCCGCGGATCGCTCGCCGGCCGACCGGGAGCTCGCCGGGCAACGGTCCCACCCAAGCGCCGCCCGTGGGTCGACCAGGTCACGGAGGGATGGCTCGAGTGGATCAGCCAGCTCGGTGTCGAGGTGATCGGCGATCTCGACGAGCTGCGGAGCGTGTGGCCCGACGACCTGGACGACTGGTTCGACCCGGACGACCCGGACGCCGAGGAGGTCGCCGACGCCGCCATCGACGCGCTGGCCCACGTGCTCGACGGCATCGCCAGCGGCGAGGCCGGCGCGGGACCGATGGTCACGAGGTTCGCGCGGCGGTTGCGCGGTTGACCACCTACTCGCAAGCGATCAGCTCCTGGGCCGAGCACCTGCGCGCGGGCGGGACCACGCCGTGGTCCGCCTGGACGAGCGACACCGAACAGCCCGGAGCGGCCGAGCCCGGCAACCCGTCTGCGACGCATCTCGAGGTCGCCCGGAGGATCAACCGGATCGCCGGTCGCCCGCAGGTCGCCCTGGTGGACCTGGTGCTGGCCGTCGCGCCCACCGGACGAGGCCTGGTCGATCCCCCGCTTGCCTGGGGCGAGCCATCGCGCTTCGGTTCGCCGCCGGTGCACCCCGACGCACTCTCCAGCGAGGAGCTGCTGCGCGTGGCGCTGCCTGTCCTCGTGCGGCTGCTGCCGCTGGTGGTGCCGGCGGAGAAGTACGCCACCCGGGCCTCTCGGTTCTCGAGTCCCTGGCGGCGATCGGTCCGGGTGCACGGGTCGCCGTACGCCGCCGCAGCGCTGATCGAGCAGCTGCGCGAGCAGGGTGTGCCGACGTCCAGTCGCTGCACCCACGTCGTGTTGGCGCGTCCCCTCGACGTGATGATGGCGGAGCACTGGCACATGTCCTCCCTACGAGGCTCACCAGCAAGGTGGTGGCGGGTGTGGCGCCAGGCCGTCGCCACGGGCTCCCTCCCCCGCGGTGCGCGACCGGACAGGTTGGCGTCCCGGTTGCTCGACTCCGGCAGGCCCGTCCACGTCGTGGTCGCCGACGACCACGACCGCCTGGCCGAGCTCGTGTCGGGGGTCGTCGGCCGCCCGGTGTCGCTGCCCCCGACACCCGACCCTGCCGAGACCGACCTCGTCCGCCGGCTGAACCGCTTGCTCACGCTCCGAACAGGTCCCGACCGGGCACGCACCCTCGTCCAGGTGCTGGCGCAGCAGGTGGTGCCGGGCGCGCGGGTGTCCCTCACAGCCCCGTCGGCACCCCTCGCCGTACCCCCGTGGGCGCGCGCCTTGGCCGCAGAGCGGTCCCGGGAGATGGCCGACGGGATCCGGGGCGGTGGCTACGCTGTGCACGGCGATCCGGACGACCTCGTCCCCACCGACCGGCCGGGGGCGAGCAGCACCGTCGATCGTGACCGCACCCTCGAGCTGGCGCTGGCCGCCGGTGTGCGGGCCTGGCAGCTCCAGGGAGGAACACCATGACCGAGTCCGTACGACGGATCTACCTGCACGTCGGCGCCCCCAAGACAGGCACCTCGTTCGTCCAGGACATCCTGTTCAACCACCGTGCCGAGCTGCGCGAACAGGGCATTCTCTATGCGGCCGACCGCCACGACGCACACTTCCTGGCCGCCCTCGACCTGATGGACCTGCCGTGGGGCGGACTCGAGCAGGAGGCCACCGGCGCCTGGGACCGGCTCGCCGCCGAGGTGCGGGCGTGGCCGGGCACCGCGATCATCAGCCACGAGATCCTCGGCTTCGCCTCGCGGGTCCACGTCGAGCGGGCACTCGCCTCGTTGGGCGACGCGGAGGTCCACGTCGTCCTGTCCGCCCGCGACCTCGTCCGCCAGATCCCGGCGGAGTGGCAGGAGAACGTCAAGCATCGCCGCACGCTTCGCTACGGAGCCTTCCTCGACGAGCTGCGCGACGAGAAGCGCTCTGGCGATGTCGCGCGATGGTTCTGGGGAGTGCAGGAGGTCCCCGACGTGCTCGAGCGTTGGACTGCGGGCATTCCGTCCGAGCACGTGCACGTGGTGACGGTGCCGCCCCCGGGCTCGGCGCCGAACCTGCTGTGGGAGCGGTTCGCGGGAGTGTTCGGACTCGACCCGGTGAAGTTCGCCCCCGGTGACCGGGTGAACACCTCGCTGGGCGTTCCGGAGTCGGCGATGGTGCGCCGGCTCAACACACGGCTCAACGACGTGCTCCCGAACCACCACTACCGCGGCCTGGTGCGCGAGCTGCTCGTCCACCAGAACCTCTCCGCCCGCTCGGGCTCACCCCGGCTCGCGCTGTCGCCCGAGGCACACGCCTGGGCGGCCGGCTTGGGCCGCAGCTGGGTCACCGAGCTCGTGCAGCGCGGCTACGACGTGGTCGGCGACCTCGACGAGCTGCTTCCCAGCGACCCCGGACCGTTCACCGACCCCGATGCCTGTGACGAGGCGGCCGTGGCAGATGCCGCGATCGAGGCGCTGGCCCTGATGACGCGCGAGGCTGCCCGGTTGCGCGACGTCGAGTCCGAGCTTCGCGAGGTGGTCGCGGACCGCGACCGCGAGATCCAGCGCCTCCGTTCGACCGGGGTGCACCGCGCCAAGGAGAGGTTCGTGCAGAAGGCGGAGACCAGCACGCTGGCCCGCGGCAGCCTCGCGGTCTACCGCCGGTTGCGGGGCAGGAACTCACGGTCGACGTAGCGGCCGATCCGCCAGGTCGCGTACCCGTCGGTCCCGGCACCGACGAGCCCACCCACCACGGGCACCCGCCGGCCCACGGTCGTGGCGAGCCGCTTGCCGGCGATCCGGGTGAGCAGCTCGCTGGCCACCTCGTTGGCCATGATGTCGTCGAGGTTCGGGTCGTGCACCGGGGCGGTCGCCAGCGCCATCGGCGTACCGGGGACCTTCTTCTTCTTGATCAGGTTGAGCAGCCGCTCCTCGCCGAGCAGGCTGGCCATGATCGCGTTGCGGGTGCGCTTGTCCTCGAGGTCGTAGCCACGCAGGTGGGCGATGCCGGCGACCATGCGGCACTGCAGCAGCGCGAGGCCGGCGATGTTGGCGGGCACGGTCACCGACATGGTCACCAGGCCGCCGATGTTGGTCAGGAACCCCTGCGCACCGGCCAGTCGCACGTTGTTCTCGATGACCTCGCGGATCGCGGCGTCGACGTCGCCGTGCTGCTCGTCGAGCTGCTTCTCGGCCGCCAGCGCGGCACCGTCCAGCGGGCCCACCCCACGGATCGCGCGGTCCAGCGCCTGGAGCACGAAGGACGCAGTGATGGTGGGGGCGAACTCGGTGACCTTGGGCGCGAGGGTGCGACCGATCCGCTTCGACATGCTCATGTCGAAAGCGTACAAACCACGTCCGCACGGTCCCGTGAGTCGTGCGAGGCTGGCGCCGTGCCCGTCGAGCCGCCCCTCACCCCGTGGGCGTTCCCGCATGCGTCCACCGGTGACGGTGACCTGGTGGCGGTGGGCGGCGACCTCGAGCCCGGCACCCTGCTCCAGGCCTACCGGCACGGGCTGTTCCCGATGCGGCTGCCGGAGATCGCCGACGCGATGGCGTGGTGGTCGCCCGTGGAGCGCGGGGTCCTCCCCCTCGAGCGGCTCCGGGTGACCCGGTCGATGCGCCAGTCGGCGAAGCACTTCGAGATCCGGGTCGACACGGCGTTCGACGACGTGGTGGCCGGTTGTGCCGACCCGTCGCGCCACGGCGCGTGGATCGACCCGGACATCGCCGCGGCGTACTCGCGGTTGCACGAGCTGGGCTGGGCGCACTCGGTGGAGGCCTGGCGCGACGGGGAGCTCGACGGCGGGCTGTACGGCGTCGCGATCGGCGGGCTCTTCGCCGGGGAGTCGATGTTCAGCCGGCGCCGCGACGCGAGCAAGGTGGCCCTGATGGGGCTGGTCGACCTGCTCCGCGACGAGCACGCGGACCGGCGACTGCTCGACACCCAGTGGCAGACGCCCCACCTGGCCAGCCTCGGCGTCGTGGAGGTCGACCGCGAGGACTACCTCGCGCTCCTCCACGAGGCGCTCGCGCTGCCGCTGCCCGAGGCGTTCGCCTGAGGCCGGACCTACACAACGAGCGGCTGGGCGTCTCCGTCGCTGACCATGGGGCGTCCCGCGGCCTCCCACTCGAGCATGCCGCCGTCGAGGTTGACCGCCCGGACGCCGAGCCGTTGCAGGTACGCCGTCGCCTGTGCGGAGCGCCCGCCGACCTTGCAGACCACCAGGACGGTGCCGTCCTCGGGCACCTCGCCGCGCCGTGCGGGGAGGGCCTGGAGCGGGATGTGCAGGGCGCCGTCGATGCGCCCGTGCTGCCACTCGATGGGCTCGCGCACGTCGAGCACGGTGACCTCGCCCGGGAGCGGGTCGGGCACCTGCTCGACCTCGATGGTGGGGACCTGGATCATGCCGCCGAGAGTACGTGCCGTCACTTCAGCAGCCGGGAGAGCCTCCGGTCGGCCAGCGGCTTGCCCCCGGTCTGGCAGGTGGCGCAGTACTGCAGGCTCGAGTCGGCGAAGCTCACCTCGCGGACCGTGTCGCCGCACACCGGGCACGCCTCGCCGGTGCGTCCGTGCACCGCCATGTGGCTCTTCTTCTCGCCCTTGAGCTCGCTGGCCGCCAGGCCGGCCGAGCGGATCACGGCATCGCCGAGCACGGTGCGGATGGCGTCGTACAACGTCTCGAGCTCGGTGTGGTCGAGGCTGTTGGCCGGCTTGAACGGCGACATCCGCGCGGCGTGCAGCAGCTCGTCGGAGTAGGCGTTGCCGATGCCGGCGATGGTGCCCTGATGGCGGAGCACGCCCTTGATCTGGGCGCGGCCGGCCTCCTGGAGGATGTCGGAGAGCACGTCGATGGTGAACTCGTCGGCGAGCGGGTCCGGCCCGAGACGGGCGATCCCCTCGACGTCGGCCGGGGCGCGCACGACGTAGAGCGCCAGGCTCTTGCGGGTGCCTGCCTCGGTGATGTCGAGGCCGGCGTCGTTGTCGAGCACCACCCGGGCCGCCAGCGGTGACTTGCTGCTCGGCCGGGCCGGCGTCTTCGGCAGCTCGTCGCGCCAGCGCACCCAGCCGGCCCGCGCGAGGTGCAGCACCAGGTGGGTGCCGGAGACGTCGATGTCGAGGAACTTGCCGTGCCGGTGCACCCCGTCGACCATCCCCCCGGACAGCGCGGTGATCGGCGGCTCGTAGGTCTTCAGGCAGCTGAACGCGGCGATGTCGACCCGGACGACGGCACGCCCCTCGAGGCGCCGGGCCAGGTCCTGCACCAGCGCCTCGACCTCGGGGAGCTCGGGCACGCCCACACGGTATCCAACGCGACCTCTGGTCACGACGGACTTCGTTGGTGACAATCAGGCATGGCCGCCGTCACCCTCCCGGTCGCCGCCGAGTTCTTCCTCGACGCGCGCGGTGACGCGCGGGCCCTCCGGGTGCGCTGGCACCACGACGACGGGCTCGTCGTGCTGTCGCTGTGGCGGGGCTCGGAGTGCACCGGGACCTTCCGGCTGGAGATCGACGAGGTGCCCGTGCTGATCCAGGCGCTGCGCGAGGGCCTCGGCCAGGCGTACGCCGATGCTACGACTCGCTAGCGAAATCTAGGACTTTCCCTAGACAGGGGGATACCGTCCGATCGTGGACCCCATCCGGAACCCGTACGCCCCCGGCGCCGGCCAGCGCCCGCCCGAGCTCGCGGGTCGTGACCGCGAGCTGCGCCAGTTCGAGGTGACCCTGGAGCGGGTCGCCGCCGGCCGGCCGGAGCGCAGCATGGTGCTCTCCGGACTGCGCGGCGTCGGCAAGACCGTCCTGCTCAACGCCCTGCGCAGCCTGGCGGTGAAGCGCGCCTGGGGCACCGGCAAGATCGAGGCGCGACCCGACCAGTCGTTGCGGCTGCCGGTCGCGCAGGCGGTCAACGCCGCCGTCCGCGAGGTGGCCCACCGGCACCGCGACCCCGAGCGCGTCGACCAGGTCGCCGGCGTGCTCAAGGCCTTCGCGCTGCGCACCGAGCTCGGCGACCGCAAGGCACCGCGCGGCCAGAGCCGCTGGCAGCCCCCGATCGACGTGGTGGCGGCGAAGGGCCGGGCCGACTCCGGCGACCTCGAGCTCGACCTGATCGAGCTGTTCACCGACGTCGCGTCGCTGGCCCGCGACCTCGGGGTCGGGATCGCCCTGTTCGTCGACGAGATGCAGGACATCCCGACCGCCGAGCTGGCCGCGGTCTGCGGCGCCTGCCATGAGATCAGCCAGCAGGGTGCGCCACTCATCGTCGTCGGCGCCGGGCTGCCCCACCTCCCGGTCGCGCTCGCCGCTTCGAAGTCCTACGCCGAGCGGTTGTTCCGCTACGTCGTGGTGGACCGGCTCCCCCGCGAGATGGCCGAGCGGGCCTGGACGGTGCCTGCAGCGAGCGAGGACGCGACGTACGAGCCGAAGGCGCTCGAGGAGCTCTACCGACTCACCGACGGCTACCCCTACTTCGTGCAGGCCTACGGCAAGGTCACCTGGGACGTCGCGGTGGAGAGCCCGATCCAGTGGTCCGACGTGATGCAGGCCGCCCCCGAGGCGGAGGCAGAGCTCGCCGTCGGCTTCTTCGGCGCCCGCTATGACCGGGCCACCCCGGCCGAGCGCGACTACATGATCGCGATGGCCGACCTCGGCGAGGGCACCGACGACCTCGCGGTCAGCACCGCCGACGTGGCCAAGCTGCTGGGCCGCAAGCCGCAGTCACTCTCGCCCGCCCGCGACGGGCTGATCAAGAAGGGCCTGGTGTTCTCCGGCGAGCGCGGCACCGTCGCCTTCACGGTGCCCCACTTCGGCAAGTTCCTGCGCAGCCAGCGGTAGCGGCGCGGAATCGTCGCCGAGCCCGCGCGAGATCGAGGTGCTACGCCTCGTCGCCAGGGCCTGAGCAACGACGAGATCGCCGCCCCGCTGGTGGTGCTCGCCTACCAGTCCGGCCTGGCCTGAGCGGACTCCTCGCCCACCCGGACGAGGCCCGACTCGTACGCCCAGACGGCGACCTGGACCCGGTCGCGGACGCCGAGCTTCGTGAACAGCCGCGACACGTAGGTCTTCACCGTCGCCTCGCTGAGGAACAGCTCGGCCGCGATCTCGCCGTTGGACCGGCCGCGGGCCACCAGTCGTGCCACCGCGGACTCCCGTTCCGACAACGGCACGGCGGGAACCGCCGCACGGGTCGGCCGGGAGAACCGGTCCAGCAGCCGCCTGATCAGCGCGGGCGCGAGCATCGCCTCGCCCCGCGCCACCACCCGTACGGCGTGGGCGAGGTCGTCGGGGGCCACGTCCTTGAGCAGGAATCCCGACGCGCCCGCCTCGACCGCGGCGTACACGTGCTCGTCGAGGTCGAAGGTGGTCAGCACCAGCACCCGGGGAGCGTCGGGCTCGGCGACCAGCCGCCGGGTGGCCTCGATGCCGTCCATCCCCGGCATCCGCACGTCCATGAGCACGACGTCGGGCCGGTGCGCCAGCGCGAGGGCGACGCCGTCCTCCCCCGACCCCGCCTGGGCGAGCACCTCGATGCCGGCCCGCTCGAGGATCATCGCGAAGCCGGTGCGCACCAGCTCCTGGTCGTCGACGACCACCACGCTGGTCACGCCGGACTCTCCTCGGGCGCCGTCGCCGGGCTGAGCGGGAGCACGGCCCGCACGGTGAAGCCACCACCCGGCCGGCTGTCCGTGAACAGCGAGCCGCCGTACATCTGGGCACGCTCGCGCATCCCGATCAGGCCGTGGCCCCCGGACGGGGCATCGGCTCCCCGCCCGTCGTCGACGACCTCGACCTCGAGGTGCTCGGGCAGGTGCCGCAGCACGACCTCCACGGATCCCGCGTCGGCGTGCCGACGGACGTTCGTCAGCGCCTCCTGCACGATCCGGAACGCCGCCAGCGCGACACCCGCCGACAGGGGTCGCGGGTCACCCTCCACACGGAGCCGGGTGGGCACGTCCATCTCCGCCACCAGCCTCTCCAGGTCGGCGAGGTCGGGCTGGGGGCGCAGCGCGGCCGGCGCATCGGGGTCCCGGATCAGAGCGACGACCCGGCGCATCTCGTCGAGCGCGGTGGTGCCGGTCGTGCGGATCGACTCCAGGGCAGTGCCGACGAACGCCGGGTCGTCGAGCGCCTTCTGGGCGGCTCCCGCCTGAACCACCATCACGCTGACCGAGTGGGCCACGATGTCGTGCAGCTCGCGGGCGATGCGTGCCCGCTCGTCGGCCACCGCCTGCAGCGCCTGCTCCCTGCTGCTCCGCTCCGCGGCGACGGCACGCTCGGCCTGGGCCCGGGCACGACCCTCGTAGCCGCGGACGAACTGGCCGAGCGCCCACGCGACCGTGCAGACCAGCCAGTGGAAGACGATCTCACCGGGCTCCCCGAGCTCGGGGACCCGCAGGTCGAAGAACAACAGGACGCCCGCGCCCACGCCACCCCCGATGAAGGCCTGCCGGCGGTTGCCGTGCCGGGCGACGCTGTAGAGCGCCACCACGATGGGCACGAACTGGCCCCAGAACAGCACCAGGACCGGCGACACGCTGTAGACGACCGGCCACGCCAGCAGGGCGACCAGCGCCGCCGGCAGCGGGTGAGTACGACGGAACACGAGCGCGGCGCAGACGACCACCACGACGGCGGTCGACAGGGCGCGGGACCCCTCGCCCATGACCGAGCCCAGCGGCACCCAGATCTCGGCGACGCCGACGCCCGCGAGGACGACGGCGATCGCGAGGTCCCCCAGCCGACGGGCAACAGGTGCGTGCACGCGCTCAGGGTAGGCGCGCAGGGGCGGTTCCGGTGTCGTTCCGGAGTTGACTTCACGGTCTACCGGGGTGGACAGCACCGACGACGCCGAGGCGATGCCGGGCGACCCCCGCGCTGCCTAGCGTCCCGGCATCACACTCGTCCCACGTCCACTGGAGGTCACCATGTCCGCCCCCGTTCGCAGACTCGCCGCCGCCTGCATGGTCGCGACCGCACTGCTCAGCGTGCTCAGCATCCTGCTCGAGCCGGCCTTCCCCGACGCTGCGGCCCAGCGCCTCGCGGCCATCGACGAGGGCGGCGCCGGAGCCGCGGTCTCCGCCATGGCGTTCACGCTCGCCCAGCTCCCGTTCGTCGTCGCCGTCGTGGCGATCGCCGCGATGGTGGCTCCCCGGTCGCCCCGGCTTGCGTGGACCGGAGGGGTATTCGCCGTGCTCGGCGGCTTCGGCCACGCTGTCTTCGGTGGCGTCGCGCTCACCCAGCTCGCCCTCGCGGACGACGCGGCCAACCGGACCGCGATGGCTGCGGTGGTCGACCGCGTCGAGTCCGGACCGGCGGTCCTGTTCATGGCGATGGGCCTGCTCGGCACCGTGCTCGGGCTGCTGTGCCTCTCGATCGGGCAGTTCCGCACCCGCGTCGTACCTCGGTGGGTGCCCGCTGCGCTGTGGGCCTTCCTGGTCGTGGAGTTCGTCGGCACCGGCCTGACCGAATGGGCCACGCCCGCAGCCGGTGCGCTCTACCTCGCCGCGCTCTCCGGTACCGCGCTGGCGCTGCTCGGCCGGGTGCGCGTGCCGGCCGCTCCCCGGCAGGAGGTCGCGGTCGCCTGACGCGGGGGAACGTCCTGCCTTCCGGTCCCGGATCGGCAGGAGGTCCTGCATCGTGGTTGCTCGGGCGACCGGTTCGCAGGACGTCCCGGCCGCTGGCAGCCGGAGCGCAGGACGTCCGCATCGCCGACGGCGCCTGGGCAACACGACGCCGGGTCCGTCGGGGGGCACAATGGCGGCATGGGCCAGAGTCGACCCCAAGTCGTCGCGCACCGGGGGTCGAGTGCCCTGCAGGCCGAGCACACGCTGGGCGCCTACGTGGCCGCACTCGACGAGGGCGCCGATGCACTCGAGTGCGACGTGCGGCTCACCGCGGACGGTCACCTCGTCTGCGTGCACGACCGCAGCCTGCGGCGTACGGCGCACCAGCCGGGGGTGGTCTCCGCGATGGAGCTCGCCGAGCTCGAGGACCTCGACTTCGCCTCGTGGAAGAACCCCTGGGCCGACCTCGACGACGAGGCCCCGGACGCCGACCCCGAGATGGGCAGGGTGCTCACCTTGCGCCGCCTGCTCGAGACCGCGGCCGACTATCCGCGGCGGGTCGAGGTGGCCGTCGAGACCAAGCACCCGACCCGCTACGCCGGCCTGGTCGAGAAGCGCCTGGTGCGGCTGCTCGACGAGTTCGGCTGGGCCGGGCGCGACTCGCCGGTCCGGGTGATGTCGTTCTCGTGGGTGGCGCTGCGGCGTGTCCGGGTGCTCGCGCCGGACCTCGACCTGGTGATGCTGGTGCGTTCCCCCACGCAGTGGCGGCGAGCGAAGCCGTTCATCGAGAACGGCTGGATCGCCGGGCCGGGCATCGAGATGGTTCGCGACCACACCGAGATGGTGCGAAAGCTCCGACGGCAGGGCTCCCGGGTGCACTGTTGGACGGTGAACTCCGAGGCCGACCTCGATCTCTGCCTCGACCTGGGCATCGAGGCAGTGATCACGGACCGCCCTGCCGCCGCCGTGACGTACCTGACAAAGCGAACCGGCTGAGTTTACGGATCCCTCCCCCGGGCAAGATCACGGTAAGCCGCCACGACCTTGCGCCCAGGAGACCCATGCCGAAGCCGGACGTCTCGACCGGATCGACGGACCCCTGCGCCCTCGAGCTGCCGTTCAGCGCCGAGAGCGCCGGGGTGGCCCGTGCGCAGCTGATGGAGTGGCTCGACGGTCTCGGTGACCGCGACAAGCGCGACGACGCCCGGCTCGTGGTGAGTGAGCTGGTCGGCAACGCCGTCCGCCACGCCCGCCCACTGGCCGACGGCACCATGCGCATCGCCTGGGACCGCAACGACGGC
The DNA here is from genome assembly GCA_035689885.1 of Marmoricola sp. Lineage (GTDB taxonomy): Bacteria > Actinomycetota > Actinomycetes > Propionibacteriales > Nocardioidaceae > Marmoricola. The sequence goes on along the minus strand of DASSLA010000075.1, from coordinate 13,787 downwards.
GGCATCAACATCGCCGTCACCGACGGGGGCGCGCTGACCACCCCCGAGAAGCTCGACGCCGGGGTCTCCGACCTCGCGGGCAGGGGCCTGGCGATCGTGGAGACCCTCGCCACCAAGTGGTGGGTGGAGTCCACGCGTTCCCGCACCACGGTGCACGCCCTGGTCGACCTGCACTGAGCACCTCCCCGGAGCCAGCCGGCAGGGGCCGGTGACCGCCCCCTAGGGTCGTGCCATGGGCAAGAAGTCACGCAACCGCAACCGCGCCGCCGAGCCTCGCGAGGAGGGAGCGGTCGGGCCACGCCAGCCGTGCCCGTGCGGCTCCGGGCGCCGCTACAAGAACTGCCACGGCAGCGCGGCGGGAGCGCCCCCGGTCTACGCGGCGCGACCCTTCGAGGGGCTCGCGTCCGAGGCCGACGTCATCGCGCTGCGCGAGTTCGTCCCCGCCGCCACGGCGCCGCTGACCCTGCGCGACTCCGACCGTGAGGTGCTGCTCTGCTCGCTGCTCCCGGGGGCAGCGCCGGCCCTGGTGCGCGAGAGCGGCGCGATCTGGCTGGGCCTGCAGGTCCAGCATGCGTACGGCGACCCGAGCCGCGACCTCGCGGCCGTGCTCACGCGTGCGGTCGACGCCGAACCGGGCGCCGTGGTGGGCCTGCCCAGCGACCCGGGAGAGGGTCCCCGGCTGCAGGACGTGGTCGTCGACGAGCCGCTCGACGTGACGGTCCACCCCGGCTTCGACTACTGGGTCTCCGACGTCGAGGACACGGACGGCACCCTGGCCGCTGCCCTCGGCCAGGCCAACGAGTCCGCCGCCCCCACGGAGCGTGTCGACGGGGTCGAGGCGGCGTACTGGACCGCGATGGGCGGCCACGAGTACCTCCGCTGGGTGATCCCCCACGACGAGGACCAGGTGCTCGACGCCCTGGCCCGGCTGCACGCGGCCGGGGAGGACGGGCTCGTCGAGGGAGACCGGTTGATCGGGATGTTTCGCGCCCACGGACTCGTCGTACCGGTGTGGGACCTGCCGGTGGGCACGGGTGCCGCGAAGCTGGCCGGGCCGGCCGCGGAGCTCCGCGCGAAGCTGGACCAGTCGCTGGCCGCGAGCGAGCCGCTGACCCCGGAGGAGCGCAGCTCACGGGCGGGTCTGACCAGCAGGCAGCTCACCATCCGCTGACTGAACTGCACCAGCAGGCCCGGAGAAGTTGTCCGAGCAACCGTTCTGCATTAGATTCTTATCGCCCGGCCGGCGTTGTCCCCCCCGTCAACACCGGTCGGGCACCTTGCTTCCGGTGTCCCTCTTGTGGGGATCAGACCGGTTCCCGCGCGATCGGGCACGACATGCAGCGGGGTCCGCCACGGCCCGAGCCCAGCTCGGAGCCCGAGATCGCGATCACCTCGATGCCGGCGGCCTCGAGCCGCGCGTTGGTCTCGACGTTGCGCTCGTAGGCGACGGCGACCCGCGGCGCCACGGCGAGCGTGTTGTTGCCGTCGTCCCACTGCTCCCGCTCCGCGGTGACCGGGTCGAGGCCGGTGTCGATCTGGTGCAGCGTGTCGATCTCCATCGCCTTGGCCGCTGCCACCAGGAACGGCTCGGCGTCGGCCACCAGCGGCGTGCCGTCGTCACCGGCCGTCACCGCATGGGCGGTCAGGTGGTCCGCCACGTTGGGGTACATCACGATCTTGTCGACGTCGACCATCGTGCACACGGTGTCGAGGTGCATGGTCGCGCGCTCCTGGGCGATCGGTACGGCGAGCACGGTGTGTGCCGCCCCGTCCGCGAACACCTGCCGGGCCAGCCGCTCGACCCCTGCGGGAGTCGTGCGCTCGCCGACACCGACCGCCAGCACGCCGGGCGAGAGCAGCAGCACGTCGCCGCCCTCGAGGTGCTCGCGCCGCCACCCGTGCATCTTCGGTACGTCGGCGAAGCGTGGGTGCCGGGTGTAGATCAGCTCGGTCAGCTGGCTCTCCCGCTCCCGCGCCGGCATCGCCAGCGACGTCACCGCGACCCGGTCGCCGATCCAGACGCTGGAGTCGCGGGTGAACAGCAGGTTGGGCAACGGATCGATCAGGAAGTCGTCGCTGGCCAGCAGGCTGGTGACCAGGCCGTGGCCAGCGCGCACCTCGTCGTTGCGCAGGCCCGCGGTGAGCACGTCCTTGAGGTGCTCGGGGTCGAGGTCGGCGAGTGCGGAGCGGAGGTAGTCGCGCAGCGTGTCGCCCAGGCGCAGCGACCCGGCCACCGCCTCGATCGCCTGCGCCCTGGCCTGCTCGCCGGCGAGCGTCTCGACCAGCAGCTCGGTCAGGTAGAGCACCTCGACGCCGCGGTCGCGCAGCGCCTCGGCGAATGCGTCGTGCTCCTCCTGTGCGCGACTGACCCAGGGGATCCCGTCGAAGAGCAGCTTGTCGTTGTTGCGCGGGGTCAGCCGCTGCAGCTCGGGTCCGGGGCGGTGCAGGAGCACCGTGCGAAGCCGGCCGACCTCGGTCGTGACTCCGGGAGAGGTGGCGGGCGTGTGCTGGGTCATTCCCCGAACTCTAGAGGCTGCTGATCAGCTCCCACGCCGTGATCAGGGCGAGGATCAGGCAGACCGCCGAGCCCAGATAGTGGATGACCGAGAGCTTGACGTGTCGCAACAGCACGGTGCCAACGAGCACGGCGAGTCCGGAGACGGTCAGCAACGCGGCCCAGGCCCCGATGAAGACGCTGACCGGCTCGCCGAAGCGCGCGACCATGCTGATCGTCAGCAGCTGTGACAGGTCGCCCCACTCCGCGGCGAACAGCACCAGGAACGACGTACCGACCGCCTTGAGCCCGGCGCGTGGCTCGGTGGCGCGGGCGGCGAACTCCTCCTCCTGCTCCTTCTCCTCAGCGTCGGCTCCGGGAGCGGCCCGGAACAGCAGGACGGCACCGACCGCGAAGATGACCATCGCCACGGTGCGGATCAGCGCCTCGGGGAGCAGCGTGGCGACCTGGCCGGCGAGCACCGCGATCAGGGTCTGCACGAAGAACGCCAGCCCGACGCCGACCCACACGGCCAGCGGTCGGTAGCGCGTGGAGAGCACGAGTGCGGCAATGAAGGTCTTGTCCGGGAGCTCGACCACGAAGATCGTGCCGAACACGATCGCGATCACGGCGAGGTCCACGCGGGCCAACCTAGCCAGCGGCGCCCCGCCGGCTCACTCGGGGGTGTTGCCGCTGTCGTCGCCCACCCGGAACGGCGTGGTGACCCCCTCGTACATCAGGTGCGTGACCAGGCCCTCGCGGGCGTGGCGCAGGTTGTGGCAGTGGTCCATCCACACTCCCGGGTTGTCCGCGAGGAACGCCACGTCGAAGGTCTCGCCGTCCTGCACCTCGAGGGAGTCGAACCACCAGGGGCTTCCGGGTGCCTTCTTCCCGTCGCGGGAGAGCACCACCGCGTGGTGCCCGTGAAGGTGCATCGGGTGCGCCTCACCGCTGTGGTTGGAGATCCGGACCCGGACGACGTCGCCCTCCCGGATCACGAACATCGGCATGTCCTCGTAGAGCTTGCCGTTGACGGTCCACCAGAGGCCGGGCTTGCCGTCGAGGAACCCGGGCCGCTTGCCGACGGAGTACTCGAACTTCCGGTCGGCGCGGTCCAGGTCGAAGCCGACGTCCGCCGGCGAGCCGTAGCCGAGCAGGTCCAGCCCGTCGTCGGGCTGCCGGACCTGCGGAGCGTCCTCCGCCTCGGGTCCGAGGGTCACACCGACCTCACCCTGCATGGCCATCCGCACCGACTCGCCGTCGGCGGGCACGCGCACCTCGAGGTCGACGCGACCGCCCGCTGGGATCTCGACCGTCCGGTCGGTGACCGGTGTCGGTGCGTTGACGTCGAACCCGTCGACGGCGCGGACCAGGAAGGGGACGCTGGCCCACAGGTTCTGCGGTCCGTTGTCGGTGTTCACCACACGCACGCGCAGGCGCTCCCCCACACGTGCGGCGACGTGCTTGAAGCCACGCTCCCCGTCGATCGTGGGTTGCCCGTCGTAGACGTGCGTCTGGACCAGGACGTCGCGCACCCCGGGCTCACGCTGCTGAGGGTGGATCAGCACCGCGCCGTACAGCCCGCCCGAGACCTGCTCGTGGGAGAGCTGGTGGGAGTGGTACCAGTAGGTCCCCGCGTCGGGCGCCACCCACCGGTAGGTGAACTCCTCACCCACGTCGACGGCGTCCTGGGTCACTCCGGCAACCCCGTCCTGGGCGTTGGGCACGTCGACACCGTGCCAGTGCAGGGCGATCCCGCCGTCGACGGACTCGTTGCGCACCCGCACCTCGACCAGGTCACCGACGGTGGCCTCGATCGTCGGTCCGGGTGTGGTGTCGTTCAGCGAGTAGCCCTGCACCTTGCGGCCCGATGCGAGCGTGACGGTGCCCTCGCGGGCAGTCAGGTCGACGGCGACGTCGGGCTCCCCGGTGGCCTCGGTGTCCAGGTCGACGACGCTGGTGGCCTGCTTCGACCCCGCCGCCACGTGGTGGTCGTGCCCGCCGGCGGGACCGCCCCCGTAGACCGGCTCCCCCATGTCCATGACGGAGTAGGTCCCGGGCAGGCGGCTGTCCCACCACATCCAGCCCAGCGGTACGACGAGTGCCAAGGTGAGGACCAGCCCGACCCCGAGCCGGATCCGGTCCTTGACGCTCACGAGACGGTGGCGACCTCAGGGTCGGCCGTCGCGTCACCGCGGACAACGTTCGCCTGCCGAGCGGCGCGCAGCGCAAGCCACGCGATCAGGATGGCGTTGGCGCCGTGCACCGCGCCGAGCCCGGGGATCCCGAACGCAGCGATGGCCACGACCCACTGGACGAGGACGGCGAGGAACACGAAGAGGGCCCACTTGACCCCACCGGGGATCTTCGCGAAGAACGAGATGATCAGCAGCACGATCGCGACCAGCGCCACGGCCAGCGCACCGAAGCTGTGGATGCTGATGCCGACGGCGCCGGTGACGCCTTCGAGCCGGTCATCGGCGAGCTGGGGAGTGAGGCTGTTCTTCTCCTCGTCGACCCAGTTGAGCAGGCCGAAGACCCACAGTGCGATCGCTGCAGCCTGGACCGCGACGAGGGCGGCGATGAGGAAGGCGAGTACCCGATATGTAGAGCGCATAGGCAGAAGGGTGCACCGGGAACCCCCGCCGCACATCACTATTACCGGTAGTTCTGGCCCATCCGGTCTAGTCCTCTCGGACTAGTCATCGGGGCGTCGCGCGCAGATGATCGCTACTGCGACCGGAAATCGTCCGCCGGGTAGACCCCCAGGATCTTCACCTCGGTGGTGAAGAACTCCAGCTCCTCCAGGGCCCGCCGCACCGGCGGGTCGGCTGGATGGCCGTCGACCTCGGCGAGGAACTGGGTGGCGGTGAAGTGCCCGTCCACCATGTAGCTCTCCAGCTTGGTCATGTTCACGCCGTTGGTGGCAAAGCCGCCGAGGGCCTTGTAGAGAGCGGCCGGCAGGTTCCGCACGTTGAAGATGAAGCTGGTGACCACCGGACCAGATCCGGGGTCCGCCTCGATCAGCTCGCGCGAGAGCACCACGAACCGCGTGGTGTTGTGCTCCTCGTCCTCCACGTCGTTGGCCAGCACCTCGAGCCCGTAGGTCTCGGCCGCCAGCGGTGGGGAGATCGCCGCCTGGGTGGGGTCGCCGCACTCGGCCACCTCCCGGGCTGCCCCCGCCGTGTCGCCGGAGATCACCGGGACCAGACCGTGCTCGCGGATGAACTTGCGGCACTGGCCGAGGGCGTGCACGTGGCTGTGCACCGAGCGGATCGAGCCGAGCGTGGCACCCGGCAGCGCCATCAGCGCGAACTGGATGCGCAGGAAGTGCTCGGCGACGATGTGCAGGTGTGACCCGGGCAGGAAGTGGTGGATGTCCGCGACCCGTCCGGCGATCGAGTTGTCGATCGGGATCATCGCCCGCTCGGCCTCGCCGTTCTCCACCGCCGCGAACACGTCCTCGAAGGAGGCGCAGGGCACCGCCTCCCAGTCGGGGTAGTTCACCTTGCACACGATGTGCGAGTTCGCGCCCGGCTCGCCCTGGTAGGCGATGCGTCCGGGTGCTGCTGGCTGGGTCACCCGGCGAGTTTCCCACGCAGTGGAAGGACGCGGGTCGCGCTGCCCCGGTTGTGGGACGCCCAGCCACTACCCTCACCCCGTGGCGATCTTCCTGTCCGTGCTCGCACTCGTGGTCTCTCTGCTCGCCCTCGGCCTGGCAGTCGCGGGGCGGCGTACCGGACGGAGCCGGACGCGCGGAGACGCCAGCGAGCTGCCGCAGGACGCGCGTGCCCTGCGCCAGGAGGTCGCCGCGCTCAAGGCCGAGGGGGCGACCGCGCTGCGGCACCTCGCGGTCATCCGGTACGACGCCTTCCAGGACACCGGCGGCCAGCTCTCCTGGTCGATGGCGCTGCTCGACGACAGCGGCAGCGGCGTGGTGCTCACCTCCATCCAGGGCCGCAACGAGGCCCGCACCTACGCCAAGAACGTCTCGGACTGGTCGAGCGAGACCCAGCTCTCCCCCGAGGAGCAGGAAGCGATCAGCACCGCACGGCCCTGATCACACGGCTGGCCCTCCCTAGACTCCGCGGGTGAACTTCCTGACCCCGCTGGCGATCCGGATCGGCTCCATCCCCTGGCTGCCGAGGCTCCTGCCGCAGATCACTGCGATCGACAAGCTCCTCCAACGGGTCACCCGGGGGCGCCTGACGCTGCTGCGGATCGCGGGACTGCCCAACCTGATGCTGACCGTGAAGGGCCGCAAGTCCGGGGTGCCCCGCACCACCCCGCTGCTCTGCGTGCCGCACGGGGACGGCCAGCTGATCGCCGGCTCCAACTTCGGCGGCCCCAAGCCCCCGGTGTGGGTGGTCAACGTGCGCGCGGCCGCTGAGCGCGGTGAGCCGGTGGAGGTGCGGATCCACGGTCGCAGCCACCGCGCCCTGCCCCGCGAGGTGTCCGGTGCCGAGCGCGAGCAGCTTTGGCAGCACATGGTGCAGACCTGGCCCAACTACGCCAAGTACGCCCAGCGCACGGACCGCACCATCCCGGTGTTCCTGCTCGAGCCCGTCGCCGAGGACGGGGTCAGCGCGGCACCCTGATCAGCAGCCGGCCGTGCATGCAGCTCGCGCGCAGCTCCTTGCCGGGTGCGATCAGGTCGCCGTCGAGCTGGCGTGGCGCCTCCGTGTGCGTGCGCACCACCACCTCGCGCCCGGTCATCCGGGTGATGGTCTCGTCGGTGCGCTTGTTCTTGGTGAGCACGCGGACAGCGAGCGGCAGCCAGGACAGGAACCGGCGCGGGTACAGGAGCACCACGTCGAGCTGGCCGTCGTCGATCGCGGCGTCCGGGATGAGGGGCATCCCCGCCTGCAGCGAGCCGACGTTGCCGATCACCAGCGTGCGGGCGCGATGCCGCGTGAACTCGCCACCGTCGACGGAGACCTCGACGCGGATGGCCGGGAACATCAGCGACTTCAGCGCCGACCAGACGTAGGCGAGCCAGCCGACCTTCGCCTTGATGTCCTCGTTGACCCCCTGCATGATCGCCGCGTCGAAGCCCATCCCGGCCATCACCAGGAACACGGCATCGTCCATGTTGTCGCCGCTCACCTCGACCATGTCGATGGCGCGGTCCTGACCGTTCAGCGCCACGTCGACCGCCGAGCGCAGGTAGAGCGGGATGTCGAGGTTCCGGGCGAGCAGGTTGCCGGTGCCGGCCGGGACGATGCCCACGGGCACGCCGGTGCCGGCGAGCTCCTCGCAGACCGCGCGGATCGTGCCGTCGCCGCCGACCGCGATGACGAGGTCCGAGCCACTGACCGCGGCCTCGTGGGCCATCCGGTAGCCGGTGTCCTCCACGGTGGTCTCCCACCACACCGTCGAGGCGAAGCCGGACTCCGCAGCGAGCGCCTCGGTCATCTCCCGGAACTGGCCGGGGTCGTCGACCTTGGACGGGTTGAGGATCACGGCGAGCTTCTTGCGCTGCGTGGGCAGCGCCTCCGGCAGCGGCTCGGTCTCCAGTGCGATCGAGCGCGGCACGGGGTCGTAGAGCGCCAGCCAGAAGAACAGCACCGCGATGCCGAGCAGGTAACCCGCGATCACGTCCGAGAGGTGGTGGACGCCGAGGAAGATCCGGTCGGCGCCGACCAGGACGGCCATGAAGAGTGCAGCGGCGACCACGACCCGGCGTACGCCGCGGCGGCGGATCAGCATCATCGTGAGCACGATCGCGACACCGGCCGCCGCCGCGATGCCGGAGGCGTGTCCCGAGGGGAAGGACAGGCTGGAGAGCACCTGCATCGGGTCTTCCCGGAAGGGCCGCTCGCGGCCGATGACCTGCTTGACCGCGGAGGTGGCCAGCCCCGTCGTCAGCATCACCGCGAGGGTCCAGATCGCGGCCCGGCGGTGGTTCTTGACCCAGAGGAGGACCGCGACCACCGCGGTGGCGATGGTCTTCGCGATCGTGCCCGTCGCGACGGCGAGGGCGTACCAGAAGTCGCGCACCGGCTCGTGGGCGCGGGTGAACTGCTCGGGCCACTCCGCGACCGCCTCGTCGAGGTCCATCAGCGGTCCCCACTCGACCGAGACGAGGGCCGCGACCACCGCGAAGAGAGCCGTCGCGAGGATGCACCAGCGGACGCGGGTGCGCCGTACGTTGGCGTCGCTCACTCCAGTGGCCCTTCGACGGGGGTGGGTCGTCGGCAAAGTATGCCGACACGGACAGAACAGCCGTCGCGCAGGGATGTCGCACCCCGTCGAGACCTTGGGGTCTGTGGGACGATTTTCCTACGGATCGGACGACCGGGACTACCCGGTCAGCCGCCGTCGCACACGGGGAGACGACATGCGCGAGACACACCTGCACCCGGGTCTCCGGAGGCTCCGGCGGAGCGCTGCCCTCGCAACGTGCGCCGCGCTCCTCGTCGCCGGCTGCGGTGACTCCGGCGGATCCGACGCCGGCTCGGACAACGGGTCGGACACGTCCCGGAGCGCGTCGGACAGCACCGACACCAGCCTCGGCGAGGGCCAGTGGCTGGTGGTCATCTCCACAGCCGGGGGTGCCGACGCCGAGACCGCGACGAGCAGCTACATCACCTACGACCCCTCCACCGGGGAGGCCACCAAGCGGGTGATGCCCGGCGTGCGCGCGGGGAGTGCGGGACCGGACGACGCCGCCCTGCTGGTCAGCGGCGACCGCAGGTGGGCGATCCCCGACACCCAGGTCTCACGGGCCCAGGAGCGCAGCGGGAAGCTCACGGTCTTCTCGCTGACCGACACCTCCACGCGCCGGCTCGACGTGCGCGCCCTCTCCGGTGACCGCTCGGTGCGGCCGATCGGGTGGGCCTTCGACCCGCGGGAGCCCGCCACCCTGCGAGTCGTGGACACCCGCAACCGGGTCTGGACGGTCCCCGTGACCGGCGGCAAGGCCACGCGCACCGGCACGCTCGCCAAGGGTCCGTGGATCTTCACCAACGGCTTCGACCGCAACACCGGCGAGCCGTGGGTGGAGAGCATCACCAGCGAGAAGACCCGGCCCGCAGGCAAGGGAGCGGCGGACACCAGCGCGGTCGAGCGCGCCGGCGGCACGGTCCTCTACTCCGAGAGCCCCCAGCTCGCCGACCTGCCGAAGAGCCCGTGCCGGCTCGGCGGCGGGTTCACCGCCGAGGACGGCACCACCTGGATGTTCTGCGCGGACAAGCCGCAGCTGACCACCCACTACCTGTCCGACGGCTCCGAGGAGTGGAAGTCGTACGGCGAGCCGAGCTCGCCGGTCGCCCCCGAGGCCGCGTCTGTCTCGCTGGTCCTGCCTCCGGCCTGAACCCCGGTCGATATCCTCGCCGGGTGATCGACCCACGCCTCCTGCGCGACGACCCCGACCTGCTCCGCGCCGCCCAGCACAAACGGGGCCAGTCCGGTGAGGCGATCGACCGCGCGCTCGAGGCCGACGCCGCCCGCCGTGCCGCCATCGCGGACTACGAGCAGCTGCGCGCCGAGCAGAAGCAGCTCGGCAAGAGGATCGCCACGGCCAGCGGCGACGAGAAGGCCGAGCTGCTCACCCGCACCAAGACCCTCGCGATCGACGTCAAGACCGCCGAGGCCACCCAGACCCAGGCCGAGCAGGACTGGCGCGAGGCGATCTACGCGATCCCCAACCCGGCAGCCGCGGAGGCACCGGCAGGTGGCGAGGACGACTACGTCGTGCTGTCCGAGCACGGCACCCCGCGCGACTTCGCCGCCGAGGGCTTCGAGCCGCGCGACCACGTCGAGCTGGGACGCATCCTCGGCGCCATCGACGTCGAGCGCGGCGCCAAGGTGTCGGGCTCGCGGTTCTACTACCTGACGGGCGCCGGCGCCGACCTCGAGCTCGCCCTGGTCAACATGGCGATGGACCAGGCGCGTTCGGCCGGCTTCATCCCGATGATCCCGCCGACGCTGGTCAAGCCACGAGCGATGGAGGGCACCGGCTTCCTGGGCCAGGCCGCCGACGACGTCTACCGGATCGAGGGGCAGGACACCTACCTGGTCGGCACCTCGGAGGTGCCGCTCGCGGCGTACCACTCCGACGAGATCCTCGACGCCGAGACGCTGCCGCGACGCTACGTCGCGTTCAGCCCCTGCTTCCGCAAGGAGGCAGGCTCGCACGGCAAGGACACCCGCGGCATCATCCGGGTGCACTGGTTCGACAAGGTCGAGATGTTCTCCTACACCACCCTGGAGGAGTCGGACGAGGAGCACGAGCGACTGCTGGGGTGGGAGAAGGAATGGCTCGACAAGCTCGAGCTCGCCTACCGCGTCATCGACGTGGCCGCCGGCGACCTCGGCCTGTCCGCGCGCCGCAAGTTCGACTGCGAGGCGTGGGTCCCCACCCAGGGTCGCTACCGCGAGCTGACCTCGACCTCCAACTGCACCGACTTCCAGACCCGGCGCCTCGACATCCGGGGCCGCTTCGCCACGAGCGCCGTTGGGGGCTCGGGCAGCGCGGTCCGGCCCATCGCCACCCTCAACGGCACCCTCGTAGCGATCCCGCGCACCATCGTCGCGATCCTGGAGACCCACCAGCAGGCCGACGGCTCGGTCCGCGTCCCCCCGGCGCTGCAGCCCTACCTGCAGGGCCGCGAGGTGCTCGAGCCGCTCGCCGGGCACGGTGAGCAGGACGGCGGCTGAGGTTGTCCAAGCCACTGGTGCCGCCGGACTGGAAGCCACGCGTCGTCGCCCTCGACATCGACGGGACACTGCTGAAGTGGGTCGAGGGGTCCGGCCAGGACTCGGAGCAGATCAGCCCCACGGTGCGCGACGCGGTCGGGGCCGCCGTGGACGCCGGTGCCCACATCGTGCTCGCCAGCGGCCGCTCCCCCCACGGCATGACCAAGGTCGCCGAGCTGCTGGGCCTCCCTCGTGAGGGGTCCGACCGCCTCTGGGGGGTGGCCTCCAACGGTGCCGTGATCTACCGCGATCCACCGCTCGACGTGGTCCACGAGGAGACCTTCGACGCCAGTGCCGCCGTGCGGGCGGTGCTCGAGGAGCACCCGGACGCCCTGGTCGCGGTCGAGGAGCGCGGAGTCGGCTACCGCGTCAACCGGCCGTTCCCCGCGGGTGAGCTCTCCGGGCAGATGATCGAGACCAAGGTGGAGGAGATCATCGGCGATCCGGTCAGCCGGGTGATCATCCGCGACCCCAACTCCTCGGCGGAGGACTTCATCGCCCTGGGTCGCCGGCTGGGTCTGCACGGCACCGACTACGTCGTCGGCTGGACCGCCTGGCTCGACCTCTCACCGGTGGGTGTCTCGAAGGCCTCCGGACTCGCCCACGTGGTCGCGGAGCTCGGCCTCGACCAGCAGGACGTGCTCGCCATCGGAGACGGACGCAACGACCTGGAAATGCTCCGCTGGGCAGCCCGCGGCGTGGCGATGGGCCAGGCCGTGGACGAGGTGCACCTGGCCGCGGACGCCAGCACCGACTCCGTCCACGACGAGGGCGCCGCCGTCGAGCTGCGCCGGTGGTTCGGGCACGGGGCGGCCCGTCGCGAGGTCTCGTGACGCTCCCCGAGGAGCTGGCGACTGCACGGCTCCGGCTGCCCCTGGTCACGCCGGAGGACGCCGCCGGCATGCTCGCCGGTCGCCGCCGGGTGTCCTGGCACCCCGACTACCCGCGTCGCGACGACCAGGATGCGGTGGCGCTGGTGCGACCCGACGACCCGCATGCCACGTGGGGGCCGCGGCACATCGTCCGGGCCGCTGACGGCACCACCGTGGGCCGGATCGGTTTCTTCGGCGGTCCCGAGGACCACGACGGCCAGCCCGAGGCGGAAGTCGGATTCGGGCTGGTGCGCGACGCCCATGGACACGGTGCGGCGACCGAGGCGCTCGCCTGCCTGCTGGAGCACAGCGACAGGGCCGGCGTACGGGTCAGGGCGCGGGTGCGCCCGGAGAACCGCGCCGCGCTGCGGGTGCTCGCCCGCTGCGGGTTCACCACGCTGCGGGGCTCGACCCCGGAGGGCGAGCTGGTGATGGTGCGCCCGCGGGGCTGAGCCCGGTCAGAAGGGGCTCAGAGGTACATGCCGCCCTGGGCGCCCGGCTCGTGCGGGGGCTGCTCCTGCTCCTCGTCGGACAGGTGCATCCCGGGGACCGCGCCCGCCGGCAGCGCCCGGCGCATCTGCTCGAGCTGGGAGCGTGCCGCCATCTGCTGGGCGTAGATCGCGGTCTGGATGCCGTGGAACAGGCCCTCCAGCCAGCCGACGAGCTGGGCCTGGGCGATGCGCAGCTCCGACTCGCTCGGCGTGGACTCCGAGAACGGCTCGATCAGCCGGTCGATCTCCTCGCCCAGCTCGGGAGCCAGCCCGGCCTTGAGCTCGGTGATGGAGTTGTGCAGCACGTTGGCCAGGCGCTTGCGGCCGGAGTCGTCGACCGGGGCCGCCTTCACCTCCTCGAGCAGCTGCTGGACCATGCGGCCGATCCGCATCACCTTGGCCGGCTCCTCGACCAGGTCGGTGACGCTGCGCTGGCCGGCGTCCTCGTCCTCCTTGACCACGGAGGCGGGCACCGCGATGGGACGGCCGTCGGGACCGATCACCGTCACCCGGTCCTCGTTCTCGCCCTGGTCCCGGTTTGCCGGCGTGTGCTCGTTCGGAGGGGTGGACATGTCCTCGACCCTACCGACCACGGCTATCCGACGGTGAGCAGGATCTTGCCGCTGTGCGACCCCTCGGCCATCAGCTCGTGGGCGCGCGCGACCTCCTCGAGCGGCACCTCGGTGTGTACGACGGACCGCAGCCTGCCATCGCCGACGAGCGGCCAGACGTGCTCGACGACAGCGGCGCAGATCGCCGCCTTCTCCTCCACCGGCCGCGCTCGCAGCGAGGTGGCGATCACGGCGCCGCGTTTGCCCAGCAGCTTGCCGATGTCGAGCTCGCCCTTGACGCCACCCTGCATCCCGATGATCACCAGCCGGCCCTCGGTGGCGAGCGCGGAGACGTTGCGGTCGAGGTACTTCGCCCCCATGTTGTCCAGGATCACGTCGGCCCCGCCGGCCTCCTTCAGCACCTCGACGAAGTCCTCGTCGCGATAGCTGATCGCACGGTCGGCGCCGAGCGACTCGCACAGCTCCAGCTTCTCCGGCGACCCGGCCGTGGCGAACACGCGGGCCCCGAAGGCCTTGCCGAGCTGGATCGCCATCGTGCCGATGCCCCCACCGCCGCCGTGGACGAGGAACCGCTCGCCCCGGTCGAGGTGGGCGGTCATGAAGACGTTGGACCAGACGGTCGCCGCGACCTCGGGCAGGCCGGCCGCCTCGACGAGGG
>DASSLA010000074.1:0-2229 GCA_035689885.1 Marmoricola sp. | reverse complement strand
GGCTCGATGACGAACCGCGAGCGGTAGTCGTCGACGACCTCTTCGGAGAGGGTGGGGCGCTGTGCGATCAGCACGTCAGTTGTCCTTCCAGCAGGCGTCCGCCATATGACGCCGTGCGAGGTGGTGCACCCAGGGGCGGCGTCGGTCTGCCGCCCCCGGGGTCGTGCGGGTTACTTCGAGTAGAGCTCGACGATCAGCTGCTCCTGGACCGGCGTGTCGATGACCTGCCGGGCCGGGAGCGAGTGGACGAGGATCCGCATCCGGGTCGGGATGACCTCGAGCCACGCCGGCACCGGACGCTCGCCGGCCTCGGCGCGGGCCACGATGAAGGGCGTGAGCTCGAGCGAGCTCTCCCGGACCTCGATGATGTCGTTGTCGCTGACGCGGAACGACGGGATGTCGACCTTGCGGCCGTTGACGGTCAGGTGGCCGTGGCGCACCAGCTGGCGGGCCATGTCGCGGGACTTGGCGAAGCCGGCCCGGTAGACCACGTTGTCCAGACGGCTCTCGAGGATGCGCAGCAGGTTCTCGCCGGTCTTGCCCTGCTTGCGGTTGGCCTCGTCGTAGTAGCCACGGAACTGCTTCTCGAGGACGCCGTAGATCCGGGTGGCCTTCTGCTTCTCCCGCAGCTGCAGGAGGTACTCGCTGTCCTTGGAGCGACCGCGACCGTGCTCACCCGGCGGGTAGGGACGGATCTCGATCGGGCACTTCGGCGACTCGCACTTCGCACCCTTGAGGAACAGCTTCATCTTCTCGCGGCGGCAGCGCTTGCAGTCCGCACCTGTGTAACGAGCCATGTCTCCTTCTCCCCCCTCAGACCCGGCGCCGCTTGGGAGGGCGGCAGCCGTTGTGCGGGACGGGGGTCACGTCCTGGATTGTGCCGACCTCGAGGCCGGCGGCCTGCAGCGAGCGGATCGCGGTCTCGCGACCGGAGCCCGGGCCCTTGACGAACACGTCGACCTTGCGCATGCCGTGCTCCTGGGCGCGGCGCGCGGCGTTCTCGGCCGCCATCTGCGCGGCGAACGGCGTCGACTTGCGCGAGCCCTTGAAGCCCACGTGGCCGGCCGAGGCCCACGAGATCACGTTGCCCATGGGGTCGGTGATCGAGACGATCGTGTTGTTGAAGGTGCTCTTGATGTGGGCGTGGCCATGGGCCACGTTCTTCTTCTCCTTGCGGCGCACCTTCTTGGCGCCCGCGCCCTGACGGCTCTTCGGAGGCATCTGCTCTGGATCTCCTGGGTGGCTGGTTCGTGTGCCGGACGAGAGGCCGGGAGGCCTACTTCTTCCCGACCTTCTTCTTGCCGGCGATCGCCTTGCGCGGGCCCTTGCGGGTGCGGGCGTTCGTGTGCGTGCGCTGGCCGCGGACCGGGAGGCCGCGGCGGTGCCGCAGACCCTCGTAGCAGCCGATCTCGACCTTGCGACGGATGTCGGCCTGCACCTCGCGGCGCAGGTCACCCTCGATCCGGTAGTTGGACTCGATCCAGTCGCGCAGCTTGACGAGGTCGTCGTCGCCGAGGTCCCGGACGCGGGTGTCCCCGCTGACGCCGGTCTGGGCGAGGGTCTCCACGGCGCGGCTGCGGCCGATGCCGAAGATGTAGGTCAGGGCGATCTCGACGCGCTTCTCGCGCGGGAGATCGACGCCGACGAGGCGTGCCATCGGGCGGTGCTCCTTCGTGTCACCAGGTCGTGCTCGCCGCTCCCCCGTCCCGCCCGGGACGGATGGCCCCGGCCTGGTCCGGGGGTGACCCGCCAGCCCTCGGTGAGGACGTGCGGGGCGCGGCGCGCTGCTTGTCGTGCTCGGTCGCGAAGCCTGCTCGGGCGACTAGCCCTGACGCTGCTTGTGACGTGCGTTCTCGCAGATCACCATGACTCGCCCGTGACGGCGGATCACCTTGCACTTGTCGCAGATCTTCTTGACGCTCGGCTTGACCTTCATCGGTAGTTGTCGGCCTTGTCGTGTCGAGTGTCGGTCTTCGTTCGCTGGGTCACTGTTCGCTGGGTCACTGGTGACGCGGTCCTGCCTGCCAGACCAGCCGCGGGGCATGCAGGGACCAGGCTCGTGAGCCAGCCTGGGAGTCTACGTCACCGCGGGCCGAAAGGCGAAACGGGCGGGGCCGGCGGTGACCGCCGTCACGCCGGGCCCCGGCTGCGTCCACCGGCGAGCGTGCGCACCAGCAGCACCGCACCCCACGGCCCGGCCACCCAGCCCGGCCAGAAGTAGACCGGCCC
>DASSLA010000073.1:0-6334 GCA_035689885.1 Marmoricola sp. | reverse complement strand
GGGAATCGACGACGTCATCGCCGAGGTGCTGCCCGAGGACAAGGCGCACCAGGTTCAGCAGCTGCAGGCGCAGGGCCGCACCGTGGCAATGGTGGGCGACGGCGTCAACGACTCGCCCTCGCTCGTGCAGGCAGACGTCGGGATCGCAGTCGGCGCGGGCACTGACGTCGCGATCGAAGCCGCGGACGTCGTCCTCATGCGGTCCGACCCGCTGGACGTGCCGGTGGCGCTGACGATCGGCCGGGGCACGCTGCGCAAGATGCGCCAGAACCTCGGCTGGGCGGTGGGCTACAACGCGATCGCGCTCCCCATCGCGGCAGGCGTGTTCGAGCCCGCCTTCGGCTTGGTGCTGAGGCCGGAGGTCGCGGCTTTGTCGATGTCGGGGTCCAGCTTCTTGGTGGCGGTCAACGCGCTGTTGCTGAAGCGCCTTCGGCTGCCGGTTCAGCCGGTCGCCTCGTCGGATTCAACGGCTTCGATGGGAGCTGTGGAGCACGCGGGGCATGAGTAGGGGTGTCATCGCCAAGGTCCTTGGGTTGGGATTCAGCATCTGCTCGGGGCCGTGAGGGCCAGGCTCCTCTATGGACCCCCGCACGTCTCCGGTCCGACCAGAAGGTGGATCAGTGCCCGACGAGGTCCACGCGGGCGGGCCACGGGTTTGGTTTGCAGCCCTCCAGGCCCTTGGTCTGTTGCAGCATCACTGGCGCGATCTCGCCAGGTCCGGGACAGCCGACGTGGGGATAGCCCAAGGCGTGGCCCGTCTCGTGGTTGATGACGTAGCGTCGATATGCCACAAGGTCACCGGCGTAGCCGTCTGCACCGAACTGCCACCGCCAGGCGTTGAGGACGACGTCGTCACCGTTGCGGCAGGACAGCCGTCCGTCGGTGTCGAGTGGTGCACAGAGTTGATCGGCCGTCTCCGGGGTGGCCAGGACGATGCGGAGGTCGGCATGGCCTTCGACGCGGACGAGCGTGTGTCGCGTCGCCCAGCCGCGCTGATCAGACAGGGTGGCTTCGACCAGCCGCGCCACATCCACGGTGCTGAAGGGCAGGCCCTGCTCGACCTCGACCCGGTAGGTCACCCCGTCCTGCGGCCCGAGCAGTGATGCGGCGGCGACTTCGAAGGTGCCGGGGCCGCGTTCCGGAATTTGAGTGGCGGGGGTGGGGGGCCCACTCGGATCTGGGTCACGATCTCGACCGACCGCGACCTCACCGTCTGGTCGCTCGCCCTTGAGAGTCGGGTCAGGGTGCGGCGCGGACGGTGGCGGGGACGCAACTATAGTGCGGCGGCCCGCCTCCCCGGTGTTCGTTGCGCCGGGGATGAGGAACGCGGCGGGCACAGCCACGGCGGCGGTCGTTGCCAGCACCGCCAGGCCGGTGAGCCCTCTCGTGGCACGCCGCGGCGCGCGATGGGAACCCGCGCGTCGATGCGTGGCTCTGCGGTTACTCATCGTCCCTGGACGATCACAGGACGCGGGTCCATGTGTCGCCGTCATCGGTGGACCGGTAGACGGCCGTTTCGGTCGCGGCGAACCAGCCCTGGGCGCTGATGGTGAATGCGGCCGGTTGGCCCTCGATTGAGCCGACCTCGCGCCAGGTTCGGCCGGTGTCGGTGCTGACCCGGACGACGCCGTCGGGGTCGATACCGGCCAGGTTCCCGTCCGGAGTGGTGTCGAGGTACATCGTGCTCGGACCGCCGAGTTCTCGGGTCTCCCCGGAGATGGCGTCGATGCTGTGGAGTTGGCCGTTGCCGTCGGTCGCGATCAGCTCGACGCTCCCATTGACCGTCGCGACGCTGATCAGCGGACCTTGGAACACCTCGTCGAAGTTCTTCCGGTCCACGGTTCGCAGCAGGCGGCCGGAGGTCGCGTCGTATGCGTAGAGGGCGTCGCCGGCGGGTTCGAGGATGTGAAAGTCCGCCTCGCCTTGGAGAGCCAGCGGCGTCCAGCTCTCTCCGGCATCGGTCGACTCGATCAGTCCCAGGTGTGCGGGCAGGTCCTCGCGCAAGTCCGGGTGCCCGCTCCCGAGGAAGTGGCCAGGACCCACGACCGTGAACGCCATCGTGTCCTGGTAGCGGTCGGCAACCCGGCTGGGCTCTCCATCGCTCTTGACGCGGAAGAGCCCAAAGTGGGTGGCGACGTAGAGGCTGTCGTCGGCCGGGTCGACGCCGAGACCATGGATGTGGCCGAGGCCGGGGTCCTCACTGGGCGGTGCAGTCGTGGAGGTGTCTTGGGAGCAGGCTCCGGTGAGGAGAGCGGCGCCGACGAGGACGGCAGCTAGGGGAAGGTTGGATCGTTTCAAGGCGGTGGCTCCGAGGTGTCTGGTGGTGCCGGGCAGCGGAGTAACTCCGTCCTGCCCGGCACCGGGATCGAGATCAGGGCTTCAGCAGGTTCTGCATCGTCTGGATCTCCTCCGCCTGCGTCGTCTCGATCTCCTTGGCCATGTCGACGGCCTCGGGGAACTCGCCCTCGGACTGCTCGATCTTGGCCATCTCGATCGCACCCTCGTGGTGCTCGATCATCATGGTGAGGAACATCTGGTCGAACTCCGCGCCGGAGGCCGCCTCGAGGTCGGCCATCTCGTCCTCGGTCATCATTCCGCCCATGTCGTCGGACGACATGTCGCCGTGATCCATGCCCGACATGCCCTCATCGGGGACGTCCTCGCCCCAGGACTCCAGCCAGCCGGTCATGGTCTCGATCTCGGGGCCTTGGGCTGCCTCGATGTCGGTGGCGAGGTCCTTGACCTCCTGGCTTTCAGCGCGTGATTCGGCGAGGTCGGCCATCTCGATGGCCTGCTGGTGGTGGGGGATCATCTCCTGGGCGAAGGTGACGTCGGCGTCGTTGTGCCCGCCAGCGGTGTCAGTGTCGTCTTCGTTGCCACAGGCGGTGAGGGTGAACAGCGAGGCCGTCACGACGGCGGTGATCAGCGACTTGCGCATGAGTGTTTCTCCATCTGTGTGATCAGTGTCTGGGGAGGCGAAAGCCCCGAGTCGCCCGGGTCGGGCGCTCGTGGCGGACGCCTGTCAGCAGCGGATCACACAGAGCATGCGGAGGCCTGGCGGGTCACGGTCTCGCCCGATGAGCCGCAAGGGCTGCCACGCGGGCAGCATGGTGCGGGCGATGCGGACGCCGCGACGTGCGAGCAGCAGGGCGATCCCCAGCAGTAGGAGGCCGGCCAGCACGGCTAGGCAGAGCCCAAGAAGCCCCGCACCGTTCTCGCCGACGGGCTCCTCAGAGCTCATTCCCGCTGGGTGGCCCGCGACGATCGGTTCGGGGGTATCCGGCTCATTGGCAGCCGGCCCGGAGTGGTCATGGCTGATGGCGCCGCTCGCGGCGATCATGGCGATTGCGCTCTGGGATGTGGCTCCCACGGAGTGAGCGCCGGTGTGGGAGCCCCAGCCGTGCATCGACAGAAGGCCGAACAGTGCGACGGCAACCGCGACCAGCGCGTAGCGCGGCCCGCGTGTCCCGGTCGGTGCTCGGAGATCCTGCATGAGCTCGATCTTAGGCAGCCGCTGGTGCATGGTCGTGGGGCGGTTACGGTCGAGGTCACCATTCCAATCCGAAGGCGCAGGGAGATGGATCAGCACCGGATCTGCCGGGGCGGTGTTCCGATTGGGCCGGAGGAGATCCGAATCCGGCCTCATGGTGAAGCGCGGAGTCGACACAGGTCGAGATCTCATCCGCATACCCGTGCCGGAAGCTCCCGAACGCGCCGCCCTTCGGCTCGACCTGGGAACTCCCGACCCAGGTCGTGACTCCGGTCAGCCAGCCGCCGTACCGTGCGGCCGCCAACGCGCTGAGGAATTGCGTCACAAGCCTGGACCCACCGGAACGGCGCTTGGAGGTGTGGCCCACAGGGCGGCGTGGCGTGCAAGGGAACTACAACATTGAGCCCAAGTCGGACCCTACGGTGGGGTAGGCGGCTGTCGCGGACTTCAGTTGACGGGTGGTGAGGCCGACCTTGATGGCCAGGCCGAGAGTGTTGATCAGCTCCCCGTACTCGTGTCCTAGCAGGTGGGCTCCGACGATCTGGTCGGTTGTCTGGTCGATGAGGATCTTCGCCGCACCGGTGGTTGCCCCGATCCGGTAGTTGGAGTACCAGCCGCTGGTGTCGGAGTAGCGGATGGCGAGATCGATGCCCTCCTGGCGGGCTTCGGATTCCAGCATGCCGACGCGGGTGAGTTCAGGGATGGTGAAGACCGCCGTGGGCACGCCGGCGTAGTCCGGGGTCGTGGTGGTGCCCTTGATCATGTTGGAGGCGGCGACCTTGGCCTCCGAAACCGCGACCGGTGTGAGCGGCATCCCGGCGGTGTCAGCGGAGTCGCCTGCGGCCCAGACGGCCGGGTTGGTCGTGCTTTGGAGGTAGTCGGCGACGTGGATGCCGTGCTCGCCCCATTCGACCCCGGCGGCGTCGAGGCCGAGGTCTGCCAGGTCCGCGACTCGGCCGGCGCCGTGGACGACGAGGTCGGTCTCGATGGTCTCCTGGGCGCCGTCGTGCTCGAGTGCGACTCGGTAGCCGGTGTCGGACTGGTGCAGGTTCACGACGCTGGTGCGTCGGCGCAGGTCGATGCCGACTTCCCGGCCGTGGTCGACCAGGAGCTCGACGAGGTCGGGGTCGAAGCCCTTCAATGGACGCTCGCCGCGGTCGATGATCGTTGCTGCGCTGCCGGCGCGTGCGGCTATGTGGGCGAACTCGAATGAGATGAAGCCGCCTCCGACGAACAGGATCCGAGAAGGCAGTTCCTCGAGATCCAGGAAGTCGGTGCTGTCGATCAGATGCTGGTGGCCCGGGAACTCCAGGGGACGTGGTCGCGCACCGGTGGCGACCAGGAGGCGGTCGGCGTCGTAGACGGTGCCGTCGATCTCGAGCTGGCGAGGACCGGTAAACCTCGCCCGGCCGTGCAGGGTGGTGACGCCGCTGCGGGTCAGGCCGTCCTCCATGCTCTGGGGGACCGGGTCGGTGAAGCCGTGTTTGTGCTTCATCAAGTCCGCCCAGTTGATCGACAACCCGTCGCTGTTGATGCCCTTGCCGCTCAGCAGGCGGGCACTCTCGATGACCTCGGCGCCGCGTCGCAGGATCTTCTTGGGATCGCAGCCCCGCAAGGCGCACGTGCCGCCGTAAGGGAGTGAGTCGACGATGGCCACTTCCCACCCTTGGGCTGCGCACTTGTTCGCGGCGGCGACTCCGGCCATGCCGGCGCCGATCACGATCAGGTCGAAGTGCTGGCTCATGCGGTGTTCTCCTTGACTGTCAGGTCGGTGGAGCTGTCAGCGTTCTGTGCGGGTGAGGTGTCCGTGTGCACGGTCGGTCTCGGGCTATGGCTCGGACGATTGCGTCGCCGGCCTCGGACCCACCGTGCCCATCCGGGCAGCGGCGAGCACGAGCCCAGATCAGCACCCAGTTCTGCAGGGACCAGCTGGCGATGGCGCCGGCGATCCCCAGCGACAACAGGACCGGCAGGCCGCAGCAGAGGCCGATGGCGTCGGCCGTTGCCGCGATGGGGCCGATGGTGGTGATGCGGTCACGCATCGGCCAGGACCGCCCGTAGTTGCTCGAGGGTCGGTGCGCCTTGGAATCCATCCGGCGTGCGGTAGCGGCGGCAGGTCAGGCCGACCTCGGAGTCGGGCTCGGCGAAGACGTCGACGCCGTCGACCTGGATGCTCGGGGAGCCGTGGAAGCCGGTGCGCTCGGCCTCCGCCGGAGTCTCGACAAGATGGCGAGTCAAGCGGACGTCGCCGCGCTCCGACGCAACGACGCGGAGTCGTTCGTCCGCCACCTTCCAATTCGGGCAGTCCTCGAAGTAGAGCAGCGTGATGTCCATAGCCGTCACGTTAAACCTTGATCCATGGTGCAAGGTCAAGCGTAAAGTGAGACCATGCGCATTGGAGAGGCTGCCGAGGCGGCGGGCGTAGCGGCACAGACCATCCGCTTCTACGAGCGGCGTGGCCTGCTTCCCCAGCCACCGCGGGGTCCCAACGGTTACCGGGACTACGACGCCTCGGTCCTCAACCGGCTCGCATTTATCCGCAGCGGCCAGGCGGCTGGTCTCACCCTGGTCGAGGTGGCCAGCATCCTCGAGCTGCGTCGAGACGGCGCCGTCCCGTGCTCGCACGTCCAATCCCTGCTCGTGACCAAGCGGGAAGGCATCCGGGCCCGGCAACGCGAGCTCGCCGCGCTCGAAGCGGAGATTGAGGGGCTCATCAGCCGCAGTGACCGGCTTGATCCTGCTGACTGCACCGACACCAAGATCTGTCACATCATCGTGCGAGACACGTGAGGCAAGGGTCGAGGTTGTAGGGCGGGGAGTTCGGGTCGACGAGACCAGCGCCCA
>DASSLA010000072.1:0-12008 GCA_035689885.1 Marmoricola sp. | reverse complement strand
GATCGGCTAGCTCACCGAGCGGTCGCTGCGGGCTCTCGACGCAGCCGATGTGACGGCGCATGGCCGGGCCGCGCTCAGTGCGCTCGCGGCTGAGGCGACCCAGCGCAGCGTCTGACTGACCACACGGAACCGCCACTCCCCCCACGTTGCAACGGTGGGGAAGTGGCAGTTTCACTGGTTAACCAGTGAAACCGCCGACTACAGCGCCGCGGCCTGCGCCCGCCGCTTCACCTCACGGCCGCGGTTCTCGCGCAGCGCGTCGATCGGCCGGCCGGGCAGCGAGTCGTCCGGGGTGAACAGCCAGGCCAGGATCTCCCGGTCGTCCCAGCCCCCGTCGGCGAACAGCGTCAGCACCCCGGGCAGGCCCTTGACGATCTCCCCCTCGGTCAGCAGCTCCGCAGGCACCTGCTGGCCCGCGCCGGGCTCGGGGACCGCGGCGGCGAGCTGGTGCTCGCGGATCAGCTGGCGGACCTTGCTGACGCTGGCGCCCAGCTCCTCGGCAGCGGCCTTCCAGTCCAGCCAGGACCCGACGAGGGTCCCGAGGTCGTCGTCCGGGGCGGTCTGGGCCGTGTTCTCGCTCACGTGACCATGCTGCCATCACGCCCAGCCGAGGCCGTCACCTCCCGGGTTCGGCTCCCCCGAGCCTCTAAACTGGCTCGCCAGCCGGGTCTCTTCCCCTGCCCGGACACTGGAGGACATCGTGGAGCGAACC
The DNA here is from genome assembly GCA_035689885.1 of Marmoricola sp. GTDB lineage: Bacteria > Actinomycetota > Actinomycetes > Propionibacteriales > Nocardioidaceae > Marmoricola. Next base: position 11,296 of record DASSLA010000072.1, on the reverse strand, counting down.
GCCGACGCGCTGATCGGGCGCGTGCTCGACGGCCGTTACCGCGTCGGTCCTCGCATCGCGCGCGGCGGCATGGCCACCGTCTACGAGGCCACCGACCTGCGCCTGGACCGCACCGTAGCGGTCAAGGTCATGCACGAGGGACTGGCCGAGGACGACGAGTTCGTGGCCCGCTTCCAGCGCGAGGCACGCTCCGCGGCGCGGCTCGCCCACCACAACGTGGTCGCGGTCTTCGACACCGGCGACGACGACGGGACCTTGTTCCTCGTCATGGAGTACGTTCCCGGCCTCACCCTGCGTGATCTGATCCGCAAGGAGGCCCCGATGGCGCCGGCCAAGGCGCTGTCGCTGATCGAGCCGGTGCTCTCGGCGCTCTCGGCGGCCCACCGCGCCGGCATCCTGCACCGCGACGTCAAGCCGGAGAACGTCCTGCTCGCCGACGACGGTCGGGTCAAGGTCGCGGACTTCGGGCTGTCCCGGGCGATCAGCTCCGAGACCCAGCACACCGCCACCGGTGGTGTGCTGATCGGCACGGTGTCCTACCTCTCCCCCGAGATCGTGGTGAACGCGAAGGCGGACGCCCGCGCCGACGTCTACGCCGCCGGCGTGCTCATCTACGAGATGATCACCGGCCACAAGCCCCACCAGGCCGACAACCCGATCCAGGTGGCCTACAAGCACGTCCACGAGGACATCCCGCCGCCGTCGGCGAGCCGGCCCGGCGTCCCGCCGTACGTCGACGCGCTGGTCGCGCGTGCCACGTCCCGCGACGTCGACATGCGCCCGGCCGACGCCAGCGTGCTGCTGCACCAGGTGCGCCGGGTGCGCAACGCCCTCGACCACGGCCTCGTCGACGACGCCGACCTGATCGCCGACCTCACCCCCACCACCGCGGTGGACGTGGAGCACACCCTGACAGGGGAGCTCCCGCGGCACATCATCGAGCCGCAGCAGGTGTCCTCGCTGGCAGGGTACGACGACGGGTTCTACGACCAGGAGCGCGACACCGGCGGGCCTCCCGCGCGCACCGCCACCGCAGTACGACCCTTCCCGCCTGCGGCGCCACCGCGCCGTCGCCGGTCACGCCGCGGACCGGTCCTGCTCGCCGCCGTGCTCGCGCTGGCCCTGATCGCCGGGCTCGCCGGCTGGTACTTCGGGGTCGGCCGCTACACCAGCACCCCCGGCGTGCTGAACCTCAGCAGGGCCGCCGCCCAGGTCAAGCTCGACCGGGCGGGCCTCGAGCTCGACGTGACCGGCCGGGCCTGGTCCGAGACCGTGGCCAAGGGCTCGGTGGTGCGCACCGAGCCGGCGCCCGGTGAGCGGGTCCTCGAGGAGGGCACCGTGGAGGCGGTCATCTCCCTGGGCCCCGAACGGCACGCGGTGCCGAAGGTGCGCGGTGACTCGCTCGACGAGGCGCAGCAGGAGCTCGTCGACGCCAAGCTGGAGTTCGGCGACGCGATCGAGCGCTTCAACGAGAAGGTGCCGGCGGGACAGGTGGTGACCACCGACCCGGCCCCGGGCGCCGAGCTGCGCCGCGGCACTGCCGTCGACGTGGTGGTGAGCCGGGGTCCGCGCCCGATCGAGATCCCCGACTTCACCGACGAGCCGGCCGACCGAGCCGAGGACCAGCTCGAGGAGCTCGGCTTCGAGGTCGACACCACGGAGGTCAACAGCGACTCGGTGCGCAAGGGCCGCGTGGTGTCGCAGAGCCCTGACTCCGGCACCGGGCAGAAGGGCGACACCATCTCCCTGGTCGTCTCCGAGGGCCCGGAGATGATCGAGGTGCCCAGCGTCCGTGGCATGGGCCTGCAGGCGGCGACCCAGCGGCTCGAGGCGGCCGGGTTCAAGGTGCGGGTGCAGCGCTCCGACCTCTACGTCGGCGTGCAGTACGTCGTGAGCAGCGACCCGCGTGGGGGCGAGAAGGCACCGAAGGGCAGCACCGTGACGCTCGGCGTGGTCTGACACGCCGGAGTCGCCTGTCCCACCAGCCTCTTCCGTCACACCAGTCACACTGGTAACGTCTTGGGCTCGCCACGCTGCGGAGCCACTCGGGGCTCCGATGGGGGCAGCACCCAGGGCGCCGCCGATCGACGGAGGACGCACGATGTCCCTTCCCCGACGCCTCTCAGTCCTCACCGCCCTCGCCGTGCCCGTCGCCGCGGCGGTCGTGGTGGTCGGTCCACAGCAGTCCGCGTCCGCAGGCACGCGCTGGCCGGGCCACCCGGACCGTTCGCTGGTCGCCCACACGGTGCGCCCTGGCGACACCGCCACCGGCCTGTCGGTGCGCTTCCACGCCTGGACCCGGGAGTTCATCGCGCTCAACGGTTCGCACCTGCGCGTCGGCGAGCGGGTGCGCATCCCCGTCGTCCTCTCCGCGGTCCGCAAGGCCCGGGCCGGCAAGGGCCAAGCGGCGAGCCGGCCCGTCAAGAGGAAGCCGGCGCGCAGCAAGGCGGCTCGCGTCGGCACCGTCGAGCACTCCGTGCGTCCCGAGGGGCGCGGGTGGCTGCACGACGACCTCACCCGGACCCAGGTGCGTCGCGTCATCAGCGCGTCGGCGCGCAAGCACGGCGTACCGGCCGACCTGGCGTTGGCCATCGCCTGGCAGGAGTCCGGCTGGCAGCAGCGGCGGGTCTCCTCCGCGGGGGCGCTGGGCGTGATGCAGGTGATGCCCGACACCGGCCGCTGGATGCGCTGGTACGCCGGGCGGCCGCTGCGGCTGCGCGACACCCACGACAACGTGCTGGCCGGGATGCTCACGCTGAACTTCCTGCGCGCGAACACCAAGCGCGACAACCGCGCCATCGCTGCGTACTACCAGGGCCTCGGCGCGGTCCACGACCACGGGATGTTCCGCGAAACGAAGCGGTACGTCCGCTCCGTCCGCGCCCACCAGTCCCGCATCGCCCGCACGGGCAGCCCGCTCTGACCCACTGAGCGATGGGGAGCCGCCCCGGGCGCTCCCCCGGGCGACGTTGGCCCTAGCCTGCGCGCATGCCGATGACGCAGCGCCGCACGAGGCTGCTCGCGACCCTGGCGCTGCTCGCGATGACCGCCTGCTGGGGCTCGACCTTCTTCCTGATCCACGACCTGCTCGACCGGGTGCCGGTCGTCGACTTCCTGGCCGTCCGGTTCACGGTCGCGTCCGTGGCGATGCTCGTCGTCGCGCCCCGCGCGATCGGCCGGCTGAGCCCTGAGAAGCGACGGCACGCGATCGTCCTCGGGCTGCTCTACGGCGGTGCGCAGATCCTCCAGACCGCCGGGCTGGCCACCACCGCCGCGAGCATCTCGGGCTTCATCACCGGCCTCTACGTCGTCTGCACGCCCCTGTTCGCGGCGGTGCTGCTGCACACCCGGATCGGACGGATGACCTGGGTGGCGGTCGCCCTGGCCATCGCCGGGTTGGGCGTGCTGACCCTCGGCGACGTCTCCGCCGGCTTCGACGTCGGGTACGGCGAGGCGTTGACCCTGGTCGCCGCGCTCGTCTACGCGCTGCACATCGTCGGCCTCGGTGCCTGGTCGACCGCAAGCGACGCCCTGGGAATGTCGGTCCTGCAGATCATCGTGATCGCCGTGACGTGCTCGGTCGCCGCCGCGCCGGGCGGGATCGTGCTCCCGAGCGGCACGGCCGACTGGCTCTCGGTGCTCTACATGGCGCTGTTCGCCGGCGCCGCCGCGCTGCTGGGCCAGACCTGGGCGCAGGCCCACCTGCCACCCACCCGCACCGCGATCATCATGAGCATGGAGCCGGTCTTCGCCGCCTTCTTCGCCGTCCTGCTCGGGGGCGAGGACCCCACCGCGCGGATGCTCCTCGGTGGCGCCCTGGTGTTCAGCGCGATGCTCATCGTCGAGCTGGTGCCACGACGCCGCATCGAGGCAGAAGTGCCACACATCGCGGTCTGAGACGCCCGACCGTATACCGGACGATCATCCCGCCATCTGGACGTGAGCGCCTAGGCTCCTCCCATGGTCGTTGTGATGTCCCCCGACGCGACGGAGGAGCAGATCGCCCACGTCACCGAGCGAGTCGAGGCGACCGGTGGCCAGGCCTTCGTCAGCCGCGGCGTGGTCCGCACGATCATCGGCCTGGTCGGGGACATCGAGACGTTCCACGGGCTCAACCTGCGCGGGATGCCCGGGGTGCAGGACGTCCACCGGATCTCCGACCCGTTCAAGCTGGTCAGTCGCCAGAACCACCCGGAGCGGTCGACCGTCCACGTCGGCACCGGCGACCTGCAGGTCGCGATCGGCCCGGAGACGTTCACGTTCATCGCCGGGCCGTGTGCCGTCGAGTCGGCCCAGCAGACCCTTGAGGCCGCCGAGATGGCCAAGGCCGCCGGAGCGCGCCTGCTGCGTGGTGGCGCGTTCAAGCCACGCACCTCGCCGTACGCGTTCCAGGGGCTGGGGGTCAAGGGCCTCGAGATCCTCGCCGACGTGCGCGAGGTGACCGGCCTGCCGATCGTCACCGAGATCGTCGACGCCCGCGACATCGACGTGGTCGCCGAGCACGCCGACATGCTGCAGATCGGCACCCGCAACATGGCCAATTTCGGCCTGCTGCAGGCGGTGGGCCAGTGCGGCAAGCCGGTGCTGCTCAAGCGCGGGATGACCGCGACCATCGAGGAGTGGCTGATGGCGGCCGAGTACGTCGCCCAACGCGGCAACCTCGACGTGGTGCTCTGCGAGCGCGGCATCCGCACCTTCGAGCCGAGCACCCGCAACACCCTCGACATCTCCGCCGTGCCGGTGGTGCAGTCGACCAGCCACCTGCCGGTGATCGTCGACCCGTCCCACGCCGGTGGCCGGCGCGACCTCGTCGTCCCGCTCTCCCGCGCCGCGATCGGAGTCGGTGCGGACGGCGTGATCGTGGACGTGCACCCCGACCCCGAGAACGCGTTGTGCGACGGCCCGCAAGCCCTGCTCGGGCAGGACCTGCGTGCTCTCGCGCAGGCGGTGCGCCAGCTGCCGCCCGTGCTCGGCCGGAAGTGACGTCGCCGGGCTAGCGGCCCAGCACCTTCCCGAGCACCTTCGCGGCCTGCTCGACCTCGGCACGGCTGACGTCGAGGTGGGTGAGCATCCGCACCTTGGTGGGGCCCACCGCACCGACGAGGACGTCGTGCTCGCGCGCCGCGGCGACCACGGCCGTGGCGTCGGGCACGTCGACCACCACGATGTTGGTCTCGGTGAGGTCGGGGTCGGCACCGCACGCCTCGGCGAGCAGCTTGGCGTGCTCGTGGTCCTCGGCCATCCGGTCGATGTTGTGGTCGAGGGCGTAGAGCCCAGCCGCGGCGAGCACGCCCACCTGGCGCATGCCGCCGCCCATCCGCTTGCGGCGCACCCGCGCCTCCGCGACGCGCTCGGCGGAGCCGATCACCAGCGAGCCGATGGGTGCGCCGAGCCCCTTGGACAGGCACACCGCGATCGTGTCGGCCACCGAGCCGTAGTCCGCGAGCGGCACCCCGGTGGCGACGTGGGCGTTCCAGACGCGGGCGCCGTCGACGTGCACAGCGCAGCCCTTGGAGTCGGCCCACGCACGCAGGCGCTGCAGGTCGCCGATCGGCAGCACCGTGCCGCCGGCGAAGTTGTGGGTGTTCTCCACCGAGACTGCGGTGGTGCGCACGAAGAACGGCCCCATGTCGGGGGCGTACATCCCCTCGATGGCGTCGAGGTCCACCTGTCCGTGATCGTCGGCCCAGGTGCGGCTGGTGATCCCGGTGAGCGCACCGTGCGCGCCGAGCTCCGCGCGCAGGATGTGCGCCCGCGACTCGCAGAGCACCTCCTCGCCGGGACCGACCAGGGCCGCCACCGCGAGCACGTTGGCCATCGACCCCGTCGGCGTGAACAGTGCCGCCTCGTGGCCGAACAGCGCGGCCACACGGTCCTGCAGCGCGAGGACCGTCGGGTCCTCGGCGTACACGTCGTCGCCGACCTCGGCCTCGGCCATGGCCCGGCGCATCCCGGCGCTGGGTCGGGTGACCGTGTCGGAGCGGAGGTCGATCACTGGAGGATGTCCGGGGTCTGCCAGTCCTTGCCGAGCACGTGGTGGTCGACGAAGGCGAGCACGGTCTCGTTCCAGACCTTCGAGTGCTGGGGTGTGAGCACCCAGTGGTTCTCGTCGGGGAAGTACAGGAACTTGTGCTCCATCGCGCCGTCCTCGGCCTCGGCGCGCGCGGCGAGCTCGGCCCACAGCCGCAGGGCCTCCCCGATCGGGACCCTGTAGTCCTTGTCGCCGTGCACGACCAGCATCGGCGTGACGATGTCGTCGACGAACCGGTGCGGGGAGTTCTCCTCCGCCATCTCCGCGGTCATCTCGCGCGCCCAGTACCAAGGGGCATCGGTGGTCGGTCCGAACTGGTCGAGCGCCCACAGGCTCGCGTGGGTGACGATCGCCTTGAACCGGTCGGTGTGCCCGGCCACCCAGTTGGCCATGTAGCCGCCGAAGGACCCACCCATCGCAGCGGTGCGGGCCTCGTCGATGTCGTCGCGCGCGACGGCGGCGTCGGTCGCGGCCATCAGGTCGGTGTACGGCGCCTTGCCCCAGTGGCCCCAGCCCCTCTTGATGAAGTCGAGGCCGTAGCCGGTCGACAGCGCCGGGTCGGGCAGCAGCACGGCGTAGCCACGGGCCGCGGCCAGCCACGGGTTCCAGCGCCACGACCAGGCGTTCCACGACCCCAGCGGCCCACCGTGGATCCACAGCAGCATCGGTGCCGGGTCGGTCGAGGAGGCTCCCTGAGGCAGCACGAGCCAGCTGCGCACCCGGGTGCCGTCCTCGGCCGTGGCGGTGACCTCCGTCAGGCTGCCCGGCAGCGCCGGGGTCTCGACCGGCCCCGGGAGCGGAGTCGACTGCTGGTCCGGCGTAGTGGCGTCGAGGCGCACGGGCCGGTGCGGCTCGGCGTACGACGTGCGCATGGCGAAGACGTGCTCGCCGTCGGGGCACACCTGCACCGAGGAGTAGGCGTAGTCGTCGTTGGTGAGCCGGGTGAACTCCCCCGACGCGATGTCGAGTCGGAACACCGGGCAGCGGCCGTCCTCGTCGGCGACCAGCACCAATGCGTCCCCGTCTGGGGTCCACTCCAGCTCGCCGGCCGGCCAGTGGTCCCAGTCGCCGCTGAGGTCGCGCGGCTCGCCGCCCTCGACCGGGACCACCACGATGCGCTGGTCACCGGGGTCGGTCGGGGTCGAGCGCACCGAGCGCACCACCGCGAGTGTCCGGCCGTCCGGGCTGAACCTCGGTCCGGTGTACTCGACCTCGGGCTCGTCCAGCAGGATGCGCCGGTCGCCCGTCGCGACGTCGATGAGCGCCAGTGCCTCGCGGACGCCACCGCGCTCGGGCAAGGTCCACGTCGTGGCCACGGTGGTGCCGTCCGGGCTGACGTCGAACGAGCCACCCTCCAGGGTCAGCCCCGCCAGGGCCCGACCCGCGTCGGGGGTCAGGTCGGTGAGCACCAGGCGCGGGTCGACGCCCTCGGCGTCGAGGGTTCCGGCGAACAGGCGCGGCCGGTCCGGGCCGAGGTCGGCGTCCCAGAAGCGCACCGGCACCGACTCGTGCAGGATCGCGGCGACCAACTTGTCCTTGCGCTGCTTGCGCTTGTCCTTCTCCGACTCCTCGGTGTCCGAGGACGGGAAGGTGCGCGAGGACAGCACCACGAGGCCCGCCTCCCCCGCCACCCGGACGTTGTCGACGCCACCGGGACGGGTCCCGACGACGCGCGCCTCGCCGCCGCTCGCGGGCAGCAGCCAGAGCAGGGAGACCTCGTCGTCCTCCTCGGCGTCGGGGTCGGGCCGGGCCGAGGTGAACAGCAGCGAGCCGTCGGGCAGGAAGGCGGCGCCGCCCTCGCCCTTCGCGCTCCTCGTCAGCCGGTGGGCCGGCCGCTCGCCGGTGGGGTCGACGTCCCACAGGGCGGTGACCCAGCCGTTCTTCTTCGGGTTCAGCGTCTGCACCGCGGTCACCAGCCGGCTGCCGTCCGGCGAGAGGGCGAGACCGCTGCCGCGGGGCAGGGCGACATAGCTGTCGAGGTCGTGGAAGGGGGTCTTCGGCTGCCGTTCGCTCACCCCTGTTACCTATCACGGGCCCCGGAAGTCGGGTCTGTCGCGGGAAGGCGCACTCGGGTTAGCGTGCGCGGGGTGAGACGGGAGCCGCACGAGAACGTCGCCACGGTGCTCGTGGACCCGTGCGCCCTCGCCGAGCTCGAGCTCGAGCTGATGGGGCTGGACCTGCGCGTCTGGCCGGTGCACACCGCCCCGATCTGCATGGACGGACCGCGCCAGGCGTTCCAGCTGCGACGACGGCTGCTGATGCAGCACCACGGCGAGTGGGACCTCGCCGAGCACTGGGTCCCGGTGTGGATCGGCTTCGGAGACACCTGGCGCCACGGGGACGAGCCGCTCCCCTGGGCGGCACACAAGGCGCTGTGGCAGGTGCTCGACGCGCACTCCGCCCACGTGCGGTTCCACCGGCGCCTCGGGGGCGTACGACGCCTCGCGTGGCCGCACGACGTGTACGACTGAGGACCGCTCAGGACAGTGACGCGAGGCTCCGCCGCGGCGGCATCGGTCGCAGTGACCGGTCGAGGTCACGGAAGAAGCACCCGGTCAGGTGCCCGCCCGCGACGGTCAGGGCAGGTGCGCCCAGCCGCGCCACGAAGCCCGAGACTGTCGCGTGCGCGTCGTACCGCAGGGTGGTGGTCTCCGGGCACCGTGCCGTCAGCGCGACGTACAGGTCGACCTCCAGCCGGCCGCACCGCCCCCGCCCCTCGACCCGCACCCGCAGCTCCGACCCCGGCCTGAGGTCCTCGATGGAGAATGCTCCCCGATAGGTGTCGGCCACCGGGCCGACCCTCGCGGCCAGCGTCGCGGCGTAGCGGCCGGCCTCGATCGGCACCAGGCTGCGGCAGCCGGGGATGGTCTGGCCGAGCACCCGGCTGTCGTGCAGCGCCTCCCACACGTGCGCGACGGGTCGTCGCAGGTGGCGTTCGCCGTTGAACCTCATGGTCTCCCCCGTGGGCCGATCCGTGGAATGACTCCCTCGACCACTAGGACACCGCAGCTTCGGAGGCGCGCACATCCCCCGTAGGACCTATTTCCGGCACGTCCGTGTCAGCCCGGAGGATGACCCTGCGGAGGACGTCACGCGGGGGGCGGGTGTCGACACCGATTTCCAACCACTTAGTCTGGTAAACAACTTGTCTTAGAACAGATTGCCCGCTCATCTCGTCTCGGGAGGCCCCATGCCACGCCTGGTGTCGGCGCGCGCCGTCTCCGGCAGGGCCGGACTCGGCCTGCTCGGCGCGCTGCTCGCCGTCGGTGCCTGGCAGCTGGTCGCGGTCACCGGGATCGCGCCGGGAGCCGGGGTCTCGCCGCCACTGGACGTGCTCCGGGCGGCGGGGTCGATGCTCGGCGAGGGCGTCCTCGTGGACCTTCGGATCACCGTCTCGCGGGTCGCGATCGGGGTCGCCGTCGGTGCGCTGGCCGCCCTGCCGGTCGGGTTCCTGCTTGCCTGGTACCCGACGCTGCGCGCGATGTTCGAGCCACTCGTCAACTTCTTCCGCGCCCTGCCCCCGATCTCCCTCGTCCCGCTGGTGATCGTGATCCTGGGCATCGGCGAGGGTGCGCGGATCTCGATCCTGGTCTACGCCTCCTTCTTCGCCGCCCTCGTCGTGCTGTTCGAGGGCATCGGCGGGATCGACCCCACCCTGGTGCGCGCGGCCCGGGTGCTGGGCGCCAACGGATGGGAGCTGTTCACCCGCACCGTCGTGCCGGCGTCCCTCCCCCACGCCTTCACCGCCCTCCGGGTGGCCCTGGGCGTCTCGTGGGCCACGGTGGTGGCCGCCGAGCTGGTCGCTGCACAGCGTGGGCTGGGCGCGGCCATCCAGGAGGCCGGCACCTTCTACAACATCGACGAGATGTACGTCGGCATCGCGCTGATCGGGCTGAGCGCACTGGTGATGGACCTCGGCCTGAAGCTCGTCCAGACCTGGCTGACCCGCTGGCAGGAGAAGACCGCGTGACCGTCACCAGCCCCACCCCAGTCGTCGCGACGAGCCTGCCGGTCAGCTTCGACCGCGTCGGCATGGCCTTCCGCCGACCCGGCGACCGGCTGCAGGTCCTCGAAGACTGTTCCTTCGAGGTGCCGGCCGGCGAGTTCGTCTCCGTCGTCGGTCCCTCGGGCTGCGGCAAGACCACGCTGCTCAACATGGCGGCCGGGTTCCTGCAGCCGACGGCCGGCGCGGTGCGGGTCGGCGACGAGACCGTCTCCGGGCCGCACCCGTCCCGGGGCGTGGTCTTCCAGGAGTACGCCGTCTTCCCGTGGCTCACCGTGGCCCGCAACATCGAGTTCGGCCTCAAGCTGCGGGCCAACCGGCGGGGCCGGTCCGAGCGCGCGGCGATCGTCGACCACTACGTCGAGCTGATGGGACTGCGCGGCTTCGAGTCGGCGTACCCCAAGGAGCTCTCGGGGGGCATGCGCCAGCGCGTCGCCATCGCCCGCGCCTACGCCACCGATCCGCGGGTGCTGCTGATGGACGAGCCCTTCGCCGCACTCGACGCCCAGACCCGGACCTTCATGCAGGAGCTCCTGCACGCCACCCAGCAGCGCGAGCGCCGCACGGTGCTGTTCATCACCCACAGCGTGGAGGAGGCGATCTTCCTCTCCCACCGGGTGGTGGTGATGGGCACCCGTCCGGCCGGTGTGCGCGAGGTGGTCGACGTCGACATCCCCTTCCCGCGGCACGCGGACACCCGGCTCGACCCCGAGTTCATCGACCTGCGCCGCCACCTCGAGCACGTGCTGCACGACTCCACCCCCCACCAGAGCGACCTCGCTCACCACTCACGGAGGAACTCATGAATCGCACCCCCCGAACCGGTCGCCGGCAGCGGGCCACGCTCGCCGCTGTCGTCGTCGCCCTCGTCTCGCTGCTGACCAGCGCGTGCAGCCTCGGCGAGGAGTCGGCGTCCGCGCGCTCGAATGATGGCAAGGACGTCCTCCGCGTCGGCTACCTGCACACCGTCGCGGTCGACTCCCACCTCCAGTACGGCCTGGAGTTGGGCATCTTCGACAAGCACGACCTGGAGATCGAGACCACCCGCTTCGACACCGGCATCGCGGAGAGCCAGGCGCTCTCGGGCGGCTCGATCGACGTGGCCGGCATGGGGGCGGTGCTGTCCAACTTCCCCGCGCAGGGTGGCGGCAAGGTGATCGGCGTCAACGACATCGAGTACGACACCGCGCAGCTGTGGGTCAACCCGCGGTCGGGCATCAAGAGCGTGCGCGACCTAGAGGGCAAGAAGGTCCTGACCACGG
>DASSLA010000071.1:0-6764 GCA_035689885.1 Marmoricola sp. | reverse complement strand
GCCCATTCCTGCACGACGTCCGCGACGACCTGCCCCTCGTGCTCCGGGGTCGGGGGGAGCGGCAGCCCGGTCGCCCTGGTGATGTCGATGCGGTGCATGAACGGGTCGCGGGTCAGGATCGTGTCGGTCAGGAACCCCAGCGTCCAGACCTCGGTGCGTCCGTCAGGCGTGTCCTGCTTCATCGTGCGGCTGCGCATGATTGCGGGCATCCGACGGCGCCCACGCACCGCGCGGGGACCGGCCGTCCGCATGGCCGCGACCAGCTCCGTCGTGTCGAGTCCCTGGTTCTTCTCCACCTGGATGGCCGTGAGGGAGTCGATCATCGGCCCGCCGACACTGCGCTGACGAAGGGCGGTGCGCAGCTGCTGGCGCACCAGCTCGACGTACGACGTCATCAGCTCGGTCATGCCGAGCACGTGCCCCGCCATCGCCCGCACGTCCCAGGCCGGGCAGTCGGTGGGCATGCCCCAGTGCTCCGGCTCGAGCTGCTCCAGGAGGTCGGCGAACCGGGCGTACTCCCCTGCCGCGAGCCGCATGGCCGTTCCCCGGTCGTGCGCGCTCCGCCACGGCTGCGTCCGGGTCGCGTCGGTGATGGTCATGGTCACTCCTGGCTGGTGTCTGCGGCTGGGTCGGGCGGCAGGCCCAGGTGGTCGGCGACCATGTCGACCGCCCGGTCGACGAGTCGGCGCCAGCGGTCGCCACCCGGGTCGTTGGCGAGCTGGGCGTCGACCAGCCCACCGGTGACGGCGACGCACAGGTCGACGTCTTCTGGGCGGTCGATCCCCAGGGCCGCCAGCTCGGCGCGGAAGAGCTCGAGGGCGCGCACGGCCGGGGCGTAGGACTCCGGCATGGGCTCGAACCCGGGGATGGTGCGTTGGTTCATGAGCTGGTGGCGCGCGAGGTCCGCCACGGCGAAGTCGAAGAAGGTGTGCGCGAGCAGCCGCAGCACCGCGCGGGGCGGCGACTCCTCCGGGCGAGGCAGCTGCTCGACCACGGCGACGTAGTCGGACCATGCCTCGGCGAACATCGCGTCGTAGATCGCGTTCTTCGAGGCGAAGTGGGTGTAGAGCGACGGCGCCCGCATCCCGACGCGGTCCGCCACCTCCCGCAGGGTGAGCTGGGCGAGGCCCTTCTCGCGAGCGACTTGCCACGCGGTCGCGACGATCTCGCGCCGGGTCGCCTCACGACGTTCGGCTTGCCTGTCCCTGTTAGGCGCATCTAACACGGTTAGGAGTGTGCGCTCGGGCCGCCGGTGCGGTAAACCCCGGTGCAGACCACCCGACGAAGTAGGAGATGCGATGCCGACCTACGACGTGAAGAAGGAACGCAAGGAGCTCTACTCCTGTCGCCCGGACGAGTTCGTGGAGGTCGACGTGCCGGTGATGCAGTTCCTGATGGTCGACGGTCACGGCGACCCGAACACCGCCCCCGAGTACGCCGAGGCGGTGGAGGCGCTCTACACCGCGTCGTACGGCGTACGCGCCCTGGCGAAGCAGGAGCTCGGCCGGGTGCACACGGTGGGTCCGCTCGAGGGGCTGTGGTCGGCCGAGGACATGGACACGTTCCGCACCCGCGACAAGACCGCTTGGGACTGGACGATGATGATCGTGCAGCCCGACTGGATCACCGCGGAGCTCGTCGAGCAGGCGCTGGCCACTGCTCGACGGAAGAAGGGCCTCGCGGCGCTCGACCGGGTCCGCTTCGAGACGTTCACCGAGGGGCGGTGCGTGCAGGTCCTGCACGTCGGGTCCTACGACGACGAGGGGCCGACGATCGCGCGTCTGCACGACGAGTACCTCCCCGCGCACGGGTTGGCACTCCGCGGCCGGCACCACGAGATCTACCTCTCCGACCCGCGCCGGGTCGAGCCCGCGCGGCTGCGCACGATCCTGCGGCAGCCGATCGCCGACCGGAAGGACGGTCGCTAACTACCGCAGGCCGGTCGGCCGGTCGAGCGCGAGGCCGACGAGGCGCTCCACCAGCTCGGGGTAGGTCAGCCCGGCCGCCTGCCACAGCAGCGGGAACATCGAGGTGGCGGTGAAGCCCGGCATCGTCTCGACCTCGTTGAGGATGACCGTGTTGTCGCGCTGGACGAAGAAGTCGACCCGTGCGAGCCCCTCCACGTCGAGGGTCTCGAACGCGCGCACCGCGATCTCGCGCACCTGGTCGGCCACCTCGTCGGGGATCTTCGCGGGGATCTGGTAGCTCTCCTCGAGGTACTTCGCCTCGAAGTCGTAGAAGGCGTGGCCCTCGCCGGGAGTGATCTCGGCGAGCTCGCTGGTCTCGGGCGGTCCGCCGTCGCGGCCCTGGAGCACACCGATCTCCACCTCGCGGGCGGCGTCCCCGGCTCCGGCCTCGACGAGCACCTTCGGGTCGAACCGGGCCGCCTCCTCGACAGCAGCGTCGAGGTCGTCGATGCCGTCGACGCGGGTGATGCCGAAGCTCGAGCCGGCCCGGGCGGGCTTGACGAAGACCGGCCAGTCGAGGGCCTGCACCGCCTCGCGAACCGTGGCGGCGTCGCGCTCCCACTGCCCGGGACGGACCAGGACGTAGGGCAGGACCGGCAGGCCGGCGGCCATGAACAGCTGCTTCATGAAGTGCTTGTCGGTGCCGACCGCGCTGGAGAGCACTCCTGCGCCGACGTACGGCACGCCGGCCATCTCCAGGAGCCCCTGCAGGGTGCCGTCCTGGCCCCAGGGTCCGTGCATGACCGGGAAGACCACGTCGACCTCGCCGAGCACGTTCGGCACGTCGCCGGGCTCGGTGACGACCAGCCCCTGGCCCGGGGTCAGCGCCACCTCGCGGTCACCGGTGACGCTGGGCAGCTCTCCCCCGGCGCCCAGGGCGAGGTGCCCCGGGTCGGCCGACTCGAGGACCCACCGGCCGTCGGGAGCGATGCCCACGGGCACGACGTCGTACTTCTCCGGGTCGAGGGCGGCGATCACGCTGCCAGCCGAGATGCACGAGATCGAGTGCTCGCTGGACCGGCCACCGAAGACGACGGCGACACGAGGCTTGCGGTCGGGTGAGCTGCTCACCCGCCCGACCCTACCGGCGGCAGGGGCGGCTCCTACGCTGGCGACATGCGCCCCTCGACCCAGGCCGTGCACGCCGGCCGGCCCCCGCACGAGCCCGACCAGCCGCTGAACACCCCGATCACGATGGCCTCGACGTACGTCGCCGGAGGGGACCTGGAGTACGGCCGCTACGCCAACCCGACGTGGACCGCCTTCGAGGACGCGCTCGGCGCCCTGGAGGGGGGACGCTGCCTGGCCTTCTCCAGCGGGCTCGCGGCCGTCGCTACCATCCTCGACCTGGTCGGCAACGGGCAGAAGGTGGTCGCCCCCCGGCACGCCTACAACGGCTCGGTGATGCAGCTGGCAGACCTCGAGGCCCGCGAGCGGATCAAGGCCCACCTGGTCGACGTCTCCGACACCGACGCGGTCATCGCTGCCTGCGAGGGCGCGTCGCTGGTCTGGCTCGAGTCCCCGACCAACCCGGCGATGGAGGTCGCCGACGTCCCGGCGATCCGCAAGGCTGCGCACGACGCCGGGGCGTACGTCGTCGTGGACAACACCTTCGCGACGCCGATGCTCCAGCGCCCGTTGGAGTGGGACGTCGACCTCGTCGTGCACTCCGCGACGAAGTACATCGCGGGCCACTCCGACGTGCTGATGGGAGCGATCCTGACCCGCGACGAGGAGCTGCATGGCGTACTGAAGGGGCGCCGCGACCTGGTCGGTGCGATCCCGGGAGCGTTCGAGGCGTGGCTCGCGCTGCGGGGGCTGCGCACCCTGCCGCTGCGGATCGAGAAGGCCCAGGCCAACGCGCAGGAGCTGGTACGCCGTTTGAGGGAGCGCGACGACGTGGCCGAGGTCCGCTACCCGGGCTTCGGCGCGATGGTCGCGCTGGTGCTGCCCAGCGGTGACCGGGCCGACTTCGTGCAGCACGCAACGGAGCTGTGGGTCTACGCCACCTCGCTCGGCGGCGTCGAGTCGACGCTCGAACGCCGCCGCCGCTGGAAGACCGAGGCGCCGACGATCCCGGACGGGCTGATCCGCCTCTCGGTCGGCATCGAGGACGTCGAGGACCTGTGGGAGGACCTCGAGCGGGCGCTCGACGCGGCCGGCCGGTAGGGGTACGTGAACCCTTGTAACGCGGAGTACACGTCACTTAGTGCACTGCCGGCGGTGCACCAAGCAGCCTGAACTCCGCGTTACAAGCGGGTCGGGCGAGCGTGTACGGCGGGACCGGCGACCCGGACTCAGTCGCGCTCGTGCTTGGTGTCGCGCTCGATGAAGGAGTTCATCATGTCGCGCGCGCTGATCTCGCCGCGGACGACGGCGGTCACGTGCTCGGCGATCGGGGCGTCGACGTCGTTGTGGGCGGCCAGGTCGTAGATCGAGGCGCACGACTTCGCCCCCTCGGCGACCTGGCGGGTCGAGGCGACGATCTCCTCGGTGGTCATTCCCTGGCCGAGCTTCTCGCCGAAGGTGCGGTTGCGCGAGAGCGGCGAGGAGCAGGTGGCGACCAGGTCGCCGAGACCCGCGAGGCCCATCAGCGTCAGCGGGTCGGCACCGAGCTTCATCGCCAGCCGGGCGGTCTCGGCCAGCCCCCGCGTGATCAGCGAGGCTGTGGTGTTGTCGCCGAACCCGAGCCCGATCGCCATCCCCACGCACAGGGCGACCACGTTCTTGTAGGCACCCCCCAGCTCGCAGCCGAGCACGTCGGTGCTGCGGTAGGGGCGGAACGCTCGGGAGTGGCACAGCTCCTGCAGGCGCTGGGCGACGGCCTCGTCGGCGCACGCGACCACGCTCGCGGCCGGCTCGCGCAGCGCGATCTCGCGGGCGAGGTTTGGCCCACTCACCACGCTGATCCGCTCGGGCCCGGCGCCGGTGACCTCGGCGATCACCTCGCTCATCCGCTTGGTGGTGCCGAGCTCGACGCCTTTCATGAGCGAGACGAAGATCGCGTCGTCCGGCATCGCACCGGTCCACGACCCGAGGTTCTCGCGCAGGGTCTGCGACGGCACGGACAGCACCACGAACTCGGCGTCGGCGGCGGCGTCCTTGGGATCCGAGGTCGCCCGGATCGCGGTGGGCAGCTCGATGCCGGGGAAGTACTCGGTGTTCTCGTGGCGCTCGTTGATCGCCTCGCACACCTCGGGGCGGCGACCCCAGATGGTGACGTCATTGCCGGCGTCCGCGAGGACGAGACTGAACGCCGTGCCCCACGAGCCGGCACCGAAGACCGCGACCTTCGTCATCTGTACTTCTTCTCCTTCTTCGGGTTGCCGATCTCGTGACCCCCCGAGACCTTCGGGTCGAAGCGCACCTTCGACGGCGTCTCTCCGCGCAGGTCCGCCACCAGCTCGGTGATGGCGTCCATGATCCGGTCGGTGGCCTCGTGCAGCACCTCCGCGGTCAACGGCTTGTCCCGCAGGTCGGAGAGGTCGACCGGATCGCCCACCTTGTAGGCCGCCGTCCGCCGCGGCACCACGTGGAAGCGGGCGGTGTACGCCGGCAGGATCTCCTGGGCACCCCACTGGCCGATCGGGATGACCGGGCAGCCGGTGGCCAGGGCAATCCGGGCGGCACCGGTCTTGCCGCGCATCGGCCAGCCGTCCGGGTCCTTGGTGATCGTGCCCTCGGGGTAGATGCCGATGCACTCACCCCGGTGCACCGCCTCCACGGCGGCCTCGTAGGCAGTGGTCGCGCCCTCGCTCATCCGCGCGACCGGGATCTGCCCGGCGTCCTTGACGATGTGCTTGAGCACCGGGGTGCGGAAGAGCGCGTCCTTGGCGAGGTAGCGGACGAGCCGACCGTGGTCGTAGAGGAAGTGGCCAAGGGTCATGGGGTCGATGTGCGAGATGTGGTTGACCACCACGATGCAGCCCCCGGTCGCGGGGATCTTCTCACCGTCGATCCACTTGTGCTTGGTCGCCACGGTGAGGGCGGGCTTCACGACCGCGACGACGAAGGACCAGGCCCAGCCGCGCCTGGTCTGCAGCTCGCGCACCTTCGCCACGGCGTACCTCCCTCGTCCCCTCGACCCGCGCAGAACTCGACGTGAGCCTACTGCCCGGAGCTCCGCTGGGGGCTGTTGCATCACCCGGTCCGCGTGGTCGGTAAGGAGGGCTGGCAGGATCGTGCGTCGATGTCAGAGAAGTTCGCCCTGCTCGTGCCGGTGAAGACGCTCAGCCGCGCCAAGTCACGCCTCGTCGGGACCGATGCGGAGACCCGGGTCGCCCTGATGCGCGCGTTCGCGATGGACGCCATCGCCGCCGCCGCGCAGTCCGCCCACGTCCGCACCGTGCGCGTGGTCACCGACGAGGCGGGCTTCGAGGCCAGTGGGGTCGAAGTGCTCCCCGACGAGGGCGACGGTGACCTCAACGCCGCGCTGCGCCACGCCGCCGTCCGGGTGCGGCTCGCGGACCCGGGCACGTCGGTGGCGGCCATGTGTGCCGACCTGCCCTCGTTGCGGACCGCTGACCTCGACGCCGCCCTCACCGCCGGGATGTCACCGCGCTGGTTCGTCGCCGACGCGAGCGGCACGGGTACGACGCTGCTCGCGGCCGGTCCGGGCGTCGACCTCGACCCGCACTTCGGCGCGGACTCGGCCCGTCGTCATGAGGAGTCCGGTGCCGTGGCGGTGCGGGCTGACGTCCCGTCGCTGCGGCTCGACGTGGACACCGACGCCGATCTCGCACGCGCCCGGCAGACCGGCGTGGGACAGCACACGTGGGCGGAGATGCAGAAGCGGGG
>DASSLA010000070.1:0-3960 GCA_035689885.1 Marmoricola sp. | reverse complement strand
CCGCTCCGACGGTGCACGGTCTCCGAGGACCCGCACGATCTTCCGCTGCACCTCGCCCGGCCGGATCCCGATGCCCGCCATCAGCGCGTCCGCAGCCTCCAGCAGGTCGACCCCTGCGTCGACCAGCTCGAGCTCCCACTCGCGCCAGACGACCGACCCGGCGCTGCCCTCCGGCGTACCGGTCACCTCGTCGTCGGCGAGCTCTGCCAGCACCGACCCGTTCCCGGCGACCAGGTCCCGGCGGGTGCGACGGGTCTCGATGGTGGCGATCGGTTCCAGTGGCGCCTTGAGCGTCCACGCGGCCACGGTGCGGCGCAGCTCAGCCGGCGGATGCCGTTGGGCCCGCGTCAACGGCACGCGGATCTCGTCGCGGCCGGAGCCGGCCGGCACCTTGAGGTGCCAGCCTTCGTCCGCCCCGCCGGTCCGGCGGCGCAGCGAGACACCGGCCCGGGTCAAGGCGAGGTCGGCGGTGTCGAAGTAGACCGCGTCCAGGTGATCCACACGAGCTGGCCCCACCGCCGCCACCTCCGGCAGCTGCGTCAGCTCGGGAAGGCTCGCGTCAGGGTCGACCGCGTAGGTGCGTTCGATCTCCAGGTGGTCGGCCATGGCCTAGGTCTACCGCGTCCGGGTGAACGACGGTGCGGCGTCACGCCGGATGGCCGCCCGGGATCGGGACGGCCGGGTCGTACGGCGTCTTCGTGTAGACGAACGTCGCGACCTCCAGATGGCTGATCGAGGCATCGCCGTTGCGCACGACGTGGAGCTCCTCGCCGCGGTGGTAGCCCTCCGTCCCGACGATCCGGGGGCCGCTCAGTTCGAAGCGGTTGACCCCCTCCGGCCGGACCAGGCTGCGCAGCTCGAGCCGATCGTTGCTCCAGCGCAGCTCGGTGGCGGTGTTGCCCCAGAACCACAGCCCGAGGAGGTCGCGAGCGGGCTCAGGGACGTCGCTGGTTGGCCGCCAGGGTGCCGTGGGCGCGACCGGATCGTCGGACAGCAGCATCTGCGGGATGCCGCCGGTGTCGAGGCCCGTGGTCGCATTGGCCGCGGCGACCGTCCCGTCGCCGGTGTCGGGATCGACGAACAGGCTCGCGACGAACCCAGGCATCGAGCCGGTGTGGCCGACCATCCGTCGTCCACCGCACTCGATCACGCGCAACCCGAGGCCGTAGTCCGCGGCCGGCGGCACCGGTCGTGCGGCTTCGCGCAGGGTCTCCCGTGTCAGCACGTCAGGGTGGCCGGACGCCAGGAACGATGCCCACCTGGCGAGGTCCGGGATCGTGCTCCACGCCTGCCCGGCCGGCGCCATGCCGCGGGTGTCCTGGTGCGGCTCGAGCGTCAGCGTGCCGGCGAAGTGGTCGACGCTGTACCCCTGCGCGTGCGGCGGAGCCGGGTGGTACGTCGTCCGCGCCATCCCGAGCGGTCCGAAGACCTCGGTGGCAAGCACGTCCCACCACGTCGTTCCTGCGATTCTGGCGACGGTCTCGCCCAGGAGTGCGAAGCCGAGGTTGCTGTAGTGGAAGAAGTCACCGGGCTCGGCCACCGCTCCGGAACCGTCGTTGCGGGCGGCGAGGGTCGGGAAGTCGCCGCCCGGTGACCGCTCCCACCACGGTCCGACAGGCTCGCTCTGCATGCCCGACGTGTGGGAGAGCATTGCGCGCAGGGTCGAGGAGGCATACCCCGCGTCGGGCACGAACCGGCCGAGCGGGTCGTCGAGATCGAGGAGTCCGGCGTCCCGCAGCCGAAGCACGGCCACGGCGACGAAGGTCTTGGTGATCGACCCGATCCGGTACTGCCGGACGTCGGGGTCCCCGGGCCCCTCGCCCGCCGCCCCGGTCCACACCAGCTCTCCGCCGCGAAGCACACCGGCGACGATCGAGGGGAGCCGCCCCTCGGACTGCATCAGGTCGAGACGGGTCTGCCAGCGCTCCGGGTTCATGCCTCCGCGAACGCCTCCGGCGCCGGACACGCGCATACGAGGTTCCGGTCGCCGTAGGCCTGGTCGACCCGGGCGACCGGTGGCCAGTACTTGTCCGGGTCGATCCCGGTCGGGAAGACCGCGAGGTCGCGTGGGTAGGCGCGGTCCCAGTCGCCCACGAGCGCCCGGGCCGTGTGCGGTGCGCCGCGCAGCGGGGAGGCCTCGGCGGTCCACTCCCCCGCGGCCACCCGGTCGATCTCGCCGCGGATCGCGATCATCGCCTCGCAGAAGCGGTCCAGCTCGGCGAGGTCCTCGGACTCGGTGGGCTCGACCATCAGCGTGCCGGCGACGGGGAACGACATCGTGGGAGCGTGGAAGCCGTAGTCGATGAGGCGCTTGGCGACGTCCTCCACCGTGACTCCGGCCTGCTTGGTGAGTCCGCGCAGGTCGAGGATGCACTCGTGCGCGACCAGCCCGTTGTGGCCGCGGTAGAGCACCGGGAAGTGCTCCTCGAGGCGCTGCGCGACGTAGTTGGCCGACAGCACCGCGGCCGCCGTCGCCCGGGCAAGACCCGACGCACCCATCAGACGCACGTAGGCCCACGAGATGGGCAGGACTCCGGCCGAGCCGTAGGGCGCGGCGCTGATCGGACCGATGCCGTCGCGTCGGTCCGCGTCAGGGTGCTCCGCGTGGGACGGCAGGAACGGGGCGAGGTGGGCGCGCACCGCGACCGGTCCGACCCCGGGCCCGCCGCCACCGTGCGGGATGCAGAACGTCTTGTGCAGGTTGAGGTGCGAGACGTCGCCGCCGAACTCCCCGGGACGGGCGTAGCCGAGGAGGGCGTTGAGGTTGGCCCCGTCGACGTACACCTGGCCGCCGTGCTCATGGACGATCTCGCAGAGCTCCACGATCGTGTCCTCGTAGGCACCGTGCGTGCTGGGGTAGGTCACCATGATCGCGGCCAGGTCGTCGCTGTGCTCCTCGCACTTCGTCCGCAGGTCTGCCAGGTCCACCGAGCCGTCGTCGGCTGCCTTCACCACGACGACCTTCATCCCGGCCATCACCGCGGAGGCGGCGTTGGTGCCATGAGCCGAGGAGGGGATCAGGCACACCTTGCGGGCCGCCTCGCCGCGGTCCCGGTGGTAGGCGCGGATGGCCAGCAGTCCGGCCAGCTCCCCCTGCGAACCCGCGTTGGGCTGGATGGAGACCTGGTCGTAGCCGGTGACCTCGGCCAGCCACTCCTCCAGCTGCACCACGAGCCGCTGGTAGCCGACCGCATCCTCGGCCGGGGCGAAGGGGTGCAGGTCGGCGAAGCCGGGCAGCGACACCGGTTCCATCTCGGTCGTGGCGTTGAGCTTCATGGTGCAGGAGCCCAGCGGGATCATCCCGCGGTCCAGCGCATAGTCGCGGGCCGAGAGCCGGCGAAGGTAGCGGAGCATCGCCGTCTCGCTGTGGTGCGTGGAGAACACCTCATGCGTGAGGTACGGCGTGGCGCGGCGCAGCGACTCTGGGAGCGCCTCGCCGGTGGCCTGGTCGAGGGCGGCCAGGTCGACCGAGGCGAGCCCGAACGCCTCCAGCACCCGGCCCAGGGTGGCTCCCGTGGTGGACTCCGAGGTCGAGATGCCGACCCGGTCTGCGTCCACCAGTCGCAGGTGCACGCCTCTCTCTCGCGCCGCGGCGACCACCTCGGACGCGCGACCGGGGACAAAGGCGGTCACCGTGTCGAAGAACTCCTCCGACTCGACCTCCACTCCCCCGTCGGCCAACGCGCGGGCCAGGACGGCGGCGTACCGGTGCGCCCTGGTGGCGATCGAGCGCAGTCCCTCGGGACCGTGGTAGACGGCGTACATCGACGCCACGACGGCCAGCAGGACCTGGGCGGTGCAGATGTTGGAGGTCGCCTTGTCCCGGCGGATGTGCTGCTCGCGGGTCTGCAGCGCCAGCCGGTAGGCCGGCCGTCCCTCAGCGTCGACTGAGACGCCCACCAGGCGACCGGGCAGGTGACGCTCGAGGCCCTGCGCCACGGACATGTACCCGGCGTGCGG
>DASSLA010000069.1:0-2799 GCA_035689885.1 Marmoricola sp. | reverse complement strand
GAGGCGGTCCGTGCCATCAACCACCAGACCATCACCGCGCCACCGTTGCCGGCGCCGTGTGTCTACGACGTGCTCGGCGACCTCAAGCGCCTCGGTTACGGGCTCGATCAAGCCACCGCACAACTTGCCGCCCGGCTGGTCGATTCGACTGCGGTCTTCGACCTCTACGAATGTGACGGCGGCGACCCGACTCGCAGCATCGAGGCCGCTGTTGCCGCGCTGACCGCGGCCGCCGACCACGCCCAGCACGTCGGGGCGCTGCTCGATGACGCGCAGTCCGCGATCGCGGGTCAGGGGTACCGGACGTGACCCACGCCGAGGTGCTCAGCCCGGCCATGCTCGGCCAGGTCGGGATCGACCGAGCCATCGAGCGCGGCGGCGGCTGTGTGCGTCCGGTGCGGTTGAAGGGCTCCACGATGCTGGTCGACACCGGCACCGGGGAGGTCACCGAGACCTACTCCTCGGACCGGGAGCTGGACGGGAACACCTACGTGCGCTGCGGGAACCGACGAGCGTCGGTCTGTCCGACCTGCAGCCACGAGTACAAGGGCGACGCCTGGCACCTGCTGGTCTGTGGGCTCGCCGGCGGCAAGGGTGTGCCGGCGTCGGTGGCCGAGCACCCCTGCACCTTCGCGACTTTGACTGCGCCCTCGTTCGGGGCGGTGCACGGGATACGCCAGAAAGGACCGTGTCGGGCACGGCGCGACAAGCCAGTCTGCGCGCACGGTCGGCCGTTGTGGTGCAACAAGCGGCATCACGAGGACGACGACCCGCAAGTGGGGCAGCCGTTGTGCTGGGAGTGCTACGACTACACCGGCCACGTCCTCTGGCAGTGGCACGCGCCTGAGCTGTGGCGCCGGTTCACCATCGCCCTGCAACGCCGCCTCGCCAACTACGTCGGGCTCAGCGTGAAGAAGTTCAGAGCCCGCTGCACCATCGCCTACTCCAAGGTGGTCGAGTTCCAGGCCCGCGGACTGATCCACATCCACGTCCCGATCCGCCTCGACGGCCCGCTCGGACCGGACGGACCGGCCACCGATCTGCCGCTGACCACCGGCATCCTCGAGGACGCCATCCGAGCCGCGGTCAACACGGTTCGGCTGAACAGCGACCCGCTGCGCGACGGCACCGTCTACCAGCTTCGGTGGGGAAGCCAGGTCGACTGCCGCTCCATCACGCCTGATGCCGAACGCGACAGCGACCGCGCGGCACGAGTGGTGCACCCCGAGCAGGTCGCGGCCTACCTGGCGAAGTACCTGACCAAGGCCACCGAGGACTTCGGCCTTCCCGACCAGGTGTCCTCAGCGATCCACGCCAGGAGTGTCGGTGCCTCCCCTCATGCTGTGCGGATCATCGAGACCGCGATGCGTCTCTCCGACGAGGGAGACTCCTATGCCCGGCTGCGCAACAACCTCACCACCCTCGGTTTCCGGGGACACCCGATCACCAAGTCGCGCGCCTACTCGGTCAACTTCGGTCAGATCCGCCGCGCCCGCCGCGCCTACCGGCGCGACCCCGGCCTCGACCCCGACGCCGACATACGACGCATCCTCGACGACGACGCCGACCTCCCCGAGGGCTTCGAGCTCGTCTCCTCCTACGTTTACGTGGGCCGCGGATACCTCGACCTCGACCAGGCCGCTGCTGCGGTCCGGTCCGCGGCAGTCTCACGCACCCGCAGCTAGCAACCACTCGCCCGCGGCCTCCCGACAACCAGCCCGAACTCGGTCACCCGGCTGGTGGTCAAGGGTGGAGCGCAGCGGAGTCCGAAGGACACGAAAGTGCCCTTGAGGACCTGACGGGTGACCAGACCATGAAGAGTCGGGAGGCCGCACACCGGCCGCGAGGAAGGAACGGACGCATGGATGAGATCCCGAGCAGGTTCGAGCAGCTGTGGTCGATCGAGGAGGTCGCGGAGCACCTCGCGTTGTCTCCCAAGACTCTGTACGGCTGGCGGTGCCGGAAGTACGGACCGCCGAGCTATCGGCTGGGCAACAAGATCCGATACCGGCCCGAGGAAGTGCGCGCCTGGGTAGATGCCCAGTGCGTGCTCGCCTCCTAGCACCGTGGGTCGCTCACCACTGCCGATCGGGTCGTGGGGTCTGATCCGCACGTACCCCATGGGTGAGAACGGCAAGGGCAAGCCGCGCTGGGTGAAGGCAGTTGCGCAGTACAGAGACTTCGACGGTGTGACGAGACAGGTGCAGGCCAGCGGCAAATCCGCCACGGCGGCGACCCAGAACCTCCGTCAGAAGTTGCAGAACCGCACTGCGGGCGGCCGCAAGGGTGATCTGACATCGATGAGTCGCTTCGCCGCCGCTGCCGATGTCTGGCTCGACAAGCTCGACGTCATGGTGAGCGAAGGTCGACGCTCGCCAGGCACGACAGACACCTATCGACGCCAGCTGAAGAACCACGTGCTGCCGGCGTTGGGAGAGGTCCGTCTGGGGGAGGTGACAACACCACTCGTGGACAAGGTGATCGGTGCCATCAGGTCGGACGTGAGCGGCGCGACAGCAAAGAGCTGTCGGAGCGTGATCTCGGGTGTGATGGGCTTGGCCGTCCGCTACGGCGCTGTCACGCACAACACTGTGCGCGAAGCCGAGCGCATCGAGTCGCGGCCGAAGCGGGAACCGCGAGCTCTGACCGGCCGGGAGCGCGTACAGCTGCTCGAGCAGCTGCAGTCTGACGAGAAGGCCGTGCGGCGTGACTTGCCCGACCTCGTGTTCTTCATGCTGGCGACGGGATGCCGCATAGGAGAAGCCTTGGCGGTCGTCTGGTCCGAGGTCGACTTCGACG
>DASSLA010000068.1:0-4760 GCA_035689885.1 Marmoricola sp. | reverse complement strand
AGCTGCTCAACGAGGGACTCGGGATGATCAAGGGCAGCTACTGCCCGCACTACGACGCGGAGGACCAACGGCGTCCGCTGTTCCACGCAGCCCTTCTCGACGGGTCTCTCCAGATGGGCTACGCCTCGTGGAACCGGGTCGCCATCCGGTTCACGCCCGAGGGCGAGGTCGTCGAGGCCGTCAGCTCCGAGGACGGCGGCCGCGCCCTCAAGGTGTACGCACGAGACGGCGAGATCGTCGAGGAGGACATCCCGTGCCGACGGCTCGTCGACCGGGTCGTCAGCAGGTCCGTCTCGAGCTGACTGGTGATCAGCCGGTCGTCGGCGCGGTCGGCGGCGGGGCCAGGACCGCCTCGAGGTCGACGATCACCGCATCGACGTCCGCGGTCGCGTCCGGGGCGCGGGAGCCGACCAGCTCGCGGATCCTGTTCCGTGCGGCGCGCACGCCGTCCCTGAGGGTCATGGCGCGGTCAGCCGACTGCGGGTCGGGGGCGGACGCGACCAGGGTTGTCAGCCGGTCCTCGGTGCCGGCCACCCGTTCCTCGCTCACGCGCCAACCTCCACCGATTCCCTCAGCGGTGCGGACGGTGCGCAGCTCCGGCAGCAGGGTCCGGGCGAACCACGCCACCTCGTCCTCGGCGGACACCAGGTCGGAATGCCACGCCGCACGTCGGCGTGACCTCAGGACCAACGGCAGCACCACGGCGCCGGCGACCAGCAAGGCGGCGAGGAGCCACCACCACCAGCTGGGAAAGCCATTCGAATTCTCCGGCGTACCGGCAGCGGGGCTGGGCGTCGCGCTCGGTTGGGCCGCCAAGGTCTCGCTGGGCGTCTCGACCGGAGCCGCGGTCGGGGTGGCGGTCGGGGTGGCGGTCACCGTCGTGGTCCGGATGGCGGTCTCGGTGGCCGTGCGCGTCGGCCGCGGAGCTGCACTCTCGGTGACGGTCGCGGTGGCGGTCGGCTGCTCGGAGGGCCGGTCGGAGGGCTGCTCCGAAGGTCGCGGTGACAGGGTCCGGCTCGCGGCGGTGCGGGTGGGGCTGGGGAGCGACGCGGTCACCGACCGCTCGGGTGTACGGGTGGGGCTGACGTTCGGCTCTAGCGTGCCGTCACCACTGCCGTCGCCGCCTCCGCCGCAGGCACTCAGCACGACAGTGGCGAGGAGCAGCGCGACGAACGTGTGTCCGTGGCGCCGGCGGGGACCGATCGGGATGTGGTCAGCCATGGTGATCCGCTCCCCTCCCCGACGGTCGGACGGGGTCGCCCGAGTGGTCAGTCTCCTTCTCCGCACGTGGGGTCGCCTCACCCGCGCGAGGGGAGTTGCGGGGGTTGAATCAGTGCGACCACGTGACCTCTCCGGCAAGGTCCCGCTGCATCAGGCCGGCGACCTTGGCAGGTCCGTGCCCCTGACCGAGCGGCACGCCGACCTAGCTCAGGCCGCCTCGCAGGTCATGCCGTACCCCGGCACCTGCCCGCACGAGGGCGATCCCGTCGCGCACGCCCGGCTGCATCAAACCGCGGGCGCACTGGGTGACCACAATCCCGACGATGCCCTGCGCGGTGGCGGCCTCGACCGCTGCCAGAAGGTCCGGGTTGTCCGCCGGTCCGTCCCCCGCGCCGTAGGCCTCGCTGACCAACCCTTGGAGCGGCGCCTTCAAACGTTCGCGATGATGGAGGCTGAGAAGCCGGGGAACAGACGGACCCAGCGACGATTCCCAGCCCGGCCGGCTGGGCGATGGACTCGTCCTTCCTCCAGGCCGCGCTGTTCACGGGCGTGGGGGCGTTCTGCGTCGGCATCGTGCTGACCCTGATCGGCTTCGCCCTGCACGCGACCGCCGCGGCCTCCGGAGGCCACAGGTTCTCTCCACGGGTTGGCGGGTCACTCGCCGAGGGCCTCACGCAGTTGGTCGAGCATGCGTTGCTCGCCCTCGCTGACCTGCTTGGCCTTGAAGCCCATGAAGCCGCCGTTCTTGGCCGCATCCGCCGCAGCCTGGGCACTCGCCCGTCCGGCAACCCGGTGAGGACGATCCAGACCTCCAGATCTGCCTCCGGTGCCACAAGACACGTGATGCGGTCGGAGGCTCAGTACTGATGGGCCCGGGCCCGGCGGCGATGGCGCCACCTGACCAACACGGCTCTCAGGGCAGGATGCGGATCGTGAACTGTCCCGTCGTGGACTGACCGCCGCTGTCACTCACCCGTACCGTGAAGGTGAAGGTGCCCGCCGTGGTGGGCGTCCCGAGCACGCGTCCCGGTGAGGCCTGCACCGAGAGGCCCGGGGGCAGGGTGCCGGAGACGAACGACCACGAGTACGGCGGCACTCCCCCGCCCGGGAACAGGCTCGCCTCGTAGCTCACGCCCACCTGGCCGTCACGGAGCTGGTCGGTGCCGTTGGTGATCACCAGCGGGCTCGCCGGGTCGACCGTGAGGGTGAACGTCTTGGTCGCCGTGTTACCGGCCTGGTCGCGGGCACGGACCGTGAACGTGGAGGTCTGCACCCGAGTCGGCACGCCGGTGACGGCCGTGGTGCGGGAGAGCTGCAGGTCGTTGCCGGCGAACCTGAGCCCGTCGGGGACCCGGCCGCTCACCAGGGACCACCGGATCGGCGTCCCCTGGCCGCAGCACGCCTCGATGAACCCGGCGTAGCTCTCACCGACTCGCGCGTTCGGGAGTGGCGACTCGGTGATGATCCGCAGCAGCGACTGGTTGGTGACGGTCAGGACGGCCGACCGGGTGATCCCGTTGTAGGTCGCCGAGATCGTCGCCGTACCGGCCGTGGAACGCACCGACACCTGGAACGCGCCGGTCGAGACGAGCCCGGGGACGGTCACCGACGCGGGCACGGTGGCGATCGCAGTGTTGCTGCTCGCCAGCGACACCGTCGCCCCTCCGCTCGCGACCGGTGCCGTGAACGTCAGGGTTGCGGACGTGCTCGTGGTGCCCGTCTGGACCGTCGACGGGTCGAGTGTGATCGAGGCCAGGGCACCGCCTGGCGACGGGGGCGGAGGCGCCGTGACAGTCAGCGTGGCCGACCTGCTGACTCCGTTGTAGGACCCCGTGATCATCACCGTCGTCGTCGCCGCGACCGGGGTGGTGGAGATGTGGTTGACCACCACCCGGCTGTTCACGCCCTCGGGCACGATGATGTCGGCGGGCACCGCGGCAACCACCGAGTTGCTGCTGCTGAACGTGACCCTCGCACCTCCGGCGGGCGCCGGCGCCGTGAGCGTGACGGTCGTCGACGAGCTCGACCCACCCTGGACGCTGGTCGGGCCGACGCTCACGGTGGCGAGCGTCGCGCCCGGTGTGGGCTCGGGAGGAGGAGCGACGGTGCCGGTGACCGTCAGGGTCGCGGTACGCGTCGTGCCGGCGTACGCCGCGGTGATCGTGGCGCTGGTGGTGCTACCGACGGTGCTCGTGGACACCGAGGAGGTGACCGAGCTCGCGCCCGCCGGCACGGTCACGCCGGCCGGCACGATCGCCGCAGCAGTGTTGCTGCTGGACAGCGACACCACCGCACCGCCCGTGGGGGCGGGCGCGGTGAGGGTCACCGTGGCCGTGGCGGTAGCACCGCCCGTCACCGTCGAGGGGCTGAGCCCGATCGCGCTCACGGCCGCCGTCGGTGGAGGAGGAGGAGGAGGAGGAGGAGGCGTCGGGGTCGTCACCGTGCACCCGGACAGCCGGACGTTGGTGGGCGTCGCGGAGCCGTCGTTGACGTCCACGGTGCAGTCCGCCGGCCGGGTGTAGCCGGAGCGTTCGATGCGGAACTCCCCGGAGCTGCTGCTGGTGCCCATCTGCACGCCGTCGACGGTGATCGGTCGACTCGCCGTGGCTCTGCCCTCGATCCGGAGCCGGTCGCCGCTCACCTCCGCCCGGGAGACGGACACGGTCGCGTGCGCCGCCTCGACCAGGCTCGCGGACACCAGGGCCGTCAGGGCGACCAGGGCCAGCACCAACCACGTACGCCGATCGTTCATGTCTGCCTCCAGGCAGTCACAAGTGGCTGCTCGGCCGAACCGGCTGTCCGGTGGGCCCCTGGCCCGATCGACTCGGGTCCTGCGCCACGCCGGAGAAGGCACTGCCCGAGCCACGTCTGCTCTCGATCCTCCCCCCGGGCGAAACGGGTCGCAACGGCCGAAGGCGCGAAACGAGGAATTCGCCGCCAAGTGCTCCGGCGACCGGTCAGTCCACCAGCCACTCACGCAGGCGCGGATCCGAGATCGCCCGCCAGGCGTCGTCGAGCTTGGCCTCGGCGCGCAGCTCACGCTGCTGCTCGAGCACCAGCAGCCTCTCCAGGAGCGCCGGGCCGATGCCGCCGGCACCGAGCCTGCGCACGAGGTGCTGGCTCACCACGCTGTCGTGGTACTCCCCCAGCACGTCCTGCAGCTGCTCCGCAGCAGCACCGAGGCCGGCGACCGGTGGCCCGAAGACCGGTGCCACCGCCTCGCACGCGTAGCGCAGTCGTTTGGCGGCCTTGCGCAGCTCGTGCCGCGCGGCCTCCTGCGCGGCGCGCTCCTCGCACTCCGCCGCCGTCGCCGCCCGCTCCTCGACGCGCCGCCAGTCGCGCTGGACCAGGGGTGGCAGCGCCGTGCGCGCCGGTTGCTCGGCGACAGTCGTGCACGGTGGCTCGCGGACCAGCAGCTCGAGGGCAGCGACGAGCTGCAGGTGGCGGTCGGACCCCAGGCCCTCGAGCAGCTCGTCCCGGGCGGCGCGGTGCCTGGCCTCGAGCTCACCGGCCAGCTCGCCGACCATCCCGCCGTCGAC
>DASSLA010000067.1:0-18347 GCA_035689885.1 Marmoricola sp. | reverse complement strand
GCGGTGCGGGCCAGCCCGAGCGCGTTGGTGGTCAGCGAGATCTCCGGGCGCGGCTCCAGCTCCGCCGTACGCCTGACGATGTCAGCCAGCCCGCGGCGCAGCAGCGGCTCGCCGCCGGTGAACCGCACCTCGCGGATGCCGAGCTGCTCCACGCCGATGCGCACCAGGCGCACCACCTCGTCGTCGGTGAGCGTCTCCTCGGTGGGCAGCCAGTCGAGCCCCTCTGCGGGCATGCAGTAGTTGCACCGCAAGTTGCAGCGGTCGGTCAGCGAGACACGCAGGTCGGTGGCCACGCGCCCGTAGCTGTCAGCGAGCCCAGATCCCATCACCCGGCCAGTCTAGGCACTCGGGCCGCGAACTACGCTCGCCGCGTGAGGTTCCTGCTCAGTCGCCGCTGGGTGCTGTTCGCACTGGTGGTGGCATTCCTGGCCTGGCTGGCCGTCCAGCTGGGCCAGTGGCAGTTCCACCGTCTCGAGGAGCGCCGCGAGCACAACCAGGTCGTCTCGACCAACCGGCACGCCGACCCGGTGCCGATCGACGAGGTGATGTCGCCCGATCGAGCCCCCGCGCCGGACGACGAGTGGCAGCGCGTGCGGGTCACCGGCACCTGGGACGAGGGCGGCACGATCGTGCTGAAGTACCAGACCCGCGACAGCGGCCCCGGCGTCGACGTGGTCACTCCCCTGGTCACCGAGGACGGGACGGCGGTGCTGGTCGACCGGGGCTGGCTGAAGGTCGACAACACCCGCGACGAGCGGCCCGACCTGCCGGCGGCGGGCGACGGCGAGGTCACCGTCACCGGATGGGTACGCCGCGACGCGACCGGTGGCGCCACCGAGGTCAGCGACCTCGCCGCCCGGGCGATCTCCTCGCGTGCTGCCGCCGAGGTGCTCCCCTACCCGCTCTACCGGGGGTTCCTCGACCTCGACGAGCAGACCCCCTCCCCCGAGACCGAGCTCGAGCCGGTGGAGCTGCCGGACGACACCAGCGAGGGGCCGCACTTCTTCTACGGGCTGCAGTGGTGGTTCTTCGGGGCGCTCGCGATCTTCGGCTTCGGCTACCTCGCGTGGGACGAGTACCGCGGCCGGCAGGGGACGCCGGGCCTCCGGGGGCGCTCGCGGCGGCCCGCGACGGCCGGCGCCGACAGTTCAGAGCGCCCGGAGCATGCCGCCGTCCACGGGCAGCATCGTCCCGCTGACGAAGGATGACGCCGGGCTGAGGAGGAAGGCGGCGGCGGCCGCGAACTCCTCGGGCCGGCCGTAGCGTCCCAGCGGGATGGCCTCGATCGCCCTGGCGCGTGCGGCCTCCGCGTCGCCCGTGGAAGCGTCCAGCTCGGCCACCCGGTCGGTGCCGACCCGGCCGGGCAGCAGCCCGTTGACCCGGATCCCGCGCGGACCGAGCTCGTCGGCGAGCGTCTTCGCGGCCATCGCGAGCCCCGGCCGCAGGCCGTTGGAGATGGCCAGGCCGCCGATCGGCGCCTTCACCGAGCTGGACAGCACGAACGCGATCGACCCCTGCCCCTCGACGGCACCGGCGACCGCCTTCGCGATCCGCAGCGCACCGAGGAACACCGACTCGAAGCTGCTCGCCCACGCCGCGTCAGGGGTGTCCATCATGCTGCCCGGAGGCGGTCCCCCGACCGAGATCAGCGCACCGTCGAGACGGCCCCACGTGTCCGTCGCGGCCGCCACCAGCCGGTCGGCGGTCTCGGGGTCGGCGTTGTCGGCGGCCACGCCCACGGCGTTGTCGCCGAGCTCCTGCGCTGCCCGCTCCACGGTCTCCGGGTCGCGACCGGAGACCACGACGCGGGCCCCCTCCGCGACGAGGAGGTCCGCGGTGGCGCGGCCGAGTCCACGTCCGCCACCGGTGACGACGAACACCTGCCGGTCTAGCCCGAGGTCCATCCGGTCAACCTAGACGATCAGCTCAGACGATCAGGTCGCGCACCGGCGGGGCGTCCTCCTCGAACTGGGTGCGGTAGAGGTCGGCGTAGGTGCCGCCCTCGGCGAGCAGCTCGCTGTGCGTGCCTCGCTGCACGATGCGGCCGTCCTCGACGACGAGGATCAGGTCGGCGTTGCGCACGGTGGAGAGCCGGTGCGCGATCACCAGCGCGGTGCGGCCCGAGAGCGCCTCGTCGAGGGCCCGCTGTACGGCGTACTCCGACTCGGAGTCGAGGTGCGCGGTGGCCTCGTCGAGGACCACGATCGGCGGCGCCTTGAGCAGCAGCCGCGCGATCGCGAGCCGCTGGCGCTCGCCGCCGGAGAGCCGGTAGCCGCGGTCGCCGACGACGGTGTCGAGGCCGTCGGGCATGCCGCGCACCAGCGACGCGATGCGGGCCGACTCCAGCGCGTGCCAGATGTGGTCGTCGGTGGCGTCGGGGGCCGCGTAGCGGAGGTTCTCCCGAATGCTGTCGTGGAACATGTGCGCGTCCTGCGTCACGTAGCCCACGGCGTCCTCGAGCGACTGCAGGGTCACGTCGCGCACGTCGTGGCCGCCGACCCGTACGACGCCGCCGCCGGCGTCGTAGAGCCGCGCGACGAGGTGGGTGATCGTGGTCTTGCCGGCGCCCGAGGGGCCGACGAGTGCGACCATCTGGCCCGGCTCGGCGGTGAAGGTGATGTCGTGAAGCACCTGGTCGTTGTCGCGGTTCTCCACCCGGGCGACGGTCTCCAGGCTGGCCAGCGAGACGTCCTCGGCCCGCGGGTAGGTGAACGAGACGTGGTCGAACTCGATGCGCGAAGCGTTTGCCGGGAGCTCGACGGCGTCGGGCTTCTCGACCACGGTCGACTTGAGGTCGAGCACCTCGAAGACGCGGTCGAAGCTGACCAGTGCGGTCATCACGTCGACGCGGACGTTGGAGAGCCCCTGCAGCGGGCCGAGCAGGCGGAGCAGCAGCGTGGCCAGCGCGATGAGCGTGCCGGTGGTGAGCGCGCCGTTGATGGCGAGGGTGCCGCCGATGCCGTAGACCAGAGCGGTGGCGAGTGCCGGGATGAGCATCATCATCGCGATGAAGATGCGGGTCACCAGGGCGATCCGCACGCCGAGGTCGCGCACCACGCCGGCCTTCTCGGCGTACTTCGCGTCCTCCTCCTCGCGGCGACCGAAGAGCTTGAGCAGCAGCGCGCCGCCGACGTTGAACCGCTCTGTCATCACGTTGCCGAGGTCGGCGTTGCCGTCCATCTGCTGACGGGTGAGGCCGCTGATCCGGCTGCCCACCCAGCGCGAGGCGAGCAGCAGGACCGGGAACAGCGCGAGACAGGCAAGGGTCACCTGCCAGCTCAGCGCGAACATGGTGATGCCGACGACCACCACGCTGATCAGGTTGGACACCGTGCTGGACAGCGTGGAGGTGAACGCCCGCTGGGCGCCGATCACGTCGTTGTTGAGCCGGGAGACGAGGGCACCGGTCTGGGTGCGGGTGAAGAACGCCAGCGACATCCGCTGCACGTGGGCGAACACCTTGGTGCGCAGGTCGAAGATCAGGCTCTCGCCGATGCGCGAGGAGAGGAAGCCGGAGGCGACCCCGAATGTCGCGTCCACGATCGCGACGACCCCCATGGCGACGGCGATCCAGGCGACCAGCGACACGTCGCCCTTCAGCACGCCGTCGTCGAGCAGCGTCTTGACCAGCAGCGGGTTGACCACGACGAGGCCTGCGTCGAGGACGACGAAGAACAGGAATGCGGCGATCAGCCGCTTGTGGGGCGCGGCGAAGCCGGCGACACGGCGGAGCGTCTCGCGAGTGAGCTTCTGCTCGACGACCGACGGGTCGCGCCGCAGCGAGCGCATCATCATGCCCGGGTGCATGGTGCTCATCGGCACCTCCTCCTATCCGCCGGCCAGTTCCCTGAACCTGCGAAGCTGGGCGCGGCGCTCGGCCAGACGTTGCTCGTCCAGCCCGTTGGCTGCGGCCTGTTGCAGGAGGGCCTTGGTCTCCCGTACTGCTCCGGGGTTGTTGCTGAGGATCGCCTCCACGAGGTCCGACGTGGCGGCGTCGAGCTCGTCGCGTCGTACGACGAGCGTTGCCAGTCCCAGCTCGTGGGCCTCCTCCGCCATGACCGTCCTCGCGGTGGCGCAGATCTCCAGCGCCCGTGGGTAGCCAACAACCTCCACGAGGGGTTTTGTTCCTGCGAGGTCCGGGACCAGCCCGAGCGCCGGCTCCTTCATCATGAAACCGGCGTCGTCGGCGACGATGCGCAGGTCGCAGGCGAGGGCCAGCTGGAAGCCGGCACCGATCGCATGGCCCTGCACGGCCGCGACGGTCACGAACCGCGGGTCGCTGAGCCAGACGAACCCGCGCTGGTAGTCGTCGATGGCCGCGAGCACCGCGTCGTCGGCGGCGCGCATCAGGTCGTGAACCGACTCCTCCCCCGCCAGGCCCTCCGGCGTCAGCAGGCGGGTGTCGATGCCCGCGGAGAACGACGCGCCGTTGGCGCGCACCACCACGACCCGCACCTCGGCGGACAGGCCGGCCCCGATGGCGGCCAGGGCGCGCCACATCCGCGGCGTCTGGCTGTTGCGGCGCCCGGGCTTGTCCAGCGTGATCGTGGCGACTGCTCCGTCGACCTCGAGCAGCAGGCCGGCGGCCTCGAGGAGAGGTGGATCGGGCAGGGTCGCGGGTACTCCCGGCGCGCTGGTCATGGACGAAGCCTAGGTCGGTCAGGCGCGTGGGATCCTGAGCCCGCGACCGGATGAGGAGGAGACGGCGTGAAACCTCGCCCGTTCGGGTCCCTGCTGCTCGGTGGGACGGACCAGGGTCCCCGTGCCCTCCGGGTCCGCGTGCAGACCCTCCTCACCGTGCTGCTCGTCGCGACCAACGTGGTCGGTGCGCTCGTCGTGGTGGCGCTGACGGTGCTGGTGATGCCGCGCCCGACGCCGAGCCGCGAGACCCTGGTCGCTGCGGCCATCGCCGTGCCGGCGTACGTCGTGCTGGCGGTGCTCGTCGGGGTCGGGGTCGGCACGAGCACGACGCTGCGCTCGTTGAGGTGGGCGACCGAGGACCGGACGCCCACGGACGACGAACGCCGGGCCGCGCTGCGGGTGCCCTGGCAACTGACCCTGCTGCAGGCAGCCCTCTGGACGGGCGGCGTGGTCGTCTTCACGGTGCTGGCCGCGGTCCTGCAGCCGGACCTCGCGGTCACGGTGCTGCTCACCGTCGGCATCGCCACTGCCGTGGTGTGCGCGATCGCCTACCTGTTCAGCGAGTTCGCCCTCCGGCCGATCTCGGCGCGTGCACTCAGCGGCCGCGAGCGCCTCGACGCGCCGTCCGGGGTGGGCCGCCGGATGGTGCTGTTCTGGAGCCTGGGCAGCGGCGTGCCCGTGGCCGGAATCGTCGCGGTCGCGATCCTGTCCCTGACCCGCGGCAACGTCTCGCTGACCAAGCTGGCGGTCATCATGCTCGCCCTCGGCGGCGTGGTGCTGGTGTTCGGGCTGCTGGTCACCGTGCTGAACGCGCGGGCCGTGGTGGCCCCGATCCAGTCCGTGCGTACGGCGCTGCACCGGGTCGACGAGGGTGACCTCGACGTGGAGGTGCCGGTGTACGACGGCACGCAGCTGGGCCTCCTGCAGGCGGGGTTCAACCAGATGGTGTCGGGGCTGCGCGACCGGGAGCGGATCCGCGACCTCTTCGGCATGCACGTCGGCCACGAGGTGGCCCAGGCGGCCGTCCGGGCGGACACCGAGCTCGGCGGCGAGACGCGGACGGTGACGGTTCTCTTCACCGACCTGATCGGCTCCACGCAGATGGCGACGGACACCCCGCCGTCCGAGGTCGTGGACCTGCTGAACCGGTTCTGCAGTGTGGTCGTCGAGGAGGTCGACCGCCGGCGGGGCCTGGTCAACAAGTTCATGGGGGACGCCGTGCTCGCGATCTTCGGCGCGCCCGTCGGTGTCGAGGACCACGCGGGTGCCGCGCTGGCGGCCGCTCGGGCGATCGCGCGTCGCCTGCGGACGGAGGTGCCCGAGTGCGACGCGGGCATCGGGGTGGCCACCGGAAAGGTCGTCGCCGGCAACGTCGGCGGCGAGCAGCGCTTCGAGTACACCGTGATCGGGGACGCCGTGAACCAGGCGGCGCGACTGACCGAGCTCGCCAAGGACCAGCCGGGGCGGGTGGTGGCGAGCGCCGTGAGCGTGCGAGCCGCCGCCGACGAGGAGGCCGGGCACTGGCGCGAGGCCGAGGCTGTCGTGCTCCGCGGCCGCGACGAGCAGACCCTGACCTGCGTCCTCGCGGAGCAGGGCTCCTAGGCCAGGGCGACCAGGTCCGCGTAGTCCGGCGTCCAGAGGTCCTCGACCCCGTCGGGGAGGATCAGCACCCGGTCGGGCTCGAGGGCGTGCACCGCCCCCTCGTCGTGGGTGACCAGCACGATCGCCCCGCTGTAGGAGCGGATCGCGGCCAGCACCTCCTCGCGGGAGGCCGGGTCGAGGTTGTTGGTCGGCTCGTCGAGCAACAGCACGTTGGCGCTGGAGACCACCAGGATGGCCAGCGCGAGCCGGGTCTTCTCACCGCCTGACAGCACCTTGGCCGGCTTGTGGGCGTCGTCCCCGGAGAACAGGAAGGACCCCAGCACCGACCGGGCCTCGGTGTCGGTGAGCTGCGGAGCGGCGCCGTGCAGGTTCTCCAGCACCGTCCGGGAGGTGTCGAGGGTCTCGTGCTCCTGGGCGTAGTAGCCGAGCTTCAGCCCGTGGCCGGGCACCACCACACCGGTGTCGGGCTGGTCGACCCCGGCGAGGATGCGCAGCAGCGTGGTCTTCCCGGCTCCGTTGAGCCCCAGGACGACCACCCGGCTGCCCTTGTCGACGGCCAGGTCGACGTCGGTGAACACCTCGAGGGAGCCGTAGGACTTCGACAGCTCTCGCGCGGTCAGCGGGGTCTTTCCACATGGGGCCGGGGACGGGAACTTGATGCGGGCGACCCGGTCGGCCTTCCGCTCCCCCTCGATGCCGGCCATCAGCTTCTCGGCGCGCTTCAGCATCGACTGGGCGGCCTGCGCCTTGGTGGCCTTGGCCCGCATCCGGTTGGCCTGGTCGGTCAGCGTCTTCGCCTTGTTCTCGGCGTTCATCCGCTCCCGCTTGCGCCGCTTCTCGTCGGTCTCGCGCTGCTCGAGGTAGGCCTTCCAGCCGATGTTGTAGACGTCGATCTCGGCCCGGTTGGCGTCGAGATGCAGCACCCGGTTGACGCACGCCTCGAGCAGGCCGACGTCGTGGGAGATCACCACCAGCCCGCCCTTGTGGTTGCGGAGGAACTCCCGCAGCCACAGGATCGAGTCCGCGTCGAGGTGGTTGGTCGGCTCGTCGAGCAGCAGGGTCTCCGCGCCGGAGAACAGGATCCGGGCCAGCTCGACGCGACGCCGCTGTCCACCGGACAGGGTGCGCAGCGGCTGGCCGAGCAGTCGCTCCTCGATGCCGAGCGACGAGGCGATCTGCGCCGCCTCGGACTCGGCGGAGTAGCCACCAGCGGCGTGCAGTGCCGCATCGGCCTTCTCGTAGCGGCTCATCGCCCGGTCACGGGTCGCGGGGTCGTCGCTGCCCATCCCGGCCTCGGCCTCCCGGAGGCGGCGGACGACGGCGTCGAGGCCGCGCGCGGAGAGGATCCGGTCCCGCGACAGCACCTCGAGGTCGCCGGTGCGCGGGTCCTGCGGGAGATAGCCGACCGATCCGGTGGAGGTGACCGTGCCGGACGCCGGGAGCGCCTCGCCGGCGAGGATCGTGGTCAGCGTGGTCTTGCCGGCGCCGTTGCGGCCCACGAGCCCGATCCGGTCGCCGTTGCCGATGCGGAAGGACACGTCCTCCATCAGCAGGCGCGCGCCGGCACGCACCTCGAGCTTCGACACAGTGATCACGACAGGGCTCAATCAGTTGGGGGGCGTCCGCGGGCGAGTGCCAGAAAGCCTGGCTCCACGGGGACGAGCGGGCCGGGGCGGACGGACCCCGGAGGGCTAGTGTACGAGCGTGCGCTTCAACCCCAAGGCCCGGATCGACCAGAGCCAGGTGCAGACCCGCAAGGGTGGCGGCGGTCTGGGCGGAGGCGGCATGCGGCTGCCGATGCCCGGCGGCGGTGGACGCGGCGGCAAGATCGGCATCGGCACGATCCTGCTGGTGATCGCGTTCGTCGTGCTCACCCAGTGCGTGGGGGGTGGGATCGGCCTGCCCGGCGGTGGCACCGGCGCGGGCACGGGAGGCGACCAGCAGACGCAGAACGAGTGCCAGACGGGCGAGGACGCCAACAACTCGCAGGCCTGCGCCATCGACCTGTTCACCAACTCGGTGCAGGACTACTGGCAGGACGCCTACCCCAGAGAGACCGGCGAGCAGTACCAGGTGGTGCAGACGATCCGGTTCGAGGGCTCGACCGACTCCGGCTGCGGCCAGGCCAGCTCGCAGATGGGCCCCTTCTACTGCCCCAACGACAAGAACGTCTACCTCGACGTGACCTTCTTCGACGACATGCTCCGGGGCCAGCTCGGCGCGGAGGGCGGGCCGTTCGCGATCGGATACGTGATCGCCCACGAGTACGGCCACCACGTCGAGGACCAGCTCGGCATCCTGGGTCGCATCCGCACGCAGCAGGGCCCGAGGAGCGACGCCGTGCGGGTCGAGCTGATGGCCGACTGTCTCGCCGGCGCCTGGGCCGGCAAGGCGACCCAGACCACCGACGCCCAGGGCGAGGCGATCATCTCCGAGCTCACCCAGGACGACATCCGCCGGGCCATCGACGCGGCGCAGGCGGTCGGCGACGACCGGATCCAGAAGCGCTCCGGCGGTCGCGTGGACACCGACTCGTTCACGCACGGCTCCGCCGAGCAGCGCATGCGCTGGTTCAACAGAGGCATGGAGCGGGGCACGATCCGGGCCTGCGACACGTTCGCGACGAACAACCTCTGAGGGGGCCGCCTCGGTGACCGTCCAGTAGGCGACCGACCGATCCCCGGGGCTCGTGCTCTGGTAGACATTGGTCGTCTCCCCCGACTCGACCGGAGGTCCCACATGTCCAGCACCGCCATGCCCGTCCCGCTCCACCAGCGTCGTCCGCTCGTGCTCGCCGACCTGGTCCCCGGGGCAGCGGTCCGCGACGTCCTCCTGGTGCTCGGCGGTGCAGCGTTCACCGGGCTGATGGCCCAGATCTCGATCCCGGTCGCGGGCTCGCCGGTGCCGGTGACCGGTCAGACCTTCGCCGCCCTCGGTGTCGGGGCCGTGCTCGGTTGGCAGCGCGGCATGGCCGCGCTCGCGCTCTACCTCGTCGCCGGCATGGCCGGTGTGCCCTGGTACGCCGACGGGGCTTCCGGTCTCGCGATCCCCTCGCTGGGCTACATCATCGGCTTCGTGATCGCCGCCGGCATCGTCGGTGCGCTGGCAGCCCGCGGCTGGGACCGCTCACCGCTGCTCACGATCGCCACGATGGTGGTCGGCAACCTGGCGATCTACGCGATCGGCCTCCCCTACCTCGCGTGGTCGCTCGGCATCGACCTCAGCGCGGCCTTCGACATCGGGATGAAGAACTACCTGCTCGGCGACGCGTTCAAGATCCTGCTCGCTGCGGGCTGCCTGCCGCTCGCGTGGCGGCTGATGAGCCGCATCCACAAGGACTGACCCTTCACGGGCGGACCAGCTCCGTGGCCATCGTGTAGTCCTTCTCGGGCCCACTCACGTCCCACTGGATGGTCCAGCGCTCGGGCGTGCCGCTGACCAGCCCGCCGTAGGTGTCGGGTCGGCAGTCGTGCACGACCGGGTCGCCGGGCAGCCAGGGGTGGAAGTCCCGGCCGTCCTCGAAGAGGACCCACCAGCCCCGCTCCTGGTGCACCAGCCACAGCGCCCGGCGTACCTCCACGTCCACGTCGGGACGGTGCCAGCGCCCGCTCTCGGCCCAGTGGATCCGGTTGTCGGCCACGCGGGTCAGGTCCAACCAGCCGGAGATCGTGCTGCGGGTGGCCTCCCGCCGGTCCTCCACGAGGCGCGACATCCGCCACCGGCCGAGCAGCAGCTCGGGGTCGTCGAGTGACGCGGTCATGGCTGCACCCTAGTTAGGTTGGTCCCATGGACCACCTCGTCGAGATCGAAGGACTGGTGAAGACCTTCGGACGGACCCGAGCGCTGGACGGGCTCGAGCTGCGGGTGCGCGAGGGCGAGGTGCACGGCTTCCTGGGGCCCAACGGCGCCGGAAAGTCCACCACGCTCCGGGTGCTGCTCGGGCTGCTGCGCGCCGACGCGGGCACCGTGCGGCTGCTCGGGGGCGACCCGTGGCACGACGCCGCCCGGCTGCACCGGCGGATCGCCTACGTTCCCGGCGACGTGACGCTGTGGCCCAATCTCACCGGCGGCGAGACCATCGACCTGCTGGGCCGGCTGCGCGGCGGACTCGATCCCCAGCGTCGTGCCGAGCTGGTGGCGACCTTCGAGCTCGACCTGGGCAAGCGGGGACGCGCCTACTCCAAGGGCAACCGGCAGAAGGTCGCCCTCGTCGCGGCGCTCGCCTCCGACGCGGACCTCCTGCTGCTGGACGAGCCGACCTCGGGCCTGGACCCGCTGATGGAGAGCCAGTTCCAGCGCTGCATCGACCGCTACCGCGACGGCGGGGGCACCGTGCTGCTGTCCAGCCACATCCTCGCCGAGGTGGAGTCACTGTGTGACCGGGTGAGCATCGTGCGCGCCGGGCGGGTCGTGGAGTCCGGCACGCTGGCCGAGCTGCGCCACCTGACCCGTACGTCGGTGCGCGCCGAGCTCGACCGACCGGCTACCGACCTGGCGCGGCACCCGGGCGTTCACGACCTCGTCGTCGAGGACCACCGGGTGGCGTTCGAGGTCGACACCGTGCAGCTGGGCGGCGTGCTCGAGGTGCTCACCGGCCTCGGGGTTCGCACGCTGACCAGCCAGCCACCGACGCTGGAGGAGCTCTTCCTGCGGCACTACGGCGACGAGGTGGAGACCGAGGACCAGCCGGCATGACCGGACTGCCGGTGTTCCTGCGCGCGTTCGCCCGGCGGGACCGCTGGTTCGTGATCGGCTTCGTCGCCGGGATCACACTGCTGTACTGGTCCCAGGCCCCCGGCGTCGACGGCATCTACACCACCCGCGCGGCGTTCGAGGAGGCCGCGGCGATGATGGAGAGCAACGCCGCGTTCATCGCGATGGCCGGGCCGCCGCGCGCCCTGGACACCACGGGCGGTCAGGTCGCCTGGCAGGCGTCGGCCTTCGGCGCCGTCTGCGCGGGGCTGATGAGCATGTTCCTGGTCGGGCGGCACACCCGCGCCGAGGAGGAGTCGGGGCGCGACGAGCTGATGCGGTCCGGCGCCGTGTCCCGTCGAACGCCGATGACCGCCGCTCTCCTCATGATGCTGGTCGCCAACCTGCTCGTAGGTGCCGGGGTGGCGGCAAGCCTGGTCGCCTACGGACTGGCGGTGGCCGGTGCGGTGGCCCTGGGCGTGGGCGTGTGGGCGACCGGGGCGGTGTTCGGGGCGGTGGCGCTGCTGGCGATGCAGCTGACCGGGAGCACGCGGACGGCGTACGGCATCACCGGCACGGTCATCGGGGTCAGCTACGCCCTGCGCGCGATCGGCGACGTCAGCGGCGGCACGTTGTCGTGGCTCTCCCCCATCGGCTGGTACCAGGCGATGCACGCCTACTCGGGTGAGCGCTGGTGGCCGCTGCTGCTCCTGGTCGCCGCGGCGGTGGTCGTCGTGGCTGCGGCGTACGGCGCCTTCGACCGGCGCGACTTCGGGGCGGGCCTGTGGCACGCCCGTCCCGGACCGGAGCAGGCCGGTCCCGGGCTGCAGAGTGCGCTCGGACTCAGCTGGCGGCTGCAGCGAGGCAGCGTGCTCGGCTGGGTGGTGGGGATGCTGCTGGGCGGCATCGCCTACGGGTCCATCGGTGACGACGTGGAGTCGCTGATCGGGGACTCGGAGCTCTCCCGCGACATCTTCCTCGGCGGTGCCGGTGCGCTCGTGGACGCGTTCTACGCCACGGCGGCGCTGATGGTCGCGCTGATCGCCGCCGGCTTCACCGTCTCGTCCGCGCTGCGGCCGCGGGAGGAGGAGGACTCCGGCCGGCTCGAGGTCCTGCTCGCGACGGCCCTTCCCCGCCGACGCTGGTGGGCGGCGAACGTGCTGATCACCGCCGGCGGCTCGCTCGTGGCCGTCGCGGCCGCAGGTGCCGGGATGGGAGCCGGCTACGCACTGGTCACCGGCGACTGGAGCCGGGTCGGCCAGCTGACGCTCGCCACGCTGGTCATGCTGCCCGGCGTGCTGGTCCTCGGTGCGATCGGGCTGCTGCTGGTCGGGGTGCGACCGGCGTGGTCGGTCGTCGGGTGGCTGCCACTGGCGTTCTGCGCCGTCGTCCTGCTCTTCGGCGAGCTGCTGCGCTTCCCCGACTGGGTGGTGGACCTCTCGCCGTTCAGCCACCTCGGCCGCTACCCCGCCGTGGACGTGCCCTGGGGCGCCGTGGGCGTCGTGCTCGCGGTGGCGCTGGCCCTGGCGGGCCTCGCGCTCTGGGCGTTCGAGCGGCGGGACGTGGTGACGCGGTAGGGCGTCAGGGGCTCTCGCTGGGCACCTGGCTGGGCTCGGCCTCGATGGACTTCAGGTCCTCGGGTGAGTAGCAGAGCGGGGTCAGTCCCCCGAACCTCTTCCCGAAGGCCCCGTGTGCTTCCTCGAGCACCCGCCGCATCCGGTTGACCGCCCGGGTCTGCGCGCCGAGCCGGGGGCTGTCGATGCCCGCCATCACCGCGGCCACTGTGCGTGCATGACCTTGCAGCGCCTTCGCGGCGGCCTCCAGTGCCGCCACGCAGCGCGGCGGCAGCGGCTTGCCCGCCAGCTCAGTGAGCACGCCGGAGCTGTCCACCAGGCCCTTCTCGGCGGGGTCGAGCAGGCGGTGCCAGCAGCGGCGCCATGCCGGGTAGCCGTCGGAGCTCCCGACGCGGTCGCAGCGCGCCATCGCCCCGTGCGCCTTGGTGATCGCGTCCTGGGCCGGCAGGGCCGTGTCGTTGATGGCGGAGCTCTCCGCATCGCCGAAGTAGGTGGGTGCCGGACTGCTGCTGGCCTTCGCTGAGGCACTGGGTGATGTGGCCGCGGAACCGGCGTCGGACTCCCCGTCCGAGCCGCAGCCGGCCGTCGTCAGGAGCAGGACTCCCGCGACCAACCCGACCAGCACTGACTTCATCTCACGAGGGTCGGGTCATGCGTCTCCCACAGCAATGACGCATACGGGTCATTGCGCTCAGAGGGGATGTCAGGTCCAATTCCTCGCGTTGCCCGCAGAGAGACACGATCGGTCTGCCATCCTGCGCTGGTGCGACGGGACGGGACTGCGGTGCTGCCCGACCTGGTCGACACTCCGGCGGTGCGAATGCTCTCCGGCCACCGGCGGGACGAGCCCTGGCAGCTCGAGGACCTGCTGGCGGACTCCGTATCGGAGGCCAAAGTGCACGCGCCTCCAGGGCCGGAGGCGATGCAGGCGATCGCGGTCGACTGGGTGACGTCCACGTGGCAGCCTCCGGTGACATGCGCTGGGCCGTACGCACGTTGGCGCGCCTTCCCTCCAGCCAGCGTGCGTGCCGTGAGCACGCGCGGCGGCCAAGGCACCGACCCCACCGTTGAAGAGCGCGCCCCGCTCCCCGCGGAGTTCTTCGCATGCACGGCTCTGTCGACGCTGGGGCTGGTGCTCGTGGTCCTCAACATGCTGGGCGTCGTCGACGGTGACTGGGTGCTGTACGCAGGCGTAGCCCTGATGCTGGTCTTCACCGCAGGCGAGATCTACTACCTGAGGAGATCCAGCCGCGAGCAGGGGTGAAGGGTGCTGCCCCTCCCCGTCACAGCAGCTGCTCGATCTGCCCCAGCAGGCGCTGCACGGTGCGTAGGTGTGGCGTCACGGCGGGGTGGCGGAGCTTCCCGGCCAAGGCGCCTTCGCCGCGGGCAGCGGCGGCCAGCGCCCACTCAGCCCTGCTGAGCAAGGTATAGACCGCAGTGACCCGGGCGGCGCGGGCGACGGCGTCGTCGTCGATCTCCGAGCCCAGTGCCTCGACGAACGTCTCGAGCAGGACGTCGAGGGCCTCCCGGCTGGAGAGCGCGAAGTAGCCGAGGTCGGTGCCGGCCGGGCCGTGGCCGAAGCACTGCCAGTCCACGGCGACCACGTCCGCGCCGCGCGTGCCGATGAAGTTGGCGGGGGCTGCGTCGCCGTGCAGCCGTCCATGCGGTCCCTCGGCGAGAAGCCGCAGCCAGTGGTGCCGCCGGCGCCAGAGCGCGTCGGCGACGTCGGCCAGGGGCGTGCGGGCCAGCGTCGGCCAACCTCCGCGCTCCTCGACCATCGCCAGCCTGGTGGCAAGCAGGTCGCGCGACGCCCAGGGCACGGGCTCGGTCCGTACGGCGGCGAACCGGCCGAGCGCACGGGCGACGAACAACCCCGGCGGAGGAGGGCCCTCCACCTCGGCGCTCCAGACCGTGGCACCTGACTCGTCCTCCTCGACCGCGCCGAACTCCGGCGGCACCAGCCCCGGCCCGTCGACCGCCTCGGGGTGCAGCGCCACCTCCACCTCGCGTCGCCAGTAGCCGACGTGGGTGGGGTCGAGCAGCCGCGGATCGTCTGTGGGGCGCACCAGGCGCTTCACGAACCAGTGGCGGCCGTCGCGCTCGGCGAGCCACGCCCCTGCGCTCGCCGGACCGGTGGCGTGCGGCAGGTGCTGCCACGAGGGGTCCGGCTCCCACACGTCCGCCATCTTCGCAAACCGCGGACGAGTCAGGCGTTCACCACGTCGACCCGCGCGGCCCCGGCATCCACAACAGCCTTGTCCAGCACCGAGCGACGCGGGTCCGGCACCGCCAGGAAAGGGGGTACGACGACCAGATCGGCCAGCCGACGATCGGCGAGCACCGCCTCGACCGCCGCGTGGTCCCCACCCGTGACCAGGCACTCCACGCCCGGCAGGATCCGTGCCGCGTGCTCGGCCGCTGCCTCGTAGGCATGGCGCGCCTGGTTGTCCCGTCGCCGCGCGAACCGCTGCTGGCTCTGTCCACCCGCCTTGGTCCGACCCTGCACGTGCCGCTGTCCCACCTTGGACTCCGC
Source organism: Marmoricola sp. (assembly GCA_035689885.1). Classification (GTDB taxonomy): domain Bacteria; phylum Actinomycetota; class Actinomycetes; order Propionibacteriales; family Nocardioidaceae; genus Marmoricola. The sequence continues at coordinate 3,305 of DASSLA010000067.1, read as the reverse complement.
CAGCTCCTCCCCCTGCAGCCGGGCGACGGCGAAGCCGCCCTTCCGGACGAGAAGTACACCCCACCGCGGAGGAGCCAGGCACGAAGCCACGAAGTCCTCGACGACCGGCGGGCCGTCGTACGTCCCACCGAACGGGAGCGCCGCCGCGAAGGTGGATCCGTCGTCCGCGATGCCGGTGAGCTGCCCTTGCTGCACATCCAGTGCGGATGAGCCATGGCGAGCGGCGAAGTTCTCGACCCACCGCGCCAGGCGAGCGGGCGGCACGAGGACTTCGGGCATGTCGGGGACGGTAGTGCACCGGGCCACCTAAGGTGCCGCGCATGGCCCCGGACTGGCAGCGCGTGAACAACGGCGGGATCCGGGTCAGCCACCTCGTGCGCGGATCCTTCGGCCTGCCGCTGGTCGGCGGCAGCCACTCGAGCCGGGGCGTGGTGCTGTTCAGCTCCCCCGACGACAGCTCGCTGGGCGTGGTCCTCGAGGGCGGGCCACTGGTCGCGCTGACCGCCTGCTCGTCCGCGCTGGCGGTCACGGCCGACGGGGCCGTGCACTACATCGACGACCCTGCCGCCTGGGGCCGCGCGACGGTGCGCACCGAGCGCCTCCCCCTCGCGCCCAGCGGTGCTTCCCCGGTGATGGCGTGGGCGACGACCGGCGACTCGGAGGCTCGTCTGGTGCTCGCCTACCCCGCGCCGGACGGCTTCGAGCTGTGGGTCGTGGGCGTGGGACTGGGCGGCGAGCTGACCCCGATGGACACCACGCTGGTGGCGACCGACCTGGACCATGTTCGGGTCACCTCGCACGAGGGAGTCGTGGTCGTCGCCGGACCGGTCGCGGACGACGTCCGGGAGGCGACCGGCTGTCGGGTGTGGTTGTGCCCGGACCCGGACTTCGGGGAGCAGGAGGACTGGGAGGAGCTCTCCCTGGACCCGGCGCCGGACGACGTGTCCGACGCCCGGGACGCCTCCGTCTCGTGGTGGCTGAGCGGCAGCGTCGAGGGCGCTCCGGTGGTATGGGGCCGGGAGCTGCGTGCCCACGAGATGCCCTCGCTGTTACTGGACCCCGACCACCCGGTCACCTGCATCGCCCGCAGTCCCGTGGGCGAGGACAGCCTCGCCGTCGCCGTGCAGGCACCCGACGGGCCCTCGCTGCACTGGCAGGACGTCGAGGACTGGCGTACGGCGCAGCTCCCCGACGGCCGGCTGCATCGGGCGCTCTGGACCCCGACGTACGGCGAGGTGCCTGAACGGGTCCACGCCGTCGTCGACGGCGTGCACTGGAGCGTCGACGCCGCGCAGCTGGGGTGAGGCGGGGTCAGGTCGGCAGGTGCCGGCCCAGGAAGTCGACCGTGCGCTCCCAGGAGAGGACCGAGGCCCGCGGGTAGTGGTAGGCGAAGTCAGGGTTGTCGAAGGCGTGGTCGGCGGCCGACCCGTAGTAGCTCACCAGCAGGTGCCGGTCGGCGACGGTTGCGACGTTGAAGCCAAGGCCGCCGCCGAAGCCGAGCAAAGGTACCGGCAGTGCCGGTCGCGCCCTCAGACGTTGAAGCCGAGCGCCCGCAGCTGCTCGCGGCCGTCGTCGGTGATCTTGTCCGGACCCCACGGCGGCATCCAGACCCAGTTGATCGTCACGTCGGCGACCAGCCCCTCGAGGGCCGAGTTGGTCTGGTCCTCGATCACGTCGGTCAGCGGGCACGCCGCCGAGGTGAGGGTCATGTCGAGCACCGCGTTGGAGTGCTCGTCGAGGTGCACGTCGTAGACGAGCCCGAGGTCGACCACGTTGATGCCGAGCTCGGGGTCGACGACGTCCTTCATGGCCTCGACGACGTCGTCCTTGGTGGCGGTCGCGGTGCCGCCGCCGGTGGCCTCGGGGACCTCGGGGAGATCGCTGTGGTCGGTCATGACTTCTCTCCTTGCGATATCTGGCTGCCTGCTTCGGCGAGTGCCGTCGACGTGGCGTCCTTGAACGCCATCCAGGACAGCAGTGCGCACTTGATGCGGGCGGGGAACTTCGCTACCCCGGCGAAGGCGATGCCGTCCTCCAGAACGTCCTCGTCCGGCGCGACGTTCCCGCGGCCGTGCATCAGCTCCACGAACGCCTCGTGAGTGCTGAAGGCCTTGTCGAGTGGCTCGCCGATGACCAGGTCGGTCATCACCGACGCCGCGGCCTGGCTGATCGAGCAGCCCTCGGCGTCGTACGAGACGTCGCTGACGACCTCCTGGCCGGGCTCGCCCTCGACGTGCACGCGCAGGGTGATCTCGTCACCACACGTGGGGTTCACGTGGTGCACCTCGGCCTCGTAGGGCTCCCGCAGGCCCGCGTTGTGGGGGCTGCGGTAGTGGTCGAGGATGATCTCCTGGTAGAGGGAGTCGAGATCCATCAGGACACCTTGAAGTAGGACTTGGTGTAGTTCAAACCGTCGATCAGGGCGTCGATCTCGGCCGGCGTCGTGTAGAGGTACGACGACGCCCGCGTCGAGCTCTGCACGCCGAATCGCTTGTGCGCCGGCTTCGCGCAGTGGTGACCGGCGCGTACGGCGATCCCACGGCTGTCGAGCGTCTGGGCGACGTCGTGCGGGTGGACGCCTGCCAGCTCGAAGGACACCGCTCCCCCGCGCATCCTCGGGTCGAGCGGACCCAGCACGGTGACGCCACCGACGCCGGCGAGGCCCTCGAGCAGGTAGCCGGTGACGGCCTGCTCGTGGCGATGGATGGTGTCCAGCCCGATCTCGGTCAGGTAGTCGACGGCGGCACCGAGGCCCACCGCCTCCACGATCGGCGGGGTGCCGGCCTCGAACTTGTGCGGGATGCCGGCGTACGTCGAGCGCTCCATCGCCACGGTCGCGATCATCTCGCCACCACCGAGGAACGGCGGCAGCTGCTCGAGCAGCTCGGTGCGGCCCCACAGCACGCCGATGCCGGTCGGGCCGGTGACCTTGTGGCCGGTGAACGCCAGGAAGTCGGCGTCGACGGCCTGCACGTCGACGGGCAGCTGCGGCGCCGCCTGCGAGGCGTCGACGACCACCACGGCCCCCACCTCGTGGGCGCGCCGGGCGATCTCCGCGACCGGGTTGATCGTCCCGAGCATGTTGGAGACCCAGGTCAGCGAGACGACCTTGGTGTTCTCGGTGATCACCTCGTCGATGTTCGACAGGTCGAGCTGCCCGTCGTCGGTCAGCCCGAACCAGCGCAGCTCGGCGCCCTTGCGCTCGGTGAGCAGCTGCCACGGCACGATGTTGGAGTGGTGCTCCATCTCGGTGATCACCACGCGGTCCCCGGCCCCCACCTCGAGCGGACCGGCCCAGGCAAGCG
>DASSLA010000066.1:0-14455 GCA_035689885.1 Marmoricola sp. | reverse complement strand
GGGCTCCGCGGCTTCCTGCCCGCCTCGCTGGTGGAGATGCGCCGGGTGCGCGACCTGCAGCCGTACGTCGGCAAGGAGCTCGAGGCGAAGATCATCGAGCTGGACAAGAACCGCAACAACGTCGTGCTCTCCCGCCGGGCGTGGCTCGAGCAGACCCAGTCCGAGGTCCGCCACGGCTTCCTCACCCAGCTGCAGAAGGGCCAGATCCGCAAGGGCGTCGTGTCCTCGATCGTCAACTTCGGTGCGTTCGTGGACCTCGGCGGCGTCGACGGCCTGGTGCACGTCTCGGAGCTGTCCTGGAAGCACATCGACCACCCGAGCGAGGTCGTCACCGTCGGTGACGAGGTCACCGTCGAGGTGCTCGACGTCGACATGGAGCGCGAGCGCGTCTCCCTGTCGCTGAAGGCCACCCAGGAAGACCCGTGGCAGCACTTCGCCCGCACCCACCAGATCGGTCAGATCGTGCCGGGCAAGGTCACCAAGCTGGTGCCGTTCGGTTCCTTCGTCCGCGTCGAGGAGGGCATCGAGGGCCTGGTGCACATCTCCGAGCTGGCAGAGCGCCACGTGGAGATCCCCGAGCAGGTGGTCCAGGTCAACGACGACGTGATGGTCAAGATCATCGACATCGACCTCGAGCGTCGCCGGATCTCGCTGTCGCTGAAGCAGGCCAACGAGACCGCGACCGCTGCCGAGGCCGAGGAGTTCGACCCGACCCTCTACGGCATGGCCGCGACGTACGACGAGCAGGGCAACTACATCTACCCCGAGGGCTTCGACCCCGACACGGGGGAGTGGCTCGAGGGCTACGAGGAGCAGCGCAAGGCCTGGGAGGACCAGTACGCCAAGGCGCACGCTCGCTGGGAGGCCCACGTCAAGCAGCAGGCCGAGGCCAAGCAGGCCGAGGTCGAGGCAGGCGAGGCGACCTCCTACTCCAGTGGCGGCGAGGCCCCGCAGACCGGCGACACCGACGGCGGTTCGCTCGCCTCGGACGAGGCGCTGCAGGCGCTGCGCGAGAAGCTCACCGGCGGCCAGGAGTAAGTCCCAGGCGGCTGGTGGTCTGACGACTGCGGAGGAGCCCGGTCCCCGACAGGGGGCCGGGCTCCTTGCTGTCTCCGCCGCGTCCCACCGACGGGGCGCCGCTAGAGTCCCCTGCCATGGAGCGGGTGGAGATCACGGTGCGCGGCGAGCACGTGGCCTTCCGGCCCGCCGAGCGCGCCACCGTGCACGGCCAGGTCGTGCTCGAGGCTTCCTCGGCCGAGGCGGTGTACACCGCGACCGGCCGCGCGAGCGACGCGGTGACCAGCTCGGTGGCGGCGCTGCACGACCGGGAGCGCGGCCCCGTGACCTGGTGGTCCAGCGACCAGGTCCGCACCTGGGCGCAGCGACCCTGGAACGCCGAGGGCAAGCAGCTGCCGGTGGTGCACCACGCCCGCACCCAGCTGCAGGTGAAGTTCAGCGACTTCTCGCAGATGAGCGCCTGGCTCTCCCAGGTGTCCTGCGTCGACGGCTTCGGGGTGGAGCGGATCGAGTGGGCGCTCACGGCCGCGCACCGCAACGCCCTGGTGCGCGACGTGCGGATGGCGGCCGTCCGTGACGCCCAGCAGAAGGCGCAGACCTATGCCGACGCGCTGGACCTCGGACGGGTCCACGTCGTCGCGGTGGCCGACGCCGGGATGCTGGGGGAGGGCCTCGAGCCGTCCCAGGCCAGTCCAGCGGCGTTCAGCCGGGCTGCGGCGTCCCAGGGCGACGGTGCGGTGGCGTTCGTGCCCCAGGACGTCTCGGTGGCCGCTCGCGTCGACGCGCGCTTCGCGCTCAGCTGAGCGGCCACCGGGGTCTCACACGGTGTACAGGTGGATCTCCGGGTCGAACTCGTCGACGTGACTGCGCGGCGACGGAGTGCGGCCATAGCCGTCGTTGGCCATGGTCTTGATCAGCGAGTAGGTCACCGCGAACAGTGCGGCGACTGCGAGGGTCAGGATCACGATGCTCATGGCAGTAATACTGCGCCGGTTGCGATCCTGCCACCAGTGGCAGAAACGTCACTGTGCATTGATTTTCTGCCAGCACGGGTCCATGCTCGGGGGTATGCAGAAAGTCGTGGTGATCGTGGAGGACGGAGCCGAGCCCTACGGCCTCGGCTCGATGTGCGAGGTCTTTGCCGAGCCCTACCACCCCGAGGACGAGAACCCCGTCTTCGACTTCAAGGTCTGCACCCCACGACCTGGACGCGTGCGCGGAGCCTCCGGCTTCGACCTGTACGTCGAGCACGGACTCGACGTCGTCCGTCAGGCCGACCTGGTGTGCGTCTGCCCCAAGCGCGACTTCACCCACCCGTCGGCCGAGGTGGCGACGGCTGTCCGTGAGGCCTACGCCGCCGGCGCGGTGATCATGGCGCACTGCACCGCGGCCTTCACCCTGGGCGAGGCCGGACTGCTCGACGGCCGTGAGTGCACCACCCACTGGCGGCACGTGGACGCCCTGGCCGAGATGTACCCGGAGGCCCGAATCCGGCCCGACGTCCTCTACGTCGAGGACGACCGGGTGCTCACCGGGGCAGGCGCCTCGGCGGGCATCGACGCGGCGCTCCACCTGCTGCGCACCAGGTTCGGCGGCCGCGTCGCGGCCGCGACCGCGCGCCGGATGGTGGTGCCCCCGCAGCGCGACGGTGGGCAGGCGCAGTACATCAAGTCCGCCGTACCGACCTGCGAGGCCGACACCCTGAGCCCCGTGCTCGCCTGGATCGCCGAGCACCTCGACGAGGACCTCAGCGTCGAGGCACTCGCGCGCCGCGCCGTGATGTCGCCGCGCACCTTCGCCCGCAGGTTCCGGGAGGAGACCGGCACCACGCCGCACGCCTGGGTCACCCACCAGCGGGTGCTCGCCGCCGAGCAGCTGCTGGAGTCCAGCGACGCCTCGATCGAGCAGATCGCCGCGCAGGTCGGCTTCTCCAACGCGGCCACGCTGCGCCACCACTTCGGGCGGATCCGGCACGTCAGCCCGCAGCAGTACCGCCGGACGTTCAGCTGCATGGACGTGCCGGAGGAGCAGGCCGGCTGAGGGTCACCCTGTGCGGGCCAGCAGCCTCGCGATCTCGTCGTGGCCGGAGCGCCGCGCGTGCTCCAGGGCCGTGACGCCGTTGCGGTCCGGGATGGTCGGGTCGGCGCCGGCATCGAGCAGGATCTGCACGACCTGCTGCCAGCGACGGGTGCCCTCGCCGAGGATCACCGCCTCCAGCAGCGCGGTCCAGCCGAGCTCGTTGACGTGGTCGACGTCGATGGGTGTCTGGACCACGCGCCGCACGTAGGCCACGTGGCCGCGCTCGCTGGCCGGGATCAGTGAGGTACCGCCGAACCGGTTGAGGATCGTCAGGTCGGGGTCGAACTCCAGCAGCAGCTCGGCCATCCGCGCGCTGCCGGTCACCCCGGTCACCAGCCACGGGGTGTCGTGCTGCCCGTCGAGAGCATCCGGGTCGGCACCCAGGTTGAGCAGGACCTGCGCGGCCTCGACGTGGTCGCCGGTGACCGCCAGGAGCAGCGGTGTACGCCGGGAAGAGTCGCGCTGCTCCAGTCGGGCCCCGTGCCGTAGGGCCAGAGCCACGCCGTCAGCGTCCCCGTCGCGGGCGGCAGCAAGGATCCGGCGGCCGGGACGGTCCATCGGACGGTCCGCACGTTCCAGCACGCTGGCGATCGCGTCGTACCCCCGCTCGCTCGCGTGCTGCAGGGCAGTGCGCCCGTCGCGCACCGCGGGGATGGTGACGTCGACCCCGGCGGCGACCAGCGTCCGCACCGTCTCCAGAGCGGAGGCGTCGCCGTCGCCCAGGATCACGGCCTCGTGCAGCGCCGTCCAGCCGAGGTTGTTCACGTGGTCGAGGTCGATCCCGGCCTGGACCAGCCGCCCGACGACGGCCGCATGTCCCCGCTCCGCTGCCCGGATCAGACCGGTGCCGTTGAAGGAGTCCTTGTCGTTCACCTCGGCGCCGTTGCGCAGGGTGAGCTCGAGCAGGTCGCGGAAGCCCTCGCTGGTGGCGATCAGGTAGGCGCTCTGCTGGGTCTCGTCCTGGTGGTTGACGTCCGCGCCGGAGCGCACCAGCCGGCGGGCGCGGGGCACGTCGTTGTCCCAGGCTGCCTCGATCAGGGCCGCGTCGAGCCGTGCCTGCTCGCGGGGACCGGGGGACGGGCGCCCGGTGAGCGTCCGGCCGGGCTCCGTCGGGGACGTGGTGGTCGGAGTCGACGGGGACGGTGACGGTGACGGACTCCGGGCGCCGGACGGCTCGTCGCCGGTGCCGGAGCAACCGGCCAGCAGGATGACCAGGGCCAGTACGAGTGGCCCCACGACCGGGCTGGACACCCGGCCATTGTGCCCCTCGGATGGCGCCGTCAGATGACCCCGGCTGCCCGCGCCGGCTCGGCGTACGCCTCGGCCAGGGTGGCGATCGTCTGGTGCGCGTTGAGCCCGCTCGGGTTGGGCACCACCCACAGCTCGGCGCCCGCGAGGTCGTCGGGCTGGCGGCCCGACGCGGCCCGCGGCGTACCGAACGCCTGTCGGTACGCCGTGATCCCGGCGACCGCGACCACCCGGGGCGACCGCTCCTGCGCCAGCTCGCGGAGCCGCTCGGCGCCCTCCCGGAGCTCGGCACGGGAGAGCTCGTCCGCCCGCGCGGTCGCACGGCGGGCCAGGTTGGTGATGCCGAGGCCGCGGGCCCGGAACCGGTCCCGGTCCTCGTCGGTCATCCCCGCCGAGGGGTTGACCGGCTCGGTCAGGATGCCCGCGAGCAACAGGGCGGGGTAGAAGCGGTTGGCCGGGTGCGCGAAGTGGGTCTGCACCGCGGCCGTCCAGAGCCCCGGGTTGATGCCGACGAACAGCAGGCGCAGCTCCTGGCCCGGTGCAGGCAGCAGGTCCGGCACCTCGACGTCGCGGAACGACTCGAGCTCCGCCTTGGAGAAGCCCATCAGTCGGCCAGCAGCTCGGGCAGGTCGAGGCGACGCACCTTGCCCGTGGGCGTGCGCGGAAGCGTCGCGACCCGGTGGTACTCCTTGGGCCGCTTCGCCGGCGCGAGGTGCTCGCGGGCGTGCGCGGCCAGCTTCTCCGGCGCGACGCTTCCGACGACCGCCGCGCACACCCGCTGCCCCCACTGCTCGTCGTCGACGCCGTAGACCGCGATGTCGTCCACGCCCGCGACCTCCCCGAGCACCTGCTCCACCTCGGCCGGGTAGACGTTGACACCGCCGCTGATGATGAGGTCCTCGCGGCGTCCGTCGAGGTAGACGTAGCCGTCGTCGTCGATGCGGCCGAGGTCGCCGACGGTGAACGCAGGACCGTCCGGGGTCTCCCGCCAGGCGGCGGCGGTCTTGTCCGGGTCGCGGAAGTAGCTGAACCGGGCGTGCTCCGGTACGGCGCACCACAGGTGTCCCTCGTCGTCGACCGACATCACCCGGCCCGGGCGGGCACGTCCGAGCGTCCCGGGCCGTTCCAGCCACTCCTCGCTGCGGCAGGCGGTGAACTGGCCCTCGGTCGAGCCGTAGAACTCCCAGGTCGAGCCGGCCGGGAACTCCTCGACGAGGCGTCGCTTCACCCACTCCGGGCAGGGCGCTCCGGCGTGCGCGACCAGCCGGAACGACGACAGGTCGGGGGACCGCTGCTCGTCCCACAGCGCGAAGAGGCGCTGCAGGTGGGCGGGTACGCAGAACATCGTCGTCGGACGCTCCCGCTCGATCGCCTCGGTCGCGACGACGGGGTCGAACGGGCCGGGGACGACCACTCGGCCACCGGCCAGCAGCGTGCCCATGGCGAAGCGCAGGGGAGCGGAGTGGTGGATCGGGCTGAGCACCAGGTTGACGTCCTCGGCGTGGAAGTCCCAGAGCTCGCGCTCCTCGGCGATCAGCGCCTCGGCCGACTCGGGGTCGAGGAGTCCGGAGAACACGCCCTTGGGGCGGCCGGTGGTGCCGCTGGTCAGGTGGATCGGCCGGCCCAGGGGCGGCTCCACCACCTCGTCGGCACGGCGCAGGGAAGCGAGCAGCTCCTCGACCTCGGTCTGGGTGGTGAGCACCAGCGACGGCTCGAGGTAGTCCAGCAGGTCGCGCCGCTCCGAGTCGGTCAGCTTGGGGTCCATCGGCACCGGGAACACGCCTCGGCGTAGCAGCTCGATGACCAGCTCGACGTACGCCACCGAGCCGGGCAGCAGGAGGACCACACGGTCGCCGGTCTGGGGAGTCACCGAGGCATTGTCACAGTCCGGGCCGGATGTCCGGATCGCGACCCCGGCCGGGCTGCGGCGGGGGCGTGAGCGCGCCGGGGAGCGAGCCGGAGGGACAGGGCGGCTGACCGCGGCGGCGCGGCTGCCATGATCCCCGCATGACGATTCGGGTGGGTCTGACCGGCGGCATCGCCTCGGGCAAGAGCACGGTCTCGGCGATGCTGGCCGAGCACGGGGCGGTGATCATCGACGCGGACGCCCTGGCCCGTGAGGTGGTGGCGAAGGGTACGCCGGGCCTTGGCGCCGTGGTGGCGGAGTTCGGAGACGAGCTGCTCGGCCCCGACGGGGAGCTGGACCGGGCCGCGATGGGCCGGCTGGTGTTCGCCGACGAGTCGGCGCGGAGACGGCTCGAGGCGATCGTGCACCCCCTGGTCTTCGAGCGCATCGTCGAGCTCGAGGAGGCCGCCGCCGACGACGCGGTCGTCGTCCACGACATCCCGTTGCTCGCCGAGAGCGGTCGCGCCGACACCTTTGACGCGGTGCTGGTGGTGGACGCGCCGCCGGAGGTCCAGGTCGAGCGGATGGTGCGCGACCGCGGCTGGACTCGCGAGGAGGCAGAGTCGCGGATCCGCGCCCAGGCCTCGCGGGAGGACCGGCTGGCGATCGCCACCCACGTCATCGAGAACGCCGGGACGCGCGAAGACCTCCGCGAACGAGTCGCGGAGGTCTTCGCTGACGTGGTCTCGGCGGGCGCCGACGCCGGCTGAGCGGTCAGGCCGTTCCGGGTCCGCCGAGCGGTCCGAGCACCGCTCAGGCGGCCAGGTCGGGGTCGGCGATCTTGCGCAGCTTGGCGATGGCCTCGCGCTCCAGCTGGCGCACCCGCTCCGCGGAGATGCCGTGCCGGGCGCCGATGTCGGCCAGCTTGTGCTGGCGACCGTCGACGAGGCCGTAGCGCGAGCGCACGATGTCGGCCGATCGCTCGTCGAGCAGCCCGACCAGCCGGTTGAGGCGGTCGCGCGACTCGGTGTCGAGCACGGTCAGGTCGGGGCCGGGCGAGCTCTCCTGGGCGATCAGGTCGCCCAGCGAGGTGTCGCCGTCCTCGTCGATCGGGGTGTCGAGGCTGACGTGGTCACGACCCCAGGACATCAGGTCGAGCACGCGCTCGATGTCCATGTCGAGCTCGGCGGCGATCTCCTCCGGGTCGGGCTCGCGACCCAGCTGCCGCTCGAGGGTACGGCGCGCCGAGCCCACCTGGTTGAGCTCCTCGACCACGTGCACGGGCAGGCGCACGACGCGGGCCTGCTGGGCGATGCCCCGCGTGATCGCCTGGCGCACCCACCAGGTGGCGTAGGTCGAGAACTTGTAGCCCTTGGCGTAGTCGAACTTCTCCACGGCGCGGATCAGGCCGGTGTTGCCCTCCTGGATGAGGTCGAGCATCGGCATCTGGCTGCGGCCGTACTTGCGCGCGATCGAGACGACCAGGCGCAGGTTGGCGTTGATGAAGCGGCGCATCGCGCGCTCGCCCTCGGCCACCATCCAGCGGAGCTCCTCCTCGGTGGCGTACTTCGGGGCACCGCCCTTGCGGCGGCCGACCCGGCCTTCCTCCAGCAGGTGCGCAGCGAAAAGACCCGCCTCGATCGTCTTGGAGAGCTCGACCTCGGTGGCGGCGTCGAGCAGTGGGGTGCGTGCGATCTCGTCCAGGTACAGGCCGACGCTGTCGCGGCCCTCGATCTCGCGCTCCGTGCGGGTGGTTGTCATGCGGCACTCGCTCCCTTCCTACGGGTGGACCGGTCCTGCTTGGTCCTCTGTGGTCCAACGTCCGCGGGTGGTGGAGGATTCCCGCTCGCGTCCTCGGTGCCTCACGGCGCCTCACCGGTTCTGACGCGCAGGTACCCCGTGAAGTTGCACCCAACTCGACTTCTCAGGCACTTCTCAGCGACATTCGTCACCCGATTCCTCACCTGGGCACACTGGAACCATGGCGATCGACCTGAACGCGGACCTCGGTGAGGGCGTCACCGACGACGACGGCCTGCTCGAGCTGGTCACCAGCGCCAACCTGGCCTGCGGGTTCCACGCCGGGGACGAGGCGACCATGCGCCGGGTCTGCGACGTGGCCGCGGTCAGGGGCGTGGTGATCGGCGCGCAGGTGTCCTACCTGGACCGCGAGAACTTCGGCCGCCGCCACCTGGACGTGCACGAGGGCGTGCTGACCAACTGGGTGGCCGAGCAGGTCGGGCTGCTCGAGGAGATCGCCGCCGCAGCGGGTGTGCACGTCGCCTACGTCAAGCCGCACGGCGCCCTCTACAACCGGGTGGTCGACGACGAGGACCAGGCCGCCGCCGTGCTCCGGGGGAGCGGGGGACTGCCCGTGCTCGGCCTGCCCGGGTCGGCCATCCTGCGGCTGGCTCGCGAGGTCGGCCGGGTCGGAGTCCATGAGGGCTTCCCCGATCGCGGCTACACCGACGAGGGCCGGTTGGTGCCCCGGGACCAGCCGGGTGCGCTGGTCGAGCCGGTCGAGGAGATCGCCGGCAACGCCGTACGGATGGCCGAGGCGGGGGAGGTCGCCTCGCTGTGCCTGCACGGCGACTCCCCGGGAGCCGTCGAGGCGGCGCGGGCGGTGCGCGCGGCGCTGCTCGAGGCCGGCCACGACGTGCGTCCGTGGGTCGCCGACGAACCCCGCTGACCAGCAGTCTTGTCCACAGGAGCCTGTGGATCGGCTGTGGAGAAGTGGGGGGCACTGTGGATCCGGGTGGAGCTTCTGTGGAGCACCGGGGAAAGTCCCGGAAATCTTGCGGGAACCACTTGTGGGACTTCCCCGGGCTGCCGTAGAAATCTCCCACCGCGACCCGCAAGGGGAGCGGCGGACCGGATGAATACTGCAGGTCCGGCCGCGAGGAGACTCACGGCGAGGTCACCGGGTGATGGGGTGACCGGCACCTGCGGTAGTCCCCGGTTCGAGGCGACATCACCGCGTCTCACCTGGTGGGGCCCGAGCGACTCATACTCGCTCGGGCCCCCTCATGTGTGCTCCCACGCGGGTCCGCTCCGCCGCACCGGTACCCGTCGGCCCGCAGAGCTCACCGGGTCGTCCCCGGGAGTTTGCGAGGATTCGGTCGTGGAGGTCCGCAGGGTCGGCGAGGACGCGCTGCTGCTCGAGTGCGGCAGCAGCGAGGAGGTGCGCGCGGCGTACGCCGAGGCGCTCCGCCGCCGCGAAGCCCGGGAGCTGACCTGCCGCGACGTCGTGCCGGCCGCCCGCACACTCCTGCTGGACGGCGTGCCCGACGCCGCGGACGTGGCCGCTCGCGTCGCGCACTGGGAGCTGACCGCGGCCGAGGACGTCGAGGCCGAGCTCGTCGAGCTCCCGGTCACCTGGGACGGACCGGACCTGGAGAAGGTCGCCGGGCACTGGCGGACGTCGGTCGACGACGTGGTGGAGCGCGTGCGCGAGACGACGTTCGTGGTGGCGTTCTGCGGCTTCGCCCCCGGGTTCGCCTACCTCACCGGACTCCCCGAGGAGCTGCACGTGCCCAGGCTGGAGGAGCCGCGAGCCAAGGTGCCGCCGGGATCCGTGGGGCTCGCCGGCCCCTACGCCGGGATCTACCCACGGTCCTCGCCCGGTGGCTGGCAGCTGGTCGCCCGCACCACCGAGCGGCTGTGGGACCTGAGGCGGTCCGCGCCCGCCCTGCTCACACCGGGCACCGAGGTGAGGTTCGTCGATGACTGAGCCGAAGGCCGACCGCACGCTGACCGTGGTGGCCGCCGGACCGCAGCTGACCGTCCAGGACCTCGGTCGTCCCGGGCACGCGCATCTCGGCGTGCCCCGGTCGGGAGCGCTCGACGGCCCCGCCCTGCGCCTGGCCAACCGGCTGGTCGGCAACGACGAGGGTGCTGCCGGCCTGGAGAGCCTCGGCGGCGGGGTGCGACTCCGCACCGGGGTGGCGATGGCGCTGGCCGTGACCGGCGCGCAGGTCACGGTCCGCGTCGACGGGCGTGCCCGGGAGTGGGGCCAGGCGGTGATCGTGCGGGCCGGCTCCGAGGTGGTCCTCGGCACTCCCGAGCGCGGGCTGCGCTGCTACGTGGCCGTCTCCGGGGGCCTGGACGTGCCGGTGACTCTCGGATCGCGGTCGACCGACCTGCTCTCCGGGATCGGACCGGACCCGGTGCGGGACGGCGACGTGCTGCCCGTGGGTGAGCCGCAGGGGCACGCCGTTCCGGTGGAGACCACGCGCTGGGAGCCCGTGCGGCACGAGCTGCGGATGCGCCTCGGGCCGCGGGACGACTGGTTCGACCCCGAGTCGTTGGCCCGGCTCGCCGAGGCGCCGTACGTCGTGAGCAGCGAGTCGAACCGCATCGGCCTGCGCCTGCAGGGGACCGCGCTGCGCCGGGTCCGCGAGGAGGAGCTGCCGAGCGAGGGGATGGTGCTCGGCGCGGTGCAGGTGCCGCCGAGCGGTCAGCCGGTGGTGTTCCTCAACGACCACCCGACCACCGGTGGCTACCCCGTCGTCGGGGTGGTGCTGCCCGAGGACCTGCCGACGTGTGCGCAGCTGCGGCCGGGCGAGGAGGTCAGGCTTCGGGTGGTCTGAAGGGGCTGAGCCCGGGGTCGTCGGCCGCAAGGCTGAGCACCCGCCCCGGACCGGTCTCGGCGGTCTCGAAGCGCACCGTGACCACGCCCCGCCCGGCACCCCACACCCAGCCGCGGCCGTGCTCGACGTGCTCGACGTCCAGGCCCGGCACCCAGCCGCGGCGGCGCTGCGCGGCCGCGATGGCGGCGTCGGTGTCGGCATCGACCACCAGCTCGGGCTCCTCCTCGTCGGCGAAGAGGTCCTCCTGGATCCAGTCCGCCAGGCCCGAGACGCCCACGCCCAGCAGCCGCACCCCGCCGGAGGTGTCCAGCTCGGCCAGCAGCGCCTTCGCGATGCGGGCGATCTGGCGTCCGTCGTCCGACGGCGCGGGGAGCGTCGCCGATCGGCTCAGGGTGGAGAAGTCGTGCAGCCGCACCTTGATGGACACCGTGCGCCCGGAGAGCCGAGCCTTGCGTAGCCGCTCGGTGACCTTCGCCGCCTGCCGCTCCAGCAGCGCCTCCAGCAGCCGCTTGTCCACGTGGTCGGTGTCGTAGGTGTCCTCGACGCTGATCGACTTGGCCTCCCGCTCCGGCTGGACCTCCCGGTCGTCCTGCGCCCGCGCGAGCGCGAACAGGCCGGTCCCGTGGGCACGCCCGAGCAGACGCACCAGCTCGTCCACGGTGAGCTGCTCGAGCTCCTCGACCGTGTGCACCCCGACCCGTCGCAGCCGTTCGGCGGTGGCCGGCCCGACGCCGGGGATCACCGTGACCTGCATCGGGCGCAGCAGGTCGCGCTCCATGCCGGGCGCGACCACGACCAGGCCGTCGGGCTTGTCGAGGTCGCTGGCGATCTTGGCGACCAGCCTGGAGGAGCCGATGCCGACCGACCCGTGGATGCCGCCGGTGACCTCCTGCACCCGCTGCTTGAGGTCACGGGCCAATGCGCTGACCGTCGCCACCGAGTGGTCGGGGAGGTCGGCGGCCGCGAGGTCCACGAAGGCCTCGTCGAGGGAGAGCGGCTCCACCAGCGGGCTGATCGAGCGGAGCAGGTCCATCACTGCCCGGCTGGTGTCGCGGTAGGCGTGGAACCGGCCCGCCAGGAACGCCGCGTTCGGGCAACGCCGCCGTGCCTCCGCGGTGGGCATCGCCGAGTGCACGCCGAAGGCCCGGGCCTCGTACGACGCCGTCGCGACCACGCCGCGTCCGCCCACACCGCCGACGACGACCGGCTTGCCCCGCAGCGAGGGCTTGTCACGCTGCTCGACCGAGGCGAAGAAGGCGTCGAGGTCGACGTGCAGGATCGTCGGCTCGGTGCGCACGCGGCGATCGTCGCACTGACCAGTTGCCGCGCACAGGCCGCCACGGCGGGCAGTTGTCCACCGGGGCGCCCGAGGGACCTGGGCGAGTGACTCCCGCCGGTCGAGGGTGACGCCATGACGACGTCACGCCCGACCAAGCTGACCGCCCGCGGCCCCGCCGACCTGATCGCCCTCGTGCCGGTGGTCCTCGGGTTCCACCCCCAGGACTCCGTCGTGCTGCTGACCTTCGGGCCGGTCGGCACCTCGTTCCACGCCCGGGTCGACCTGCCCGTCGACCTGGCCGACCAGGAGGAGGTCGCGGAGCTCCTGCTCGCGGCGGTGCTGCGCAACGACGTACGCCGGGCCGCGCTGGTCCTCCACACCGACGACGAGGGCGCCGCCGCGTCGCAGGCCGACCTGGTGCTCGGCCGGCTGCTGGAGCACGGCGTGGAGGTGATCGACGTGCTGCGCGCCGACGACGGCCGCTGGTTCCCGGTGCCCGACGACGGCAGCGGCGGGACGCCGTACGACCTGGAGAGCCACCGGTTCACCGCCCAGCACGTCTACGACGGCGGTGTCGTGCATCCGGACCGCACCGCCCTCGCCGACAGCCTGATCGGCACCGACGACGAGGAGCACGCCGAGATCGTGCTCGCGGCGTCCCGCTACGCCGAGCAGCTCCGGGAGGGCCTCGGAAGGGACGACGCGTTACTGCGCGACGAGGCGCGGTGGCTGCAGCGGCGCATCCGGCGGTCGGTGGGTGGTGCCGGGCCCTTGCCGACGGGGGACGTCGCGCGGGTCCTGGTGCTGTGCACGCAGGGCGCGGCCCGGGAGGTCGCCGTCTGCGAGATCACCCGGGCAACCGCCGCGGCGCACGTCGCGCTCTGGCTCGAGCTGGTGCGCCGGGCTCCCCACACGCTGGTCCCCGGGCCCGCCTCGGTGCTGGCCTTCGCGGCCTGGCAGCGCGGTGAGGGCGCCCTCGCGTGGTGCGCGGTCGACCGCTGCCTCGAGGTCGAGCCGGAGCACCCGCTGGCCGAGTGCGTGGCGCGCGTGCTCACCGACGCCGTCCCGCCCACGGTCTGGGAACCACCACCGGAGGACGCCCTGGCCGCACTGGCGGCCGAGGAGGTGGTGCACCGTCCTCGTGATCAGGCCTCGTAGGCGGTCGCCTGACGCCCTAGTCTTCCTCCATGGGCGAGGACGTGGACCTCCAGGAGTTCACCCGGCAGGACCGGACCAGGCACCGCGAGAAGGTACGCCGCTGCCTCGACGTGTTCGCCCGGATGCTGCGTGAGTCGCGGTTCGACATCGAGAACCCGATGACGGGCATGGAGATCGAGTTCAACCTCGTCGACGACGACGGCCGCCCGGCGCTCAAGGGCACCGAGGTGCTGGAGACGATCGCCGACCCCGCGTTCCAGACCGAGCTGGCGCAGTTCAACCTCGAGATCAACGCCCCGCCGCGGCGGCTGGACTCCCGGGGCGTGTCCGGGTTCGAGGACGACATGCGCAACAGCCTCAACCATGCGGAGAGCAAGGCCAACGAGGTCGACGCCCACATGGTGATGATCGGCATCCTGCCGACCCTGGAAGAGGGCCACCTCGGGCCGTCGACGATCGCCCCCAACCCGCGCTACAAGCTGCTCAGCGACCAGATCCTCGCGGCTCGCGGCGAGGACCTCGTCATCGACATCTCCGGGGCGGAGCGCCTGCGGACGACCTCGGAGTCGATCATGCCCGAGGCGGCCTGCACCAGCACCCAGCTGCACACCCAGGTGAGCCCGGACAACTTCGCGGCGTACTGGAACGCCTCCCAGGCGATCAGCGGGATCCAGCTGGCGGTGGGCGCCAACTCGCCGTACCTGCTGGGCAAGCAGCTGTGGGCCGAGACCCGCATCCCGCTGTTCGAGCAGGCCACCGAGACCCGCAGCGAGGAGCTCAAGGAGCAGGGGGTGCGGCCGCGGGTCTGGTTCGGCGAACGCTGGATCACCTCGATCTTCGACCTGTTCGAGGAGAACGTGCGCTACTTCCCGGCGCTGCTGCCGGTGCTGTCCGACGAGAACCCCAGCCAGGTGCTCGAGGACGGCGGGACGCCGCACCTCGACGAGCTGCGCCTGCACAACGGCACCGTCTACCGCTGGAACCGGCCGGTCTACGAGGTCGTGCGCGGCAGGCCGCACGTGCGCGTGGAGAACCGCGTGCTGCCGGCGGGCCCGACGGTCATCGACATCCTCGCCAACGCGGCGTTCTACTACGGCGTCGTGCGCGCGCTGGTCGAGAGCGAGCGGCCGATCTGGTCGCAGATGTCCTTCCCCGCGGCGGAGGAGAACTTCCACGCGGCTGCGATCGGCGGCATCGACGCCCGGGTGTACTGGCCGGGCATGGGCCAGGTGCAGGCCA
>DASSLA010000065.1:0-2803 GCA_035689885.1 Marmoricola sp. | reverse complement strand
CTTCAATCACGCGGGCGGTGAACTCGACGTCCGACTCAACTTCGGTAGTGGCGTCAGCGCAAGCGCACCTGGGCTCGGCAGATCCGTTCCGATCCCTGGGCCGGTCGTCGCGTTACATGTAACATGTGCGCATGGCCGTACGAGAGCGTGTGAGCGCATACCGGGCCCGGATGCGAGCCCAAGGGCTGCGGCCTGTCCAGATCTGGGTCCCTGACGTGCGCTCGCCAGACTTCGCCGCGGAAGCTCACCGCCAGTCCCAACGCGTTGCGGCTGCTGACCGCGCGAGTGACGACATGGACTTCGTCGAGGCCGTCTCCGACGCCTGGGACGAATGAGACGCGGGGACATCGTCACCGTCGCCGGCGGCGTCTATTCGAACAAGCCCCGGCCAGCACTGATCGTCCAGGACGACCGGTTCGACGCGACTGACTCGGTGACGGTGTGCCCGTTCACGAGCACCGCAGTCGAGGCGCCTCTGTTGCGGGTGCCGGTCCATGCGGACGAGGAGAACGGACTCGACCAGGACAGCTTCCTGATGATCGACAAGATCACCACTGTCCGAAGGAGCAACGCACACAAAGTGCGTGGCAGGCTCGAGGCGACGTCGTTGGTCGAGTTCGAGAGACGACTCCTCGTCTTCCTTGGCTTCGGTGCCTGAATCGCCCGAGTCGCGGCACGAGCGGTCGTTTCAGGACCGTCGAACGCGGAACGACGCGGGCGGTCTGGGCGACCTGCCGCTGAATCGGCGCAGTCGCCCACTCGAGTGGATCCGGCTATCCCGGCAAGCGGGCACGGTCTTCGGGTGGGAGCCAAAGCTCGCCGAGCGCGCGGCCGCCTGCCGACCCGATCGCCTCGACGAGGGGAGCAGCCCATAGGTGCTCGATGAGCGCCACCGCGGCGACCGAGCCGGGCTCGACAATGTCGGCGAGCGACCAGGAGTCTCCATCAACGGGTGGTGCGTCAGTGCCACCGAGGACGTCGGCCGCAACCTGGCCGAGTCCAGGATCGACGCCCAGTGGCGCAGGGAGGGTGTCGAACGCCCCGTCCACATCACGGTGGACGAGGAGCACGTCGATGAGCCGGACCACCTTGGCTTCGGCCAGCCGTGTCAGTTCGGCGATGACCTCACCGGAGAATGATGCTTCCTCGAACCCGACGACGAGGACCTGCACCGGCCCGCTCATCGCGCGATGCGGGCACGGAGCTGCTCGTACTCCTGCTGGTCCACGACCCCGGTCTCGAGCAGGTGGTCGAGCGCCTCCAACGGATCGCGCCGTGGCGGTCCGGCCGCGTTCGGCGGGTCCGCGCGTGGCTGGGCTGGTCGCGGCGGGGCCGGTCGTGGCGAGGGGTGCGACGCGGCGAACGCCTGAGCGGGGGTGAAGCGCCCCCCGTAATACGGCACATTGCCCGTCATGCCCGTCATCCGCAGTTGCCTCGGTACCAGAACGACCACGCCCCCAGCATGACGCACCCGCCTGGATCCGGTGAACCCCGATCTAGCGGTCGCCGCAGGAGAGGCGGTGGTATGACACTCCCGACTTCAAGGCGAAACGACGAGGGAGGTCAGCCCCGCGCCGAGGAGTGACTTGCCATGGCCGTCTCAGGATGCCCTGGCTGCCTTCACGCATCGGCCACCCGTTCATGGGCGGCCGGCTCTGGGCACGGTCACCTGTGTGGTGAAGACTGCGCCGTCCGAGGCGCCCTCGGGGCCGTAGCGGTTCGCCACGACGTACAGCGTGCGGCCGGCGTCTCCGCCGAGCATGCAGGCAAATGCACCCCGGTCGATCAGGACGGTCTCGAGCACCTCACCTCCCTCGGCGACACGGACGCACTTCTGTTGGGGGACGGAGGCGTACCAGACCGCCCCGGTCTCGTCGACGCAGATGCCGTCCGGTGCGTCGTTCTCACTCAGCTCTGCCCACAGTCGTCGGTCAGTGAGCGAACCGTCCGAGGCCAGGGTCCATGCCGTCAGCCGGTCTGCGTGCGACTCGGCGACGACCAGTGTGGTGTCGTCGATGATCGCCATGCCGTTGGGAAACCAGACGTCGTCGGCGACCTGCTGCCAGGACCCGTCGGGCCGCACGACACCGACCAGCCCGGCCTTGCGTTCTTCCCAGGGCATCGAGCCGGGCATGTCGACCCAGCAGTTGCCGTGGCGGTCCACCACGATCTCGTTGAAGGGCTGACCGGAGGCCCCGTAGGGCTTCAGCGGGGTGCCCGCCAACAGGCCATCGGGGGTGGTGACCACGAGTCGGCCGTCCGGTAGCCAGTCGATCGAGAAGGGAAGCCCGTCAACGAGCGCCTCCACCCGACGATCGCCGGCAGCCGAGAAGGACAGCACCTCGCCGGCGATCCAGTCGCACATCCACAGCCGACCGTCGTGCCACCGCGGCGATTCGCCCATGGCGATCCCCGTGGCGAAGATCTCCGTCATGAACTGACCGACTCCCCCGACGCCCCGGACTCATCGGCCCACGACGGACCGGGGATGAATCGGTCTCGCGCGCACGCTCTCAGCGGCAGATCCGGACGTCTCAGGTCAAGGTATGTGCGGTCCTGCACGATCGGATCGCGGCACACGCGGTTGCTGGACTACCCCAGCTCTTGCAGCCACGGGGTCGTGAATGCGAGCCAGTCGTCTGGCTGGTCGACGTGCACATGGTGCCCTCCGCCCGGCACACTGACACGTCCCAGGATGGGTAACGGCTGGTTGCGGCGACCATGAAGTCGATCGGGGCGTGATGAAGCCTCGGCATGACGGCGCGGATCGCGGCTATGAGCCGTGAGCGGAGGGTGGGGGGGG